>JAJZPI010000201.1 GCA_021811275.1 Deltaproteobacteria bacterium
TCCGATCTTGGAGCGGGCAGACCGTGACCAGGGGGCAATTCTTTTCGTCGGAGCCCTTGTGGGCGTCGGCGTGGATGGCGGCGATGGCCGCCGCCGCCAGGGGGAAGATGTTCTCCTGGCCGATCTTGGCGAGAAGATGCGTGCGCTGCATGGCTTGCAACACGTTTTCCTTGAGCCCTGAGAAGCTGATCTTGTAGCCGGCGGCGCGCACCCGGTCCACCACCAATGATAGCGTTTCCTCCCCCGAGGCGTCCATGTCGTTGATGCCGTTGCTGACGATCAGAAGGTGCTTGAGCCGAGGCATCGTCATTATCCGTTCCGTGATTTTATCCTCCAGGAAGCTGGAATTGGCGAAAAAGAGCGGGCCGTCGAAGCGCACCACCGCGATGTGCTCGCACTGGCGCAGGCCGAAGTGCTCGGCGTCGCGCAGGGAGCAGTCCTCGTGCATGGCCAGGGCCGCCACCTTGGGCCGCATGCTCTTGTAGAGGAAGACGCCCAGGGAAAGCACCACCCCGATCATGATGCCTTTGTCCAGGTGGGGGGCGAAGGCCAGGGTGGCCAGGAAGGAGATGATGGAGATCAGGCCGTCGTACCATTGGGCCTTCCAGGCGTGCATGAAGCCGCTGACGTTGACCAGGCCCACCACGGCCATCATTATCACCGCCGCCAGCACCGATTGGGGCAGGTGATAGAGCAGGGGGGTGAAGAACAGGAGCACCAGCAGCACGGTGAATCCCGTGAAGATGCTTGACATGCCGGTCACCGCCCCGGCCTGGAGGTTCACCGCCGAACGCGAGAAGGAGCCCGAGGCCGGGTAGGCCTTGGACATGGAGCCCAGCATGTTGGCCAGGCCTTGGCCGATCAGTTCCTGGTTGGGGTCCAGACGCTGGCCGGTCTTGGCGGCCATGGCCTTGGCGATGCTGATGGCCTCCATGAAGCCCAGGAGCGAGATGATGGCGGCATAGGGGAAGAGCTGGCCCAACACGGAGAAATCCAGCTCGGGCAAGGCCAGGGAAGGCATGCCGGGGGGTATGCTGCCCACCACCGCGCCGCCGCCGATCATGGTCAGGGCATCTTCCTTGAGCAGGCCATTGCCCACGCGAAGGCGCCAGGCGCGCCCGTCTGTCTGGGCTCCGGCCGGGGGCGCGCCCTTGTCATGGAAAACCGGGCCGGACGGTCCCGGCACCGCCTCGAAGATCATGTAGCGCAGCTCCCGGCGGGCCAGGCGCGCCTCCTTCTTGTCCTCCTCGATCTGCATGTTGATGAAGGCGGCCTGGTGTTGGAGCTTGAGCACCTCCAGGGAGCGCTCGCCATAGGCCTTTTCCGCATCCATCTGGGCCTTGTTCACCATCACCCGCTCGGCGGCATGTTCGTCGCCGTGACGCACGGCCTGATTGAAGTGGGCGATCAACTCGGCGGCCCGGGGCGATTGCAAGGCGGCCAACGGTGCCTTGAGGTCGTGTTGGAAGCCCACGGCCCAGGATATGATCGTGGCCACGGCCACCGCCACCAGCACGTAGGGGATGCGCGGGTTGATTCGTTTGAGCACCGTCATCAGGCAGAAGGCCGCCACGCCCATGATGAGCGAGGGCCAATGGGTGAAGACCATGGCCGCCTCGATCACCCGCCGGATGGTCTCGTAGTGATGTTCGGCCTCATCGACGCTGACGCCGAACATCTTGGAGAGCTGGCTGGTGGCTATGATGATGGCCGCCGCGTTGGTGAAGCCGTTCACCACCGGGTGGGAAAGGAAATTCACCACCAGTCCCAGGCGCAGTACGCCCAGGGCCAGTTGGAAGGCCCCCACGATCAGGGCCAGCAGGATGGCGTAGGCCACGAAGGCCTCGCTGCCGGCGGTGGCCAGGGGGGCCAGGGAGGCGTTGGTCATCAGCGAGACGACCGCCACCGGACCGGTGGCCAACTGGTAGCTGGAACCGAACATGGCCGCCAGCATGGGTGGCAGGAAGGAGGCGTAAAGCCCGTAGTGGGCAGGCAGGCCGGCCAGCTGGGCGTAGGCCATGGACTGGGGGACCAGGACCAGGGCCACCGTGAGGCCGGAAACCGCGTCCATGCGCAGCTTGGCCAGGTTGTAGCCCTTGAACCAGGTCAGGAAGGGAAAGATTCGCGCTACCATCGGCTTCACCTCGTGTGCAGCTTTACCGTTTCCGCGATTTTCGGCGCGCCGGAATCCGGCCCGCGAGGTCCTCAAGACTCCAGCCCGTATTTCTTCAGCTTGCGCCACAGGGACACCCGGTCGATGCCCAGTATCTCGGCGGCCTTGGTGCGGTTGCCTCCCGTGTGGGCGAGCACCTCGGCCACGTATTGCCGTTCCTTGTCCTCCAGGGTGGGCAGGCCGCCCGGCCCGCCGTCCGCTCCCTCCGCCCCGGCCGGGGCCTCGCGTATTTCCCGAGGGAGATCGCGAGGAGTGAGAACCTCGCCGTTGGAGAGGGTCATCGCCCGCTCGACAAGGTTCTCCAACTCGCGGATGTTGCCCGGGAAGCGGTATTCGCTCAATTCGGCCAGGAACTCCGGCGAGAGCGTGGGCGCCGGCTTGCCCAGGCGCTCGGCGTAGATTTGGGTGAAGTGCTGGGCGAGCAGGGGTATGTCGTCGGGGTGCTCGCGCAGGGGAGGCACGTTCAGAACCACCACGTTGAGCCGATAGAAGAGATCGGAGCGGAAGCGGCCCAGGGCTGAGAGCTCCTTGAGATCGTGGTGGGTGGCCGCCACGATGCGCACGTCCACCGGAATCTCCTGGGTGCCGCCCACCCTGGTCACCACCCGCTCCTGGAGAACCCTGAGCAGCTTGACCTGCATGGCCAGCGGCATGTCGCCTATCTCGTCCAGGAAGAGAGTGCCGCCCTGGGCGGCCTCGAACAGGCCCGGCTTGGCCGCGGCGGCCCCGGTGAAGGCCCCCTTCTCGTGGCCGAACAGTTCGCTGCTCAAAAGCTCCTCGGTGAAGGCCCCGCAGTTCAAGGCCAGGAAGCGCCGGTCGGCCCGAGGGCTCAGTTCGTGCACCGCCCGGGCGAAAAGCTCCTTGCCGGTGCCGGTCTCGCCCTGTATGAGCACCCCGGCCTCGGTGGGAGCGATCATTCGTACGGTGCGCACCAGTTCCTCGATGGCCCGGCTCTTGCCCACGATGAAGTCCAGGCCGCCCCGGTTCTTGAGCTCGCGCCGCAGCTCGGCGAGCTCGCGTTTGAGTTCGGTGCGCTCCAGGGCGTGGGCCACGTGGGCCCGCACCTCGTCGATCTTGTAGGGCTTGGCCAGGTAGTGGAAGGCCCCGCGCTTCATGGCCTCGATGGCCGAGTCGACCGAGGCGTAGGCCGTGAGCATGATCACCTCGGCGTCGGGGTGGCGTTCTTTGGCCTTCACTAGGACCGCCATGCCGTCCACCTTTTCCATGCGCAGGTCGGTCAGCACCAGATCGTAGGTCTCGCGCTCCAGCAGCTCCAGGGCCTGGACGCCGCTGACGGCGGCGTCGATGAGGTACTCGTCGCCTTTATGCAGGATGTGTTCGAGGTTCTGGCGGGCCACCGCGTCGTCCTCGACCACCAGTATGCGCGGCTTGCTCATGACCGGACCCTTCCGGCCTCGGCCAGAGGCAGATGGATGGTGAAGCGGGCGCCCCGGCCGGGGGCGCTCTCCACGCTGATGTGTCCACGGTGGCGCTCGACCACGCCGTAGGTGATGGAGAGCCCCAGGCCCGTGCCCTGGCCCACCTCCTTGGTGGTGAAGAAGGGGTCGAAGATGCGAGGCAACGCCTCGGGAGCGATACCCGGACCATTGTCGGATACCGTCAACAGGGCCTCGCCCGCCTCGGTGTGCAGGCGTCCTTCTATGCTCAACACCCCTCGGCCCTCCATGGCCTGCACGGCGTTCTGGATCAGGTTCAACAGCGCCTGCACCAGGTGGGCCCGGTCCAGGGGCAGGATCATGCCCGCCGGCAGGTCCAGCCTGACCTCCACCTCAGGCGGCAGCTGGCCCTTGCTGAGCATGAGCGCCTCCTCCACCACCGCCCCCAGGTCCTCGGGCCGGGTGGCGAAGTCGCGCTGGCGGGCGAACTCCAAGAGCGAGCGCACGATGTCGCGTGCCTTGCCCACCTGGGCGTCCATGGCCTTGAGCAGGTCGCGGTGATAGGGCGAGGCCTCCTGGCCCAGCTCCTCCAGGAGGATCTGGCAGGAGGTGCTGATGTTGCTCAGGGGGTTGTTCAGCTCATGGGCCACGCCGCTGGTGAGCGTGCCCAGGGCAGTGAGTTTCTCGGTCTGGATGACCTGTTCGCTGTTCTGCTTGAGCCTTTGCACCATGCGGTTGAAGGCTTCGACCAGGCTGCCGATCTCGTCGCGGGTGCGCGCCCAGGGGATGGAGCGGAAGTCGCCCTCGGCCACCACCTGGGTGGCCTCCTCGATGGTGTGCAGGGGTTTGACCAAGCGGGTGATGAGCAGATAGGCCATGGCCGCGCCCAAGGCCCCCAGGCAGACCAGGAAGACCATGAGCAGGGGGCGGTAGCTGCTCAGGAAACCCTGGATCTGCCGGCGCTCACGCCGGGCCAGGTCCTCGACCCCTTCCACCAGATCCTTTCCGGCGGCGCGGATGTCCCGGGCCATATTCTCGGAAACCCCCGCCCCCGCGGCCTTGGCCAGGGCAAGCATTTCGCGCAGGGACTGGGCACGCGCCTTGAGCCCCCGGGCCCGGGCCCGGCCCAGGCTGGCCTCCACGTGGATCAGGTTATGGTCGAGCAGGCCCTCGAACTGGCCCAGGTAGGCCAGGGCCTCGTCCAGGTCCTCGGGATGGTGGTAGAGGAAGAAATTCTTCTCGAAGCGGCGGGCTTCCAGCACCGCGCTCTGCATGTTGTCGGTCTGGCTCAGCCAGAGCAGACGCTCCTCCATGCGCACGAAATATCCGTAGCTCAAGGCCCCGAAAAGCAGCATGCCCAGGAAGGCCAGGCCGAAGCCCAGCACTAGCCGGCCGCGAAATTTGGTCAAGACTCCCGCCATGATCCGCCCGCTTGGGGGGAGGTTCGGGCCGCCCTTGCCCTGGCCGGCCATGCCTCCGGGGTGATCGCCCAATCTGCCGCCGCTTTCACCTCGGCTCGTGCCCGCCGGGGCCGTTGCGCTTAAAGGCGCGCCCCCGGCAAGGCCTCATGGTGTCCGGCTGGTTAGTGGAAGAAACGTGCCAAGGGGGCGCCAGCTAAAAAGGTCAGTGAATGCGGGGCATTCAAAGAGCCATGGTTGGTATGGTCGCCGGATCGATCTGTTGAATTATGCAACAACTTGGCGACTTCTTTTGATTAAATCATAGATTATAGCTAGTTGTAAAGTGTAGCCAGGAGGCGTACAGCCGTTGCATTGTGAAACAGTTGGATTGCTCGGGGCAGGTCGATGGCTTTTCGCGGGGGTTATACCAATAAGCGTCCAAAGGATAACTTTTA
>JAJZPI010000202.1 GCA_021811275.1 Deltaproteobacteria bacterium
TGCATGGGCGGTTTCCAAGTCCTGGAGTGGATGGCCAATCACCCGACGCGCTTGGAAAGGGCGGTGGTGATCTCGGCCACCCCCAGCACCACCACCCACAATCTGGGCTTGTGGGAAGTGGTTCGTCAGGCCATCATGCGCGACCCCGCTTTCCAGGGCGGGGACTACTACGATGGTCCCGGCCCCCAGGCTGGCCTGGGCCTGGCCGCCATGTTCGGGACCATGATCTGGATGAGCCGCGCGGTCATGCGCGAGCGATTCGGACTGCGTTTGGTGGGTGGCAAGGAGCCTTCCTACACCTTGGAGCCCGAGTTCGAATTTCAGGCGTTTTTGCGCGCGGTGGACCGCAACGCCCCCAGCAACTTCGATCCCAATTCCCTGATCTATCTGACCCGCGCCATGGACTACTTCGACCTGACGCGCCGACCGGGGGGCTTGCGAGATTCTCTTGCGCGGTTTTCAGGCTCCACGCTCTTGGTCAGCTACAAGTCGGATTGGCGCTACCCGCCCGAGGAAATGGAAGCTATATGCGAAGCCCTCGCGGCGAACAACGCCCCGGTCGAGCATCTTCGTCTGGAGAGTGACTTCGGGCATGGGGCCTTCCTCTACGATTCCGAGGGGGCAGACAATGCCCTGCGTCGTTTCCTGGCCTGAGATTCCGCTGGGTCCGTGCGTCGGTGCGTCGCTAGGTGGCGGGTATGAAATGATCCAGGGACAGTAAGGGCCTCCCCAGTGGGGATTGGGCCAGGTCCCGGCCACCGACGGCCCGGAAACCCGCCGCGCGCGCCGCCCGGCGGAACACTTCGGCCTCCACCAGGTATTGGTGGGAGAAGCCATGGGCGGCCACGGTGGAGGTGATCACGTGGGTCCCGGCCCTTTCCGCCGCGATGAGGGGGTCCACGGTATGCGCCTCCATGACCACCATGCCGTGAGCCCTGGTCCAAGGCAGCCAGGCCATGAAGTGCTCGACCAGGTTGAGTTCCAGGTCGGCGGCCGTGATAAGGCCGCCATCCGGGGCGGCAAAGGCGGCCAGGGACGCCGGAGAAAAGGGGGGATGGGCGATCTCGCCGGATGGAGGACGGTAGCGCCGGTTGTGGATCACCGATTTGCTGACGTGCAGGGCGTTCATGGGGTCCAGGCCCTTGGCGGCCAGGTCGCGGGCCAGCCCAACTGGATCGCCGATGTCTCCGAAGATGCAATGGTGGGGTATGCCTGCCTCGGACAAGGCGCGCTCGGTGGCTCGCAGCGCCACCGGGTTATACTCGGCCCCGACCATCACCAAGGGAAAGCGGTCGAGGGCGGCGCCCCGAGGGGTTCTCTCGGCCACGGCGATATAGAGATCGCGCAGAACGGTCCCGTCGCCGGAGCCGGTGTCCACCACGCAGGCGGGCTGGTCCTCCAGGGGTGAGCGGTGGAAAAGCGGCAAGACCAGTTCCAGAAAGCGCTCCCGAAACAGGCCGCGAAATACCAGGCCGCTGACTCCAATGTCCATTTCGCGGTCGATATGGGTCTCCACGCCAACCTTCTCCAGAGGCGGCGTTTCTCCGGCCTCGGCGAAGATCATGCCTCCGGCGCGCAGAAACGTGGGCAGGTAGCTGACGGGGTGGATATATTGGGTGGCGAAACGGCTGGCCAGCCCGCCCAGGGTGGTGAGGGCGGCGCTTGCGCCATCCAGCCTGACCCACTCCATAGCCTCGAAAAATACCAAGGCATGACGCAAGGCCTCGAGAGAGATATGCGGCCCGGCCAGAGACCGCCAATCGCTGACTGGACCGCCGCCCAAGCGGTCGAGAACGCCCAGGCGGGAGAGGTCCACCATGGTCGCCGCCGCCGTGGGGCCTTGCAGATGAAGGCGCACAATGTCGGCGAAGTCACCAGGGGGTATTGGGGCCGTGTCGAAGGGTTGCATGGGCTCCGGCGGAGCCAGGCCACGCAGGCGGGCGGGGATGCGGGTGGCTTCCAGCAGGCGAATGGGCATGTCGCGATAGTGACCCAGCCAGGCAAGCCATTTTCGTCCGTCCGGACTCAGCTCAATCTCGGTGAGCCCCTGGGGTATCTTCCCCCGGCGGCGCACAAGTCCTTGACTGGCCAGCAGCCAAACCGCTATGTGGAGGTAGCCGGGACGCGCGCCGAGTTCCTCGGCCAATTGCGACACCTTGATCGGTTCGGCCGCCGCGGCCAGCTTGAGAAAAAGACCGCGGCGGTCCAGGGCCTCGATGATCGAGCCCAGAGCCAAACCATCCATGTGCCGGCAAACCATATTCCAGGCACGGCCCTGGAGTGCTTGCAGGAAGAGATCGTGGGCGCTCAAGTGACGCTTCCTCCGTTAAGCTTAAAGGCTGGCATAGAATATACAGTGGATTGACGCGATCGGCCGGGAAAGAGTCGCCCCGTCGTGGAGGAGAGTGTGCGTGCCTAAGGCTGCGCAACGTCTTGCCGGTTGCCTGGCGGGCATCCTGATGATTCAGGCCGGGTTGCCATGCGCCACGTCGCTGGCCATGGAAGACCCCGCTTCTTCTCGGGCCGGTATGGGGCTGCTGGAGGCCGTAAGGATTACGCTGCAGCACCATCCGGATCTTTCCTCGGCGCTGAGCGATGTGGAGGTGAGCCAGGGATCATTGCAGGAGGCCGGCGCGGCCTTCGATCCCACCATGATCAACGAGGCCAAGGTCTCGCGGCAGCATAACATGTTCCAGCTCACCTCCGATTCGCCGCTAACGGAACAGGAGCTGGATTCCTCCCTCGTCTCCGCCGGGCTGGCGCAGAAGTTCCGCAGTGGTGTGACCGTCAAGCCCAAGGTCCAGTCCGTATTGAACCGCTACGCCTACACCGGTGATCCGCAGGACCTGGCACTGTCCACCGCTCCCCTGGCCACCGGTTCCGTGGTCTTTGAAGTGGTGGTGCCGCTTTTGAAGGGCAGGGGCGAGGCCTCGGCCGCGGCCGAGGAGTCGTCGGCCGGGAAAAGACTTGAGGCGAGCCTGTTGAACCTGCGGCACACCACTTCTTCCAAGGTCTACGAAACCGTCAAAGCCTACTGGAACGTGCTGGCGGCCGTCCGCAACCGGGACCTTTTCGCCGCCTCGGAGGAGCGAACCAGGAAGGCGCTGGCCGAAACCAAAAGGCAAGTGGATTTGGACGCGCGCCCTCCCAGCGCTACGGTGCCGCTGGAGGCCGCCCTGGCCGCGCGGATACTCAGCAAGGAACGCTACGTGGAGCGGATCGTCGAAGCCAGGCACTCCCTCGGCCTGGCCATGGGGCTCGGCGCGGAGGCCATCGAAAATCTGCCCAACCCTCGGCTGGATTTTCCCGTGTTAACGCGCAAGGTGGTGGAAGATGTTCCGGACAAGGACGCCCTTGTCAAGTTGGCGCTCGCCGACCGTGACGACTACCTGGCCGCCCGGGCCTCCCTGGAATCCTACCAGATTCTCTCCGAGGCCGCCCACCTGGATCTCCGCCCCAGGCTTGACCTGGACTTGCAGGTTGGCTACACCGGGGCCGACTTCGGCCAGCACCGGGACAGCCTGGCCACGGACCTGACCAGCAACATGAGCGGAGCCAACTTCCTATTTTGTCTGACGCACACATGGCCGGTGGGCAACAACGCGGCCAGGGGCATCCTGGCCCAACGTCTCGGCGCCCAACGTAAGCAGCAGATAGCCAGACAGGACCTCGAGCGCAAGATAGGCTCCCAGGTGTCGGTGGCCCGCAACAAGGTGGCGCAAGGCCAGAACCAAGTGGAGCTTGCCGGACGCGCAGTGGAACTCTACGACAAGGCGGTGGAGGTGGAGCGCAAGAAGGCCAAACTGGGCGAGTCCACCGTCCAGGACGTGCTGGACATGGAGGACAAGCTCAACAACGCCTATCTGGATTTGATCTCCTCGCAGCAGTCCCTGGCCACTGCGGTGGCCGAGCTTAGATACCAAACCGGGTGCCTGGTACGGTTCAGGGATCAAAAGGGAACGGTCGAACGGGACTTTTTGGTGGGCCTCATCTTTCCGGCGGCGGGAGAAGAAAGGTGAACTCCATTTTCCGTCCGGTGGCCCTGGAGCGGCTGGCGTCGCCTGAGGAGCTGGACCAGTTTATGCGGGTGACCACGCCCAGGGCGTGGCTGGCGCTGGCGGCCCTGGCCGCCCTGCTTTTGGCGGTGGCGCTGTGGGCGTTCCTGGGCAGCATTCCCACGCGCATCCAGGGACAAGGCGTCATCATCAGCGTGGCCGGCCTGCGCGAGGTCTACAGCGAGGGGGCCGGTCTCATAACCTCGCTCAAGATCCGCCCCGGTCAGAGGGTGGAGAAGGGCCAACTCTTGGCCGTGGTGGCCCAGCCCTTCATAGAGGACCAGATTCGCGCCACCAAATCCGCGCTGGACCAGCTGCTCAGCCAGCACAAAATCCTCAAGGAATACGGCGAGGAGGGGCTGCGCTACTTCTACCGGACCTTGGATCAGCAAAGCAAGGACATTGCGCGGGACATTGAGCTGGGAAAGAAGAGGCTGGATGGGCTCAACAGGCGCATCGCCAATCAAGAGGAACTGGTAAGCGAAGGACTGATGACCCGGGGCACTCTTCTGGACACCATAGCCACCCGCGACCAAGTGCAGTCGGAAATCTATCAGAACGAAGGCAAGCTGCGCAACCTGGAGGTCCAGAGGGCTGACAAGCAGAAGGAGCAGGATCAGGCCTTGGCGCAAAGCCAGGCCAAGCTGGACGAGAAGGCCAACGAGATAAAGGCCCATGAGAACGAACGGGACATAAAAAGCCAGGTGCGCTCGGTATTTTCCGGCTACGTCTACGAAGTGCGCGTCTCCGAGGGCCAAGTCCTCAGCGCGGGGCAGGTGCTGATGACCCTGGAGCTGGACAACGACGACATGGAAGGGCTGGACCTGGCCGCCGCGGTCTTTTTCCCGGCCAGGGGCATGGGCAAGGCCATCCAGCCCAAGATGGCGGCCCAGATCACGCCCACCACCGTTAAGCAGGAGGAGTACGGCTCCATATCCGGCGAGGTGCTTTGGGTGGCCGACTATCCTTCCAGCCGGGCCGGCATGCAGCGTTTGCTCAAGAACGAGGAGCTGGCAACCGAGTTGGGTAAGAGCGGCACCCAACTGCTGGTGGCGGTGAAAATGGAGCCCGACCCCGGCACTTACAGTGGGTTCAAATGGACCTCCTCCGCCGGCCCCAAGATCAAGATAACCAGCGGAACCCTGATCGGCGCATCGGTAGTCTTGCGCGAACAGAGGCCCATCAGCCTGGTGATACCGCTGTTCAAGAAGTACGTGCTGGGCGAGGGCCTGCACCAGGAAACGCCCTAGGGACCAACGTAGCGCGGCAGAGGGAAGATCGTCGGGGCGATGACTGATTCCTTCAGAGATGACCCCGCCAATCATTGGCGTGAGAGCAGGGTCAAGACG
>JAJZPI010000030.1 GCA_021811275.1 Deltaproteobacteria bacterium
GCCGGCGAAGAGGATGGTCACCTGCTTGGTCATGGGCAGCGGCTGATACTGGGGCTGCTTGAGGATCTCGACCAAGCGGCGGCCGCGGTTGAGCTGCTGCTGGGTGGCCTTGTCAAGGTCGGAGCCGAACTGGGCGAAGGCCTCCAGCTCGCGGAACTGGGCCAAGTCGAGCCGCAGCGTGCCGGCCACCTGTTTCATGGCCTTGACCTGGGCGGCGCCGCCCACGCGGCTGACCGACAGACCGACGTTGATCGCCGGACGCACGCCCGAGAAGAACAGGCTGGGCTCCAGGTAGATCTGGCCGTCGGTGATGCTGATCACGTTGGTGGGGATGTAGGCGCTCACGTCGCCGGCCTGGGTCTCGATGACCGGCAGGCTGGTCATGGAACCGGCGCCCAACTCATCGCTCATCTTGGAGGAGCGCTCCAGAAGGCGGGAGTGGTTGTAGAAGATGTCGCCAGGGAAGGCCTCGCGGCCCGGGGGACGGCGGAGCAGCAGGGAGATCTGGCGGTAGGCCGTTGCCTGCTTGCTCAAGTCGTCGTAGCAAATGAGGGAGTGACGGCTGCTGTCGCGGTAGTACTCGCCGATGGCGGTGCCGGTATAGGGGGCGATGTACTGGAGCGGCGCCGGGTCGGAGGCGGTGGCGCTGACCACGCAGGTGTAGTCCATGGCCCCGTGTCGGGTCAGGATGTCGATCACCTGCGCGACCGTGGAGCGCTTCTGGCCCACCGCCACGTAGACGCAGAAAACGTCAAGGCCCTTCTGGTTGATGATGGCATCGACCAGAACAGCGGTCTTGCCGATCTGGCGGTCGCCGATGACCAGCTCGCGCTGGCCGCGGCCAACCGGGGTCATGGCGTCGATGGCCTTCAAGCCGGTGTACATCGGCTCGTGCACGCTCTTGCGCTGCACCACGCCGGGAGCCACCATCTCGATGCGGCGGAACTCCTTGGCGTTGATGGGGCCCTTGCCGTCCAAGGGATTGCCCACCGAGTCGATGACGCGGCCCATTACCGCGTCGCCCACCGGGACCTCGGCGATGCGGCCGGTGCGCTTGACCGTGTCGCCTTCCTTGATGTGCTCCACCTCGCCCATGATGGCAACGCCCACGTTGTCTTCCTCGAGGTTGAGCACCATGCCCAGGATCCCGTGCGGGAACTCCAGGAGCTCGCCGGCCATGGCCTTCTCTACCCCGTGCACGCGGGCGATACCGTCACCAACCGAGAGCACGGTACCGGTCTCAGAGACCTCGACCTTCTTGTCGTAGTCCTTGATCTGCTCCCGGATGACCTGACTGATCTCTTCGGCTCTGATCTGCATTAGACGTAATCACCCCTTTGTAAAGAAACTTTCAAGCCAGCCAGCTGAGTCTTGACGCTGCCGTCCAACACCAGATCGCCGATCCGGGCCACGACGCCGCCTATCAGACTGGGGTCCTCGTTTACCTTCAGGGAGACATCGCGACCGGCCACCTTCTTGAGGATGGCGGTCAGCTTCTCGACATCCGCGTCCCTCAGCGGAGCGGCCGAGTAGACCTCGGCCCGGGTCACGCCCTTGACCTCGTCCAGGAGATGCTCGTAGACCGTGTTGATGTCACGAGCCGCCCCAATGCGTCCCCGGTCCATGAGGAGGCGGAAAAAATTGTTTACCATGGGGGAGAGCCCCGTCTTGGCCAGGAGAGCGCCAAGGAGGTTCTTGCGGCCGTCGAAGGCGAAGGCTGGATTGACCAACACCGACTCCAGCTCGGGCGCCTGGCCCAAGAGCGAGGCGAACTCCTTGAGCTCCCGGCCGTACTCCTCGTACTTGCCGTCCTCCCTGCCGATCTCAAGCAGGGCCCGCGCGTAGCGCTTGGCGACGATCAGGCTGGTCACTGTACCTCCTGTTGCACCTTGGCCAAATATTCATCCACCAGCCGGGTTTGATCCTCGGCGGTGATCTTCTGCTTAAGCAGATCCTCGGCCAGGGCGGCGCTGAGCTGAGCCACTTCCTTGCGCAGCTCGGTCTTGGCCATGGCCGTCTCCTGGTCGATGGTGAACTGGGCCTGGGACTTGATGCGGGCGGCCGACTCCTCGGCGGCGGCGAGGATCTTCGCGCGCTCCTTCTCGCCCTGGGCCCGGAACTCGGCCACGATGGTCTCGCGGTCGCCCTCGGCGTCCTTCAGGCGCTTCTCCACCTCGGCCAGCTCGGCCAGGGCCTTGCCCCGGCGGGACTCAAGGTCGGCCAGCTCGTCCTTGATGCCCTGGATGCGGTCGTTCAGGCCCTTCTTGAGGGGCTTGCGGGCCAGCACCACCACCACCACCACCAGCACGGCGAAGTTCATGATCTTGAGGTAAAGCTCATGAACCATCTCGTCGCTGTAGCCGCCGCCGGAGGCCCAGGCCGCGCCCGCGCCCAAAAGGACCAGGGCCGCGCCCAAGAGCAAGGTCGCTTTTAAATGCCCGCGCATTACTGGATGCTCCTTCCCAGAATCTTCTGAGCCAACTCGACGCCAAAGGCCTGCACCTGGGACTTCAATTCCTCGCGGGCCTTGCCTATCTCGGCGGTGATCTCGGCCCGCACCTTGGTCACGGTAGCTTCCATCTCCTTGGTGGCGGCCTGGATCAGCTCGCGCTCCTTGGCCCGGCCCTCGCTCTTGAGTTCATCGCGCAGGGCCGCGCCCTGGCGGCGCGAATCGGCCCGGCGGTCGTCAAGCTCCTTGGCCTTGGCCTGTGCGCCCTCCTCGCCGGCGGAAATGTCGCCAGCCAGCTGGGCGAACTTGGCCGCGCGTTCCTTGAGGATGCCGCGGATGGGTTTGTAGAGAATGACGTTCAACAAAAGGATGAGGACCAGGAAGTTGGCGATCTGCCATAACAAGGACGCGTTTATGTCAATGCTGACCATAGGGACCCCGCACTCCTTGGGAAGCGTCTAGTGCCGCTTTAATTGCCTGCCTGTGCTTCTGCGTGCCAGAGTTACACGGATTTGGCTTGCCGCGCCCTGGAGTGGCGCCGAGGGGCGGGGCCCGCCAACCAAGGCGGCGCCGCGCTCCTCGCCCACCCCCCGTCCGCCCCTTGGACCGGGGAGGCAAGCTGCGAACTCATACAATATTCGATAAGGGAAGTCAAAGAAATTTTTCACGTGCGGGGCGGGGAAAGGAGCCCGGGGCCTATGAAAAGCCCCAGGCCAGCCCTAGGATAACAACATCTAGCGGGTGGCTCCTCCGGCGGCCACAAGAGTGAGCTTGCCGTCCTTGGCGTCGGCCTCGCCGCCGGCCATGGTGCAGTGGCCCTCGAAGAGAACACCTTCGTCCATGACCACCAGCGGAGAGCTGATATTGCCCTTGAGACGGCCGGGGGCGCGTATCTCCAGGCGCTCGCCGGCCAGGACATCGCCCACCACCTCGCCGCTGATGACCACCTGGGCGGCCTGGATATTGGCCTCGACCTTGGCCTGCTGCCCGATCATGAGGGTGCCGGTGCCTTGGATGCGCCCGCGGAAGGTCCCGTCCAAACGGGCCAGGCCCTTGAACTCCAGCACGCCCTCCAGGACGCTGTCGTGGCCCAGGAAAACTCCCACCTCACCGTCGCGGCGATTCTTGCCCACAAGACCCTCCATGATTGAACGGACGAGGCGGCGCTTAGCCTGGGTCCGGAACCGGACCGGCAAATGCCAGCCCGGCTCCCTCCAGGGAGCCCATGGGACCGCGACGCCTTTTTTACGGATGGCCGCCGGACAGCGGCTTGCTCTACGTAAATGCCTAACACGTAACCGGCTGGAGATCAAGGAATTTTTAGGCTGGGTTCCGGGGAGTCGCCCCCTGCGGATTAAGTCCGAGGCTGGGAAATTCGTCCAATGGCTCAAGCTCCATTGGCAAACCAGGGCCCCGGCAGAGGTTTTTCACAGGCCGGGGCCCAGTGGCTCCCGGGGTCAGGAGCGATGGAAGACGAAGCGGCGCATGGACACCCCCTGGATCAGGCCCAGGGCGGCCATGGTGGAGACCAGGGAGGAGCCGCCATAGGAGATGAAGGGCAGGGGAATTCCCACCACCGGGAAGAGCCCGGCCACCATGCCCACGTTGATGGCCGTGGGCCAGAAGATGCAGGCGGTGGCCCCCACCACGATGAGCATGCCCATGCGGTCTTTGGCCCGGATGGCGTGCATCAGGCCCCGATAGACCACGGCGGCCAGGAGGGTGATGACTATGACCGAGCCGATGAAGCCCCATTCCTCGGCCACCACCGAGAAGGCGAAGTCGGTGTGCTGCTCAGGCAGGAAGTGCAGCTGGGTCTGGGTGCCGGCCAGGAAGCCCTTGCCGTGGAACTGCCCCGAGCCCACGGCGATCTTGGACTGGATGAGGTGGTAGGCCGAACCCAGGGGATCGCTCTCCGGGTCCAGGAAGCTGAAGATGCGCCGCTTTTGGTAATCCTTCAGGAAATGCCAGGCCAGGGGCATGGCCCCCAGGAGGCCGCCGGCGGCCAGGATCAGGGAGAATATCTTGACCCCGTTGGCCAGGATGACGCTGCCGCCCACGGCCAGGACCAAAAGGGCGGTGCCCAGGTCCGGCTCCTTCAAGACGAGCAAGGCCGGCGCCGCGGTGAGGGCCACCGGCAAGATCAGCTGGCGCAGGTTGTAGGGCTCGGCCTGGTCGCGGCGGTGGAAATAGTGGGACAGCACCATGATCACCGCCAGGCGGGCCAGCTCCGAGGGCTGGATGACCAGGGGGCCCAAGGCCAGCCAGCGCTGCGCCCCGGAAACCACCCGCCCGAAGAGCAGGACCGCCACCAGCAGCACCACCACGGCGAAATAGAAGGGATAGGCCAGGACCGACAGGCGCTGATAGCCCACCAGGGCCACGGCGAGCATGACCCCCAGCCCCAGGCAGAACCAGTAGATCTGCTTCAGGTAGATAGGCGAGCCGGAGGTCTCGAAGCTGCTGGCGGCGCTGTAGAGGTTCACGGCCCCGCAGGTGGCCAGGGCCAGCAGAAGGCCTATCATGAGCCAGTCGAAATTGGTGACCAGACGGCGATCGATCATGGCCGGCCTCCTGTCGCGCTGGAAGCGGGCGCGGCTTCCGGCTTGAAGGGCTTGGGCTTGAACAGGCCGGGCTGGCCCTGGGCCGACGGCGCGGGTTTGGGCTTGGCCTGGGCCGGCGGCGCGGGTTTGGGCTTGGCCTGGGCCGGCGGCGCGGGTTTGGGCTTGGCTTGGGCCGGCGGCGCGGGTTTGGGCTTGGCCTGGCCCTGGGCGGCGGGGGCTGCGTTGGAGCCCGTAACGGGCTTGCCGGGGGCGGGCTGGGCCTCGGGAACCGGGGTGCTCCGGCGCTTGCCGCCGGGCAGGGTGGGCGGGGGCTTCAGGCCGGCGGCCACGCTGGCGGGGTCGGGGTAGTCGGCCAGGGGGCCGGGGCTCTCGGAGGGCTTTTCGGGCCTGGGGGTCGCGCCGAAATAGGCCTCCAGGACCTTGCGGGCCACGGGGGCGGCGGAGGAGCCGCCGTGCAGGCCGTGCTCGACCACCACCGCGATGGCGATGGTGGGGTCCTCGGCCGGGGCGTAGGCCACGAAGAGGGCGTGGTCGCGGTACTTCCAGGGCACCTGGGACTCGGTGCCATACGACTTGTAGAGGTGCAGCCCCACCACTTGGGCCGAGCCGGTCTTGCCGGCCACAGTGTGGCCGGCCACCCGGGCCACGCTGGCGGTGCCTCCGGGCTCGTTGACCACGGCCACCAGGCCCTGGTGAACCAGCTCCAGGTCCTTGGGGGGCACCGGAACCCGGGTTATCACCCCCGGGGGCTCGGGCACCGGGTCGGAGCCGTCGTTGGGGTGGACGGTCTTGACCAGGGAAGGGGTGAGCAGGCGGCCGCGGTTGGCGATGACCGCCACCATGCGGGCCAGCTGGATGGGGGTGGTCAGGTTGAAGCCCTGCCCGATGGCCAGGGAGAGGGTCTCGCCGTCCTGCCAGGGTTCGCCGAAGCGGCGTTTCTTCCACTCGTTGTCAGGCACCAGACCGCTCGACTCGCTGCCCAGGGGGATGCCGGTGGGCCGGCCCAGCCCGAAGGCGCGAGCGTACTTGGCCAGGCGCTCCACGCCCAGGCGCATGCCCACGCGGTAGAAGTAGACGTCGCAGGACTCGCGGATGGCCCGGTGCAGCTCCACGTTGCCGTGGCCGCCTTTCTTGAGGGCCCAGCATTTGTAGGTGCGGCGGCCAAAGGGAATCTCGCCGGGGCAGTTGATGACGGTCTGGGGGGTGACCACGCCCTCGGCCAGACCGGCGGCGGCGGTGATGATCTTGTAGGTGGAGCCCGGGGGGTAGAGGCCGCTGATGGCGCGGTCCTTAAGGGGGTGGAAGGGGTCGCTGCTGATGGCCTCCCAGTACTTGGAGGACATGCCGGTGACGAAGGAGTTCTGGTCGAAGCTGGGTGAGGAGTAGAGGCAGTAGACCTGGCCGTTCCTGGGGTCCAGGGCCACCACCGCGCCCACCTCGTCGCCCAGGGCGGCCTGGGCCGCGCGCTGGAGGTCGAGGTCGATGGTGAGCGTCAGGTTGTGGCCCTGCACGGCGTCCACCTCCTGCAGGACCTTGAGCTCGCGGCCCACCGCGTCAACCTCCACCTGGCGCGCGCCCCGGCGTCCATGCAGCACCCGTTCTCGGCTCTTTTCCAAGCCGTAGCGGCCCACGTAGTCGCCCATGCGGTATACGCCCTTGGGGGAGGCGGACAGCTCGGACTGGTTGATCTCGCCCAGGTAGCCGATGACGTGGGCGGTCTCCCGTGGATAGACGTAGGAGCGGCGGTGCTCCACCTGAACCTTGATCCCCGGCAGCTCGTAGCGGAAGGTTTCCAGCACCGCCAGCTGCTCGCGGTCCAGGTGGGCGCGCAGGCGCACGGGCTTGAAGGGCGGCTGGCCGGCGGCGGATTCGCGGGCCCGGGCCAGCTCCTCCGGGGAGATGCCCACCAGCTTCTCCAGGCGCGAGCCCAACTCGTCCCAGTCGTCGACGTCCTCGGGGATGACCGTGAGCGAAAAGCCGGGGCGGTTGTCGGCCAGCAGGCGGCCCTTGGTGTCGAAGATGAGGCCTCGGCTGGGGGGCACGTCCACCAGCCGGATGCGGTTGTTTTCGGAGAGGCCCCGATAGTAGTCGCCCTGCAGGAGCTGTAGCTGCCAGAGGCGGCCGATGAGGGTCAGGAAGGCCAGGCCGGCGAATATGGCCGCCACGATGATGGTGCGCCGGGCGGCGGGGGCCTCGGAAGGGTCGAAGGAGCGGGAGCGGGGCAGGGATGAGCTGATCGCCCGATGCCTCCTTCTGCCGAAGAGGGAAAAGCCCAAGTTACTTCCTCGCCTGGCCGCCGGCCGGCCAGAAATAGTCCACCAGGGCGACCGTGGATTCGAGGATGGCGAAGAAGACCGGGGCGGTGAGCGCGGTGAGCGCGGCCTGGGCGGAGAGGATCGAGATCAGGTGAGTCGTGTTCAGGGGCTGGCGGCCGACCAGGGAGATGCCGGCCATGACCGCCAATTGGAAAAGCAGGCTCATGGCCCCCGCGGCCAGCATCTGGAAGGGCCAGGAATTTATCTCCAGCTTGCGCTCGGCCACGGCGCAGACGCACAGCACCATGAGATAGGCGGTGATCTGCAGGCCGCTGGTGCCGCCGCTGGCCATGTCGGCCATATAGCCCAGGATCAGAGTGACCAGGCCGCCGGGGATGAGCGGCAGGCGGAAACCCGCGGAGACCACCATCACCACCAACGGCTGCAGGCGCAAGGGGCCGGCCGACCACCAGGAAAAGAGGGTGGTGCTGAGCACCGAGACCGCAAAGCCCATGACCAGGGTGGCGACCGCCCGGGGGGCCGGGGGGACCTCGCGCTTCATGACCAATCCTCGGGGGTCTCGCCGGGAGGCCCGGCGACCCGGTTGCGCCCGGAATGCTTGGCCCGGTAGAGGGCCTGGTCGGCGGCCTCCACCAAATTTTCCGGACCCTGGTTGCGCGCCGGCCAGTCCGCGGCCACGCCGAGGCTGACGGTGAGCACCGGGGCGGCGAGAGAGCCGCTGTTGGGAACGGCCAACTCCTCCACCGCCCGCCGGATGGCCTCGGCCATGTGGCGCGCGCCCTCCAGGCCGGTCTGGGGAAGGATGACGGCGAACTCCTCGCCGCCGTAGCGGGCCAGGAGGTCGCCGGGCCGCTTGAGCTGGGCGGCGGCCGCGCCGGCCACGTTGCGCAGGGCCTGGTCGCCGGCCTGGTGGCCGTAATGGTCGTTGAAGCGCTTGAAGTGGTCGATGTCCATGATGAGCAGGGAAAGGACCTGGTCCTCGCGCGCGGCACGCCGCCACTCCTGCGCTATCTGTTCGTCGAAGTGGCGGCGGTTGTAGACGTTGGTCAGGCCGTCCTTGCGCGAAAGCTCGCTCATCTCCTCGGCCAGGGCTGTGAGCCGGAACATGTCCGAGCGGATGCGCCGGGTGATGGGCCGGAAGACGAAAAGGGCCTCGGCCAGCAAAAGGGCCAGGACCAACCCGGCCATGGTCATGCCCAGGGTTTGCAGGGTGCGCGAACGCTGGCGCGACTCCTCGGCGTAGCGCCCGACCAGGGCGTCCATGGCCGGCAGGTAGCGTTGTCCAAGCTCGAAAAGCTCCGTGACCAGGGCTTGGGTGGAGGCGGGGGGGTCGCCCTCACGGAATTGGCGCAGGACTTCTTCGGCGGTCCCGTCGATGCGGGCGATCAGGGGGGAAAGCTCCCGCCAGCCCTGGCGTATGGCCGGACCGCCGGCCCTGAGGCCGCCGTCCTGGCGCCCCTCGCCCAGGTCGTGGTTCATCTCCCGCCACTGGTGGAGGTCAAGGGCCATTTCATTGAGCAGTCTGGCGCGCCGGGGCTGGTCGGAGGGCAGGAGGGCGTAGGCCGTGCGGGTAAGGCCCATGGCCAACATGCGCTGGCGTCCGGCCAGGTTGACGGTGCGGGCGTAACCTTCGTTCTCGTCCAGGTTCAGGTGCACCAGGATCTGGGCGGAAAGGGTGAGAGCGGCCACAAGGCCCAGGGCCAGGATATAGCGCAGGCGGAAGGAGCCCAGGTTGAGCATGGCTTGGCCGTGGGGCATCCCGCCCCTGGTTTGGCGGGGACTCATATCAGTCGTCGAAGTTGCGGCGGTGTAGGATGACCACCACCTCCTCCAAGCGGTCAAAGTTCACGGCGGGCTCCACCTCGATATGCTGGAAGACGCCCTTGCCCTCCTGCTTGACCGCGCGCACGAAGCCCACCAGCATGCCCTTGGGGAAGACCCCGTCGGCCCCGGTGGCCACCAGGCGGTCGCCGGCGGCCACGTCCTCGGAGTGCAGGACGTATTTCAGACGCAGGGTGTCGCGTCCCGCGCCCTCCACGATGCCCCGAGCCCGCGAACGCTGCACCAGCACGTCCATGGCCGCGTTGGGGTCGACCAGGAGAAGCACCTTGGCGTAATGGGAGCTGGCCCAGATCACCCGGCCCACCACGCCCTGGGCGTTGGCCACCGGCATCTGAGTGTCTACCCCGTCGGAGTTGCCCTTGTCGATGATCACGGTGCGGAAATAATTGGTGGGGTCCATGCCCACCACCTGGGCCGCCACCTGGGGATAGCCCCCCTCCTCCTTGAGCGAGAGCAGCGCGCGCAGGCGGGCGTTGGCCAGCTTCAGCTCGTCCATGTCGGTGAGCTGCTGGCGGTAGGCCGCCACCTGGCGCTTCAGGTCCTCGGCCTGGCGGGCCACCTGCACCAGGGCGAAGTAGCGGTTCCAGACGCCGCCCACCCATTCGCCGATGCCGCTGACCGCCTTCTGGGCCGGACCCAGGATTTCCAGGAGCAGGCGGCCGGAGATGGATGAGGAGGGATCGCGGCCGGCGTTCACCGAAAAGAGGGTGAGGCCGCCCAGGAGAAGGGCAGCCATGACCAGCGCGAAACGGTAACGCCGGAAGAAGTTCACGACACGCCCCGGAAGATGGGACGGACAGGCGTCCCCCAAGGGAGGGGGGCGGCGACCGCTACTTGATCATGACCTCGCGGAGCAGGGCGAGGTTGCCCAGGCATTTGCCCGAGCCCAGCGTGCATCGCCAGAACGTCTCGGCCATCCTTGGCCTTGGGCGCCGACCGGAAGCAGGTTCCGGCCGGCTTCGGCCTCCCTGCCGGTCGGCCGGCGGGCCGTCCTGGCCCGCCGGTGCTGGGCTGGCTTGCCCTCAATTCTATTTGATCATGACCTCGCGGAGCAGGGCGAGGTTGTCCAGGCATTTGCCCGAGCCCAGCACCACTGTGCTCAGCGGGTCCTCGGTGATGGTGATGGGCAGGCCGGTCTGCTCGGAAAGCAGGACGTTGAGGCCCTTGAGCAGCCCGCCGCCGCCGGTGAGCACGATGCCCCGGTCGACGATATCGGCGGCCAACTCCGGCGGAGTCTGTTCCAGGGCGATCTTGACCGTCTCCACGATGGTGTCGATCTGCTCGCTTATGGACTGGCGGACCTCGTCGGAGTCGATGGCCAGGGTCTTGGGTATGCCGGTGACCAAGTCGCGGCCCTTGACCTCCAGGGTCTCTACCGACTCTCCGGGGCAGGCGTTGCCGATCGTGGTCTTGATCATCTCGGCGGTGCGTTCGCCGATGAGCAGGTTGTGCTGGCGCTTGATGTGCTGAAGGATGGCCTCGTCCATCTTGTCGCCGCCCACGCGCACGCTCTTGGAATAGACGATGCCGGCCAGGCTGATGACCGCCACCTCGGTGGTGCCGCCGCCGATGTCCACCACCATGTTGCTGGTGGGCTCGGTTATGGGCAGGCCCGCGCCGATGGCCGCGGCCATTGGCTCCTCGATGAGGTAGACCTCGCGCGCCCCGGCGCTCTCGGCGCTCTCGCGCACGGCGCGCTTCTCCACCTGGGTTATGCCGCTGGGCACGCTGATGATGATGCGGGGCCGAATGAGGTTGCGGCGGTGGTGCACCTTGCGGATGAAGTGCCTGAGCATGGCCTCGGTCACCTCGAAGTCGGCGATGACGCCGTCCTTCATGGGGCGGATGGCCACGATGTTGCCGGGGGTGCGGCCAAGCATCATCTTGGCCTCCTTGCCCACGGCCAGCACCCGGTTGCCGTAGCGGGCCTCTTTGCGCACCGCCACCACGCTGGGCTCGGAAAGGACTATGCCCTTGCCCTTGACATATACAAGGGTGTTGGCGGTGCCCAGGTCGATGGCCATGTCATTGCTGAAAAGGCCGAGAATGGGGTCCAGCAGCATGCCGGCTCCTCGCTGATGGAACGTAAAAGGAACAAGCCGTTGGGAGGCTCTTATACCGGGGGTCAGCCTACCAGAGGCAAGGCCCCTAGGCAAGGCCCTGCTGGGGCGGTTTGGGCCGTCAATCCGTGGGGGGCCCCAGGTCGGGGTCCGACTCCAAGGGGCGGTTCTGACGGTATTGATAGCCGCCCTCGCCTCGGCCCAGCATGTCCTGGGTGACCAGGGTGCGCTGGTCGCAGAGGTCCCAGAGCTGGGCGGAGTAGCGGCTGCGGGGGCCCGGGCCGTGGAAGAGGCGCACGCTGACCCCGGCGTCCTTGACCGCCTGCACCACCGGGCAGAAGTCGCCGTCGCCGCCCACCAGGCAGGCGTACTCTATCTTGTTGGTGAGGCTCAAGCGCACCATGTCCACCGCCAGCCAGATGTCGGCCCCTTTCTGCTCGAAAATGGGCCGGTTCTCGGCGTCGAAGCCCCGGTGAGCCAGGTAGCCAAGGCGCACCTCGAAGTCCGGTATGCGCCGGAGCGCGGAGAAGAAGCGCTCCTGGCGGCGGAAGCGGTCGTTCTCCTCCTCGGTGGGCGGGTCGGAGCGGTAGGCCGGGCACTGGTAGTAATAGGAGCGCAACAGGCTCAATTCGCCGGTGAGTTTTTTGACGAAATAGGCGAAATCGACACGGGGCCGGTTGTAGTCGTCGACCAGTTTGTTCAAATAACCGCCATCGATAAACACCGCGGTCCTGTAAGACATTTTAAATACCCTCTCTTAAAATTATATAAGCCCAGCGTCGGCCCCCCGGAAGAAAGCCACCCCGGTCCAACGCTGGGCAGGATAAACCCCGGATAATCAGGGAATATCTAATAATAAGCCAGGGTAGGCTGTCAAGGGTTTTTACCAGCGGCCAACCAGCCTTGCAACCATGGCCGCCAGATTGGGGGCGCCGCGCGGGGCAGGACGCCAGGCCCCCGGCGGGCCTTGGCGAGAACGGGGCCCGGGGAAAAAGCCGCGCCTCCGGGATCGGGAGGGACCGCCGTGGCCCCGACGGCCGGCGAGGTTTGACAAGCACTGGGCCATATGGTTAAATTCGGTCCGCGTAGCGCCGTCCGCCGCGGGCCCTCGAGGTAAAAGGGCCGCCCGAGGATGTGCGACAACAGGGGCGAGCCGATGGACAACGGGACGACCGCTGGTCCGTGCGGCTAAAATTCGTGTTTCATAGCCCCACGTTACCACCTTTGCCGGGCAAGGAAGCAAAACCATGAAGCAGACTTATCAGCCGCACAATCTCCGCCGCAAGCGCACCCACGGTTTCCTGGTGCGCAGCCGTTCCGTGGGCGGCCGCGCCGTGATCGCCCGCCGCCGGGCCAAAGGCCGCAAGCGGCTGGCGGTGTGACAGCGGCCGGGCGGGATGCCGGCGGGGGACCAGCGCCTTCCCAAGCACAAGCGGCTGCTCTCACGGGCCCAGTTCCTGGCCCTCAGACAGGGCTCGGGACGCAAGCACACCGAGCACTTCATTTTCCTATGGCGCCCCAACGGCCTGAGCCAAAGCCGTCTGGGCCTGACCGTGACCAGGCGGGTGGCGGGGGCGGTGGGCCGCAACCGTGTGCGGCGCTTGTTGCGGGAGGCCTTCCGCCTTTCCTGGGAGGAGATACCCCCGGGACTGGACATGGTGGCGGTGGCCAAGACCGGCGCGCCGGGACTGGCCTTTGCCGATGTCCGGCGGGAGGTCACGGAGGGCGCGCGGGCCATGAAGGCCAGGCCGCAACCGATGAACCCCCCCGCCTGAGCCTGGCGGTCAAGGCCGCCCGGGGGCTCATTCGCTTATACCAGCTCTCTCTAAGCCCCTACCTGGGCGGCCAATGCCGCTTCCATCCCACCTGCTCGAATTACGCCATGGAGGCCCTGGCCCGTCACGGACTGTGGCGAGGCCTGGGCAAGAGCCTTTTACGGCTGGCAAAGTGCCATCCCTTCCACCCCGGGGGTTACGACCCGGTCTGAAACCGAACCCCCAATTAGGAAACCTGACCATGGACAACAAAAACCTGATTCTGGCCGTGGTGCTCTCGGTGGCCCTGCTCTGGGGCTACACTACCTTCATCGCCCCTCCGCCTCCCAAGAATCAGCCCGCCACCCAAGAACAAAAACAAGCTCAGGACAAGGAGGGCGCAAAACCCGCGGAAACCGGCAAACCGGGGGAGGCGGCAAGCCCCGGCTCGCAGGCTCTCGCCCCCGCCCCAGCGGCGCCTTTGGCCCAGGCGGCCAAGGACATCACCGTGGAAACGCCCTTGATGAAGATCGTCTTCAGCGAGCGCGGCGGCGCGGCGCGCCAGGTGGTGCTCAAGAAATACCACATGGAGCCCGGCAAGGCGGGCGGGCCCTTCGTGCTGCTGGACATCAAGTCCAGCGACCCCTATTCCCTGGGCCTGAGCCTGCCCAATGTCGATCCCCAACTGGGGCTGCGGACCTTCACGGCCAGCGCCGGCTCTCTCAAGGTGGAAATGGGCCAGCCCCCTCAAAGCCTGGTCTTCAAGACCCAGAGCGCGGGAATGGCGGTCGAGAAGATCTACACCTTCAAGTCCGACTCCTACGCCTTTGACATGACCGTGCGCATCACCAACCAGACCCAGCAGAACATGGAAATCACCCCGGAGATTTCCCTGCACGAGTACGGCGAGAAGGCCAAGGTGAACACCTATGCCTTCACCGGCTTGGAGGCCTGGCGCGACCACCGCCTGGTGGAGCACTCCGACAGCGACATCGAGAAGGAAACCAGGGTGGAAAGCGGCAGCGTGCAGTGGGCCGGGCTCAGCATACCCTACTTCCTGGGCGTCATCGCCCCCACCAGCGCCGAGCCCGAGGGGATAAAACGCTCGGTGCGGGGCTCGGGCAAGGCCGGACTGATGACCGCCACCATCGTGGAGCCGCCGCTGGCCCTGGCCCCGGGCCAGACCCAGGAGAAGACCTTCATGGTCTTCTACGGACCACGCGATCTGGGGGTGCTGGAGCCCTTGGGCCACAACCTGGAAAAGGCGGTGGATTTCGGCTGGTTCGACCTTATCGCCAAGCCCATGCTGGCCTCGCTCAATTTTTTCGAGCGCTACGTGGGCAACTACGGCGTGGCCATAATCCTGATCACCATCATGATCAAGATCCTGCTCTGGCCGGTGGCCGCCAAAAGCTACAAATCCATGAAGAAAATGCAGGAGTTGCAGCCGGTCCTGGCCAAGCTCAAGGAGAAGTACAAGGACGACCGCGAGCGCATGCAGCAGGAGACCATGCAGCTTTACAAGACCTACAAGGTCAACCCCCTGGGCGGCTGCCTGCCCATGGTGGTGCAGTTTCCGGTATTCATTGCCTTCTACAAGGTGCTGGGCTCGGCCATAGAGCTGCGCCACGCCCCCTTCATGCTGTGGATCAACGACCTGGCGGCGCCGGACCGCCTGCCTATCGGATTTGACTTCGCCATACCCTTCGTGCAGCAAGGTTACGGACTGCCGGTCCTGACCATCCTCATGGGCGGCAGCATGTTCCTGCAGCAGAAGATGACCCCCACCACCGGCGACCCCACCCAGGCCAAGATGATGCTGATGATGCCGGTGGTGTTCACCTTCATGTTTCTGAACTTCCCCTCGGGCCTGGTCCTTTACTGGCTGGTGCAGGGCATCCTGAGCATCGGGCAACAGTACTGGACCAACAAGCAGAAGGCCAAGTAGAGGGAAAAACTTCACCATGAGCGAATATCTGGAATTCACCGCCAAGCACACCGAGGAGGCCCTGGCCAAGGCCAGCCAGCACTTCGGCCTGCCTCTGAACAGGCTGGAGTGGGAGGTGGTAGAGGCCGGCTCGGCCGGTCTATTCGGTCTTATCGGGGGAAAAAAGGCCCGGGTCAAGGTTCGCCCCTCGGCCGGTTCCATGGCCGAGGAAATGGCGGCCCTGGCCGCCGTGGTCAATGATCAGGCGCGTCCAGGCGCCAAGGACGGCCGCGAAAACCAGCGCGCGGAACGGAAGCTGGAAAAGCCCGCGGCCTCTCCGGCCGAAGCCGGGGCAGGCATGACAGGCCCTTCCGCGCCGGCGGCGCAGGCGGGTCCGGCAAGGCAGCTTGCGCGGGCGACGGAGGTTGTGGCCGCGCCGGAGCGGGGGCCGGTTCCCAAGCCCGCGGCGGCCACGCCGCCTCCGCCGCCCCCGGCCGCCGAGCCGGAGGAGGAGGGGGAGGACGTCAAGGCGTCGGCCTCGATGGAGGAGGCGGAAGACCCCCTGGCCGGGGAGGAGGGGGAACTGGTTTCGGGCGAAGACGAGGAGGACGAGGAGGGCGAGGGCGGCGCGGTAGAGGGCCGGCTGGAGCAGGACCCCGTCGTCATCGAACGCTCGCGCGAGGTGCTGGCCCGCATAATCGAGCCCCTTGACCCGCAGGGCCGGGTGGAGGCCAAGGGCGGGGCGGGCGGCATCGTGCTGGACATAATTAGCCGCGAGGCGGGGGTGTTGATTGGCCGTAGGGGTCAGCACCTGGAGGCCCTGCAATACCTGGTCACCCGCATTGTCAGTCACCAGGCGGGCAAGCCGGTGCGCATCAGCGTTGACGCCGGGGGCTACCGCCAGCGGCGGCGCGAGGCCCTGGAGGAGATGGCGCTCAAGGTGGCGGAAAAGGCCAAGGCCACCGGCAAGGGTATTTCCATCGGCCCCCTGAGCGCCCCCGAGCGGCGGGTGGTCCACATGGCCCTCAAGAACCAGCCCGGCATCACCACTTCCTCGCGGGGGCGAGGCGAACTCAAGAAGGTAATGGTCAGCGCCCGCTAGGCTGCGGGCCGCCGTGGCCGAGGCGGGTCGCGCGAGGCAGGGCGCGTCGATCACCGCACAAGGTTTTCTATTTCTCATGGGGCGGGGATAATCCCCGCCCCATTACCTTTTCGCATCATGCAGATAATACCAATATGCGATCAAAGCCATCCACGGCCTTGATCGCCGCTCGGCAGGGCAAAAGCGTGGTCCGACCCCACAAAGCGAGCTTTGTGGGTCCCCCGGTTTTGCCTTTCCCCGCGAGCGCTTACGCGCGCGGCGGGCCATCCCCCGGGGTCCCCGGCCAACTTGTCGGCTGGGGTGGATCCTTGGCCCTCATACCAATTAGCGTTGATACCACTCTTTTGACGCCAATCGTTATTATTCGTATCAAACAGACAAGGGCTGGGATACCCTCACCCCCTACGAAGACCATTCCCAACGGAAGCCAACCGCCAACGGGCGCGAGCAAGTCGGGCCTGAAGGGCTGCCTTAACGACCCACTTCCGGAGCCGAGGCGCTAGGCGGTAGGTCGGAGGTGCAGTGGGCGCACTTGACGGCCTTGATGGGAATCTTGGACAGGCAGAAGGGGCAGTCGCGGGTGGTGGTCGCGGGCATGAGATCGAACTGGCTGCGCAGACGGTTGAGGCCCTTTATAAGGATGAACACCGCCCAGGCCACGATAAAAAAGCTAATGATATTGTTGATAAATTGGCCATAAGCCACCGCCACGGCCCCAGCCTTCTGGGCCTCGGCCAGGCTGGCGAAGGGCCCCGGCGTGGCCCCGTCCTTGAGGATCAGGAAGAGGTTGCTGAAATCGACCTTGCCCAGCAATAGGCCGATGGGCGGCATGATGACATCCTTGACCAGGGAACTGACCACGGTGCCGAAAGCAGCGCCCAGGATTATGCCCACGGCCATGTCCACCACGTTGCCCTTTAGGGCGAACGTTTTGAATTCGCTCCACATTGACATCGCACTCCTCCTCTGGTGGGACAACCAACTGAAAACAGGCTGAATTCCACGCGGGGCCGGCGCGCCTGGATTCAGGGTACGGGAGTGCGCCGGTCGTGTCAACCCTGAGGGCAGGCGCCTTGTACCTGGTTGGATTCTCGCCCGGCCTGGACGATGGTATATGGTATGAATGTAACTGGAGGGAACAAGGCATGAACCAAGGCGAGCGAGTCTGGGCTGGGCTGACGGGGGACACCATCGCCGCCCTGGCCACCCCGGCCGGGGCGGGAGGCATAGGCATCGTGCGCATCTCCGGGCAACGGGCCTGGGAGGTGGGGCTGAAGTTGTTTCGGCCCCGGCGCGGAGGTTGCTTGACGGCCGGGGAGATTCCGGAGCGCCAGCTGCTCCTGGGAGAACTACTGGACCCCGAAAATGGACGGGTCATAGACGAGGTGCTCTGCGCCTTCTTCCGGGGACCTCGGTCCTACACCACCGAGGACGTGGTGGAAATCCAGGGCCACGGCGGGCCGGCGGTCACGCGCCGGGCGCTGGAGGCCTGCCTCGCGCAAGGCTGCCGTCTGGCCCGGCCCGGGGAGTTCACCCTGCGGGCCTTCCTGGGCGGGAGGCTGGACCTGGCGCAAGCCGAGGCGGTGGCGGAGCTGGTCGGCGCGCGCTCGCAGACCGAGGCCGGCCTGGCCCTGGCCGGGCTGAAGGGCGGGCTGGGCCAGCGCCTGGCTCCGGTGCGGGCGGCCATCTTGAGGGCGGCGGCGGCCTTGGAGGCGGCCATCGACTTCCCGGAGGAGATGGAGGCCCTGGCCGGGCCCGCCCTGGCCGGGGAGTTGGAGGCCGCGGCGCTGGGGCCCCTGCGCGTTTTGTTGGCAGAGCGCCGGCAGCGCAGGTTATTCCGCGAAGGTGCGCGAGTGGTGCTCTGCGGCAGGCCCAACGTGGGCAAATCCAGCCTGTTCAACGCTATTCTCGGCTGCGGGAGGGCATTGGTATCGGCACTTGCCGGCACCACCAGGGACTACCTGGAGGAGGCGGTGGTGCTGGGCGGGGTGGCGACCAGGCTGGTGGACACCGCAGGGCTGGGGCTGGGGCAAGGAGGAGGCGAGGCGGAGGAGGTGGAACGCCTGGGCCAGGAATCGGCGCGGGAGCTGGCGCGGGCGGCGGAGCTCAGGCTGGTGGTGCTGGACGGCGCCAGCGGGCTCAACGGCCAGGACATGCGGGTGTTGCATGAAACCCAAGGCTTGCCCAGGCTGGTGGCGGTCAACAAGGCGGACCTGGGCGCGGCCTGGGACCTGGCGGAGCTGGGGGCGGTGGGCATAGGCGCAAGTGAGGCCCTGCGGGTCAGCGCGCGGGACGGGGCAGGGCTGGAAGGACTATGCCTGGCTCTGGGGAAGATGCTATGCGGTGGCCAGCCCGAACCCCAAGCGGGGGAGGTGGTGGCCTCGGCTCGGCAGGCTGAAGCCCTGGGGAGGGCGATAATGGCCTTGGATGCGGCCGCGGCGGCGCTGGTTTCAGCGGATTTGGCCGTGGAGCTGGCCTCGGTGGAGCTGGGCGAGGCACTGGCGGCCTTGGGCGAGGTTGACGGTCAGGGTGCGCCCGATGAACTCATCGAGGCCGTTTTCAGCCAGTTTTGTCTGGGAAAATAAAAAATGAGGCCGGCAAGGGGGGGGCGCTCCCAAAACAGTTAGGAATTTTGGGTGGGCAAAATATTTTTGCCGTGGGATCACCCTTGGCATAGCTTTTTAGTTTGGGGCGCCCGAAAAGTATTAAGGCCTGCGTGTGGTTTTCGTGCCAGGTGAGGCGTTCGGCCCGCCGGGGCGGGGCACAATTCAAAGGAGAAGGGTTTTGCGCGAGGGGTTGCGCCTAATGCTGACAGGAGCCCTGGGCTCCGAGGAGGCTCTGGCCTCGCTTATGGCTCTGGGCGAGGAGCTGCTGCGCTGGAACCAGCGCATCAATCTCACGGGCTACCGCGACATGGAGGCGGTGGCGGTGGGTTTGTTCCTTGACTCCCTGGCCCTGAAGCCCCTGGTTATGGGCTCCAGCCTGCTGGACATCGGTTCAGGGGCTGGTTTCCCGGGCCTGGTGCTGGCCCTGACCCTGCCGGAGGTGCGGGTGACTCTGCTGGAGGCGCGCGGCAAGCGGGTGAGCTTCCAGAAGCAGGCCGTACGCCTCCTGGGCCTGGGCAACGTCCGCTGCGCGCGAGGCAGAGCGGCGGGGGAGGGCGACAAAGTACGGGCCCTGCCCGGTGAGCGCTTCGACACCGTGACCGTCAAGGCCGTGGGCAGTCTGCGGGACTCCCTGGCCTTGGCCCTGGCCTACCTTGCCCCTGGGGGCCGGGTTTTGCTGCCCCGTGGCCAGGGGGAGGCCGAGGAGGCCAACGCCTTGGGGCTGTTGACCATGGCCTACGAGCTGCCCCCGCCCGGGGGCAAACGCATAATCGCCATCCATCAGGCCTGAGCCCGATCCTGTTTCACGTGAAACAGGCGTCTTCGGGACCGGCCTTCCGCCGGTGCTTGTTTCACGTGAAACAAAGGCTGGTCCGGGAGCTGCCCGTCTGCCCTGAAAAGGGTTTTCGACGATGATAGGCCAGACGAGAGACCCTGGGCGAGAGGGAGTCCGGGGGCCTCGGGCGGGGTCAAGGGGGCTCTGGGGCAGGGGTGCGCGCGCGCCTCAATCAGGCCAGGGTGTTCATGGGCAGGACCACAGTGAAGGCCGCGCCCTGGCCGGGGGCGGTGACCAGCTCTATGCGCCCCTCGTGCTGTTTGACGATGCCGAAGCAGATGGCCAGCCCCAGGCCGGTGCCCCGGCCGCGGACCTTGGTGGTGAAGAAGGGCTCGAAGACCCGCCGGGCCACCTCCTCGTCCATGCCCGGGCCGTCGTCGGAGAGGCAGACCTTGATCTCCCGCGCCGCCGGCTCGGCCCAGGTGCGCATGGTTATCCTGCCCCGCCCCTCCAGGGCCTCCGCGGCGTTGATAATGAGGTTCAGGAAAAGCTGCTCCAGCTTGCCCCGCTGGCCGTAAAAGCCGGGCAGGGCGGGGTCCATCTCTTGGACCAGCTCCACGCCCCGGAGCAGGACATGGCCTTCCAGCAGGGAAAGGGTCTCGGTAAGAACCAAGTTGAGGTTGACCAGCTCCTTTTCGGGCGGGTCCTGGCGGGCGAAGTCCAGCATGCCCCGGATGATGATCTTGCAGCGGTTGGTCAGCTTGATGATCTTTTCCACATGGCCGCGCAGAGGGCTCTCGGAGCCCAGGTCCTCGGCCAGGAGGTGGGCGAAGGTCAGGATGCCGCCCAGGGGGTTGTTGACCTCGTGGGCGATGTCGAAGGCCAGCTTGCCGGTGGCGGCCAGGCGCTCGGAGCGGATGAGCTGCTCCTCCATGCGCTTGCGGAAGGAGACATCGCGCACGTTGAAGAGCAAGGCGGGCCGGCCCTTGAAGACCGCCGGGGCGGCGTTCATCTCCAGGTCGAAGACCACGCCCCCCCGCTGGCCCTGACCCTCGAACAGCGGCGACACGCCCTGGCGGTCCAGGGAGCGCCGCCAACGCAGATAGGCCCCCTGGCTGGCCGGGGCCAGCAGCTCAAGGAGGTCCTCCGGGGCCTGCTCGAGGCGGTTCAAGCCGAACATTTCCAGAAAGGGCTGGTTGGCGAAGAGGAAGTTCTCGCCGTCATGCAGGGTTATGCCCTCGCGGTTGGCCTCCACCAGGCTGCGGTATAGCGCCTCGCTCTCGGCCAGCTGGGCCTCCAGGCGCTTCAGGTCGGTGAGGTCGAGGATGGCCTCCACCGCGCCCACCACTTGGCCGGAAGGGTCGCGCAGGGGCGCGGCGGTGAAGATGAGGTCCTTGGGCTGGCCCCCCAGGTCCGGGAAGTGGCCATCGGCCTGCCAGGCCTCGGGCGCCAATGGCGAGGGCCGCAGGCGTTCATCGGCGTAGAAGGTGCGCAGCCGGGACTGGTCGCCCTCCACGATGAGGTCGGCCAGACTGACCCCGGGCGGGCGGTGGAACACGGCCCAGACCTGATCGGTGCCCATGACCGTCTCGCCGGGCACCCCGGTCAGCTCGTGGCAGGCCCGGTTCCAGTGGACCACCCGGTGCTGGCGGTCGACCACGAAGACCGCCACCGGCATGACCTCCAGGATGGCGGCGATCAGCGCCCGCTGGCGGCTGTCGTCCGGCCCGCGGTCCAGCCGCCGCCGCCAAAGCAGGTTGCCCAGGGCCAGGCCCAGGCCCGCCGCCCCGGCCGGGGCCAGTCCCGAGGGCCAGGGGGGATCGCCCGGCAGGACCCACAGGGCCAGGCCCCAGCCCCCGCCCCAGATCAGGGGCCACCAGGCCAGGCGGCCCTCGGGTTCCATGCCGGCCAAGAGCCCGCTCTCCACCAGCCGGTCCATCTCTCCCCAGCCGCTTTGGAGCTGCTGGTCGGGCTTGAGCAGGCGGCAGTTGGACCAGCCCAGCCGGCGGGGCCAGTCAGCGGGCATGGGGGGCCCCAGGGAGTGCAAGCGGCGCGAGAGGGACGCGGGCAGGCCCTTGGAGGCGGCCAAGGCCAGGCCCCCGCCGGCCCGCCAGGCCCAAAGGACCCCGCCCTTGGCCCCCAGGAAGGGCGCGGCAGCCGCCAGCAGCCCGCCGGGTGAGCCGGGACGGCCCCGGCCGGCCCAGTGGGCCAGGGCCTCGAGCAAATTCGCGATGTTCTCGCCGGAGTGGGCCACGCTCGCCTCGCTCAGGGGTGGACGAGGGCATAGTACTATGGCCGGGGGGCGAGGGGAAACCCTTTAGCGCCGGCCCTGGCCCGGCTAACCATCCGCGCCGCCGCCTCGGTCATGTTGATGGGTGCCAGCACGACGGAGGGGTGGGCGGCCGCGAAGACCCGGAACAGCTCGTCGGCGAAGGCCTGGCCGATCTTGGCCACGCCCTCGAAGTCCAGCACCACGTTGCGGAAGCGCTCGAAGCGCTGGTGTAGACGCTTGCCCGGGAGCGGGAGACCAGTTTTTCGCCCTCATGCTGGGGCAGGCGCACCGGCACCAGGGTCTTGCAGAAGGCGTACTCCTCGGGTGCGGCGAATTCGTCCAAGACCTGCTTGAGAACGCGGGGGCCGAAGAAAAAGAAGGGCGGGGATAAACCCCGCCCCTACGAAGAAAATCTTATTTACTCGCCCCTCGGCGGGAGCGTGCGGGGCCCGTCATGGCGACACCCCCGCTCGACCCGCTAAGCCCCGCCGGGGGCACCCGGCTAGACGTGGTCCTCCAGCAGGCAGCGCCATTGGGGATGGCGCAGGCGCTGGAGGGCCTTTTTCTCGATCTGGCGGACGCGCTCGCGAGAGAGGTTGAAGACCTGGCCTACCTCTTCCAGGGTGTGCTCGTCCTCGTCGCCCAGGCCGAATCGCATCTCCAGGATGCGGCGCTCGCGGGGGTCCAGGGCGTCCAGGGCCTCGGCCAAGTGGGTTTGCATCTGCTGTTCGCCCACCTTGTCGAAGGGGCACTCGGCGTCCTTGTTCTCGATGAAGTCGCCCAGCTCGTCGCCGTCCTCGCCCACCGGGGTCTCCAGGCTGGTGGAGTCCAGGGTGAGGTTGACGATGTCCTTGATCTTGTCCTCGTCGATGCCGACCTTCTCGGCCACCTCGCGCGGCAGGGGCTCGCGACCCAGCTCCTTCAGGAGGCCGTAGTAGACGCGGAAGTACTTGGAGCGCAGCTCCAGCAAATGGATAGGGATGCGGATGGTCCGCGCTTGGTCGTAGATAGCCCGGCTGATGGTCTGGCGGATCCACCAGGAAGCGAAGGTGCTGAAGCGGAAGCCGGTGCGGTAATCGTAGCGGTTGACCGCCTTCATGAGGCCAATGTTGCCCTCCTGGATCAAATCGGCAAAGCTAAGGCCCCGGAAAGTATACTTTTTCGCGATGCTGACCGCTAGGCGCAGATTGGCCTCCACCATCTCCTTTACCGCCACGTCCACCTGGTCGCGGGCTCGGTCGATCATGGCCAGGTTCTTGGCCAGCTTCTTGGTGGGCTTCAGGCGCCTGGAGCAGCGGGTCACCTGGTCCTTGGCCTCGGCCATGACGTCTTCGACCGACAGCGGGGACTTGTGGGAGTCCTCCAGCCAGGAGCCGATGCGCTCGCAGGTGACGCGGGCATCCTTGACCACGCCCAGGATCTCCATGCTCTTGTTGAGGATGATCTCCCGGCCGTCGCGGATGAGCTTGCCCAGTTCGAGCTCGCGCTCCGGGGTCAGAAGGTCGCGCCCCTCCACTTCCTTGAAGTAGGCGACAGGGGTGTCAAGGCTGATGTCGCTGGAACGTTCCTCGCGCACGGGCTCGGCGGTGGGTTCGAGCACCTTTTCCGCTTCCTCCTCGAGGTCTTCCCAGTTCTTGTTGTTGCTTTGCTCTTCCCGGGCCATGATTACCGCCTTCTTGGGCACTAGAGTTTGGGTTTGGGGTTGCCGTCCGGCCATGCCTGGGGTCTTGGGAGTTTGTCACCTTGGGGTGTGGAGGTGCGCCTCAACGCATCCCCCCTTCTAAAAATCCTAAGACCCCCTGGGCCGGTTTCAAGCCCCTGGCCGCGAATTGTTGGCCGAGGCTTGATTTTTATTTTGCAGGGCCGCCACCAGATCGCCACGGTGGGCGTGAGGGGCGGGCCGAGGCTTACGGTTCAGGGCGATGGCCCCGGTGGGGCAGGACTGCTGGCAGTGGCCGCAGCCCAGGCACAGGGCCGGGTTGATCACATAGGTCTCGTCGCCGGGCTCCGGGGCCTTGACCTGGCAGGCCTCCAGGCACTGACCGCAGGCTATGCATTGGTCGGGGTCCACCCGGGCCTCATAGGCGGCCTGGGCGATGGCGCCGGGGCGCTTGAGCTGGGTGACGGTCTTCAGGAACAAGCAGCAGCACCCGCAGCAGTTGCACAAAAAGGTCGCGCCCTCGGCCACGTTGTCGGTCACATGCACCAGCCCGGCCAGCTCCGCCCGCTCCAGGGCGGCCATGGCCCCCCGGAGGTCGATGGCCTGGGCGAAACCCTTTTTGGCCAAAAAGTCGGCGAAGGGGCCGAAGGACAGGCAGACGTCCTTGGGCTTGCCGCAGCCGTGGCCCAGGAGATCGGCCTCGTGCCGGCAGTAGCAGTTGGCCAGGGCGAGACACTTTTGTCTGCCAAGTATGTATTCGGCCTGCTCGAAGGGCAGAATCGCCTGCTGGTTGGGCACCGCCCGCCCCACCGGGATGACCCGACTGAAGGGGGTGGGGGCCTCGGTCAGGACCTTGCCCACGCCGGGGGCGTAGTAGGCCTGGAAAAGCGCGGCCAGCCGGCGCTTGACCGGGTTGACCTCGCCGGCCATGAACTGCACCTCGGCCAGGCCGGGCACCACGGGCAGCAGGCTGTAGTAGTCGCCCTGGGGGCCGCGGCTCTGGTAGACCAGGCCCCGGTCGGCCAGTCCGGCCAGCAGGTCCCCCAGGGCCTGGGGGTCGCGGCCGTGCTCCCGGGCCAGGACGGCGGTGTCCACAGGCCGCGAGGGCAGCAGGGCCGCCGCCTCGGCCTCCTCCGGGGAGAACAGCGCCGCCAGGATGGCCATGAGCTCCGGAATCTGCACCGCCGGCAGGGGGGTTTTCCCCAAACGCTCGGCTAGGCGAAGATGCGGGTCTATGGTATTATGAGTCTGCATGCGCCGATAAACCGCTCTTTCCCCCGGGAACAGAGTGCCCCTCTCCCGTGGGGGGAGGGGCGCGAAGCGTTCAAACCCCAACTCTATTTTAATTGCGCTGTCGCTGTCAAGTTTTTTTGAGGCGAAACGTCATTTTTTCGCCCGCCTTGGCCACCCCCAAGATTTTGGTCCGTAATCATGCCTGGTTCCAAGCCGGGCCCGACTCTCGAAACGCCGGGACCGCCCCCTTTGGAGGACCTGCCCCGGTTCCGCAAGCTCGCCCAAATCCGGCTCAGCCCTGATGGCGCGAGAAGTGAGCGGGATCGACAAGCGACTAGATGCTGTTGAACTTATCGCCCTTTTTCTCGTCGGGGGCCTTGTCCTGGAAGAAGTGGCAGAGGGGAAAGCCCTGGAAGGTGGTCTGCCTCACGCCGTCGGCGCGGGTGATGACACCGAAGCCCTCGGGCGCGAGGCCGGGGCCCGTGGCCACCGTCTCGCGGTGGTAGGGCGGCCACTTGACCAGACAGTCACCGGCGCAGGCGCTCTGGCCTCCCTTGTCCTTGTCGAACCAGTAGAGGACCATGCCCTTGGCATGCTCCAGGTGGGGCATGGAGCCGCCTTGCTGAATCTTCGCCAGGTGGTTGCGGGCGCCGGCCAGGGCCCAACCCTGAAACAATCTGAGGCCATAGCATGCTGAAACACAAATATGGCCTGTCAAACCAGGAAGCAACTCCGTGAAATATAAGTTGACCACGCCATGGCCGATGCGTGCGCCGGGCAGGCGGGCGTCTGTCAAGAGTTAGTGGGGGGCTGCCGGAGTCTTGTGGGCGAGGGTCTGGCTCAGGGCCGTGCTCATCTCCTCCAGGGAAACCGGTTTGATCAGGACTGCCTTCACCGCCAGCTCCTCGGTCTGCTGGGTGGTGATCTTGTCCGGATGGCCGGTGCAGACGATGATGGGCAAGCCGGGGCGCAGGGACTTGGCGCGCCGGGCAAGCTCCAGCCCGGTGAGGCCGGGCATGACCAGGTCGGCTATAAGCAAATCGAAGGGTTCGCCTCGCTCCAGCACTCGCCAGGCGGCCAGGCTATCGGTGTGGGCGGTGACGCGGTAGCCCAGCCATTGCAGGCGTTGGCGCTCGACCTCGCAAAGGCCCTCCTCGTCGTCCACCAGCAGCAAGTGCCCGCTGCCCCGTGGAATCTCCGGCTGGGAAGACTCGCTGGTCAAGGGCTCCTGGGTCAGGCGGGGCAGGAACACTTCGAAGGTGGAGCCCGCGCCGGGCTGGCTCAGGATGCGTAGGACCCCGCCGTGCGACTGTACTATGCCATGCACCACCGACAGCCCCAAGCCGGTGCCCTGACCAGGCATTTTGGTGGTGAAAAAAGGCTCCAAGGCCCTTTCCTGCACCTCCGGGGTCATGCCGGGGCCGGTGTCGGATACGGCCAGCAGCAGGTGCGGCCCGGGCTCCAGACCGGCGGGCATTCTCCCGGCCATCTCGCCGGCCTCCACCTCCCGGAGGGAGACCGCCAGCACTCCACAATTGGGCTCCATGGCCTGGGCGGCGTTGGTGCAGAGGTTTAGCAGGACCTGGTGCAGTTGGGTGGGATCGGCCATGACCAGATCGGATCGAGCGGTGATCTCGCTGCGGATGTCCAGGGTGGCCGGCAGGGCCGACCGAAGCATCTTGAGGGTCTCGGCGATAAGCGGCTTGAGCGCCACCGGCCGGCGCTCCTTTTCGCCGCGCCGGCTGAAGGCAAGTATCTGGCGAACCAGATCGCGCGCCCGCCGGCTGGCCTCGATCACCCGCTCCACCTCATGGGCGATGGGCACGTTGTTGCGCTGGCGCATGAGCGCCATCTCGGCGTTGCCCATGATAACGCTCAGGATGTTGTTGAAGTCATGGGCGATGCCCCCGGCCAGGGCGCCCAGGGCTTCCATCTTCTGGGATTGCCGGAGCTGGGTCAGGAGACCTTCCTTCTCCTCCTGCTGGCGTTTCATGGCGGTTATGTCGCGTCCGATGGCCGAGCCGCCCACCACCCGGCCCGCCTCGTCGCGCACCGGAGAGATGGTGACGGAGATGGAGATGTTGCGCCCGTCCTTGGTCACCCGGGGGGTGTCGGGGTGCTCTATGGCCTTGCCCAGGCGGAGGCTTTCCAGGGTGGTATCGAGCCGGCGCTGCTGGCCGGGGGGCAGCAGCCGCAGGATTGACATGCCCTGCGCCTCCCCGGCCGCGTAGCCGTAGAGTTTTTGCGCGCCCAGGTTCCAGGAGGTGATTATGCCATTGAGGTCAAAGCCGATGATGGAGTCCTCGGAGTTGGCCACGATGGAGGCCAATTGATTGATCTTGGCCTCCGCCCGCTTGCGGGCGGAGATGTCGCGCGAGATGCTCAGGGTCATGACCTGGTCGCCCCAGCGGGCCTGATGCAAGCTCACCTCCACGGGGATCATCCGGCCGCTCTCGGTCAGTTCCATGCTCTCGAAGGTCACTCGGCCCCGCTGGGCCAGGGTCCGGGCCAACTCGGGCAGGCGGGGGCGCTCCTCGGGCGGCAAGATGTCCTCGGGGCGTAGCCCGAGAAACTCCTCGCGGGTGTAGCCCAGCCGCTGGTAGGCCACTTGGTTGGCGTCAAGGAACCTTGGGGGGTGGCTCGGGCCTTCGGCGGCGGCCACGAAAATGGCGTCGTTGGCGCTTTCCAGAAGCTGGCGGTAGCCCTGCTCGCGTACGCGCAGGGCGGTTTTGGTGCGCTGGAAGTAGGCCAGCATGAGGCCCAGGGCCACACAAATGGTCAGAACCGTGGCTACCAGGTAGTTGACTGGCGCCAGCCAGGGCAAGGAGCCGAGCAAGGGGTGGTTGGCCCGGTGCAGGCCCCAAAGAATCAGGGACCAGCCGCAGATGGTTCCCCCCAGCCCGCGCAGCTCCCAGGAGCGCAGGACGGCGATGCCGGTCCAGGTGGCGGCAAGGCCGATGAACAGGAAGGCGGGGAGCGAAAACCAAAGCTCGGTGTAACCCAAAAAATCGGCGGCCAGCAGCAGAACCCCGGCGGAAACGGCGGCCACATGCACGGGACCCGGCACCGGCTTTCGCATAAAGGCGAAGGTCCCCACGGCCAGGAAGTAGCCGATGCCCAGGTTTGCCAACTGGGTCAGGGCCAGGATGGGGATCGAGCCGGGGTAAAAATACAGCCCAATGTCTCCGCCGATCCTGGCCGAAAAGGAGGCCCAGCCCAGGGCCCACCACAGCAGGCAGCGCTGCCGCTCCATATAGTAGATGAAAAGGCAAATGCCCACCATGATGATGGTGGCCAGCAGCGAGCCGGTGAGACTTGAGGGCAGCCAATCCATAGCACATAAACCCCAGGGCCAACCTTGAGCCCAGGTAATTGAGCAACAAAATGTTTAACCGGCCGAGCCGCCGGTGTACAGTACGGACCTGGTCTTGACGAAGGTGAAGGTCCCCCCCCGGGTGCCTACATGATGGAGCGGCCAGATGATATTCAACACCACGGGTCGGGCGGTTGAAGGCTTCTGGGTCCTGGGCTCGGCCCAGGTTCCCTCCTACCTTTTCACCGCTGAGCGGCCGGCCCTGGTGGACGCGGGCTTTGCCTGCCTGGGGCCCTGGTATCGGCGCGATGCCGATCAAGCCCTGGCCGGGCGGGCTCCGGCCTACCTGCTCCTGACCCACGCCCACTTCGACCACTGCGGGGCGGCGGGCTGGCTGAAGCAGGCCTACCCGGAAATGGTGATCGCCGCCTCGGCCCGGGCCGCCGAGATCGTCCAGCGCCCCAACGCCCTGGCCTTGATCGACCGTCTGAGCCGGGAGGCCGAGGCCACCGCCCGCGTCTGGGGGCTCGATCCGCCCACCGGGGCCGATTTCACCCCGTTCCGGGCCGATATCCTACTGGAAGACGGTCAGAAAGTCCACCTGGGCCAGGGCCGCGAGCTGACGGTATTGTATACCCCCGGACATACGTGGGATTTTCTGAGCTACCACGAGCCGCGGGAGGGCATCCTGGTGGCCTCCGAGGCCGTGGGCTGCACCGATGGTCTGGGTCAGGTCATCACCGAGTTCTTAGTCGACTTCGATGTATACATTGAATCCCAGGCCCGCTTGGCCGCCCTGAAGCCCAGGGTGCTGGCCCAGGGCCACCGCAACGTCTTCATCGGCCAGGACGCCCTGGACTACCTGGAGCGCAGCCGGCGCGCCGCCTGGGACTTCAAGGCCCTGGTCGAGCGCTTGCTCCAAGAAAATCATGGCGAGGTGGAAAAGGTCGTGGCCCTGGTCAAGGCCAGCGAATACGACCCCGCGCCACCGCCCAAGCAGCCCGAGCCGGCCTATCTCATTAACCTGACCACCAGGGTCAGCCGCTTGGCAGCCCGCTTGGCGGCGGCCGCCCCCAAATAAGGCGAGGAGGATGTCATGAGGCGTAACACCCGCAAGACCGCCGGTCTGATCCTGGCCCTGTGCCTTTCCCTGCTGGGGCTCCTGCTGGCCCCGCCCCTGGCGCCGCCTGCCCTGGCCATCCGCTCCTTCGAGACCGAGGTCGCCATGCCCAACGTCAAGGGCAAGCGCCTGGCCGAGGCCGAGAAGATTCTCAAGGAAACCGGCTTCGACAGCATCCAGATCTACGACACCGACACCGACAAGCGCGGCCTGGCCAACGTGGTGAAAGACCAGCTGCCTCCCGCCGGCCGCGAGGTCAAGGTCGGCGTCATGATCAAGCTCACCGTCTACCGCTACAACCCCTAACCGGGTGCCCCCGCCATAGCGGGTCGGCCGAGTGCCTCGGCTCCCATAGCGGGTCGACGAGGGAGGTTTGCAGGCCGGCCTCGCGCGCTCCCGTAGCGGGTTGCCCGGAGGATATACGGAGAAATGTAGGGCGGGTTGGCGAATGCGTAACCCGCCTCCCGCGTGCTTGCCGCTCCGGCCTCAAGAGCATCCCGCATAGGCTCGGCTGGCGCGGGCCGCGTGCGCCTCGCCGGCCGCGCAAAGGGCGTGACAGCCGCTTCGGGGGGCAGCCGTCATGAATCCCGCAAAGGTACTTTTTTTAGGATGTGTATCCTGGGCCGGGCCTATCCCTGTCCGCCGCTGCGCTTGGCGGCCAGCGCCGCGCCCAGGGCGCCCACGATCTGCGGCTCGGCGGGCACGCTGACGGGCTTGCCCAGCTTGGCCCGCATCAGCTCCACCACCCCGGCGTTCTTGGCCACCCCCCCGCTCATGGTCACCGCGCCCACGACCCCCA
>JAJZPI010000203.1 GCA_021811275.1 Deltaproteobacteria bacterium
CCTGCTTCCAGCGCCACCGCCGCCCTGAGCTGGGCCTCAAGTCCATGAATGTCTATCCCACCCCCCATCAGGTGACCCTCCCCGGCGGGACCTACTGGACCGTGGGCGTGCACCTGACCCCCACCCTGGAACCCGGCCCCGACGGCCGGGCCGCAATCGGGCCGGTGGTCAGCGTGGGACCGCTAAACTTCGCCGCCCGCCACAAGGAGGATTACGGCGGCGACCCCAGGCCGGCCTCAGATTTCCACGCCCAGGTGGTTGAATTCTTCCCCGGGCTGAAGGTGGAGGACCTGGGCCCCTACCAGGTGGGGATCCAGGCCCGCCTGGCTGGCCGGCAGGACTGGGTCATCGCCCCTTCCCCGGCCTGCCCGGCCTGGATCGACCTGCTGGGCATCGACAGCCCCGGGCTGACCAGCTCCCTGGCTATCGCCGAGATGGTGACCGGCCTGCTGGAACGGGCATGAGCGCGCCGCGGGGCGGCAAAAACCCGTGGACGCCCTTTTCCCAGTCCTGCTAAGATCACATGATGCCGCTGGCCGCCACCGATGTGGAACTGGCCGGGGAGCAACCACTAGACCCAACATGACCGATACGCCGTTCAAGCGCGCGCGAGGCAGGCGACCGCTGAGCCGGCGGGCATCCGGGAGGCCTGGTTGGCGGTAAGCCGCATCATCGTTGGCGTTGGCGATCTGGCCGTCTCCAAAGACCCGGGCAAGGAGATAGTGACCCACTCCCTGGGCTCCTGTCTGGGAGTGGTCATCTACGACTCCCTGGCCAAGGTGGGCGGTCTGTTGCACCTCATGCTGCCCGACTCCAACCTTAACCCCGAGCGCGCCAAACGCCAGCCGGGCGTCTTCGCCGACACCGGCCTGCCGGTGCTGTTCAAAAACGCCTATGCCATGGGCGCGCTCAAGAACCGCTTGCGGGTGGTGGTGGTGGGCGGCAGCCAGGTCATGGACGAATCCGGCCGCTTCAACATCGGCAGCCGCAACTATGCCGCCGTGCGCAAGATCTTTTGGCGCAACAACGTGCTGGTGGACTTGGAGGATGTGGGAGGGCAGGTCAACCGCACCGTTGGCTTGGAGATAGCCACCGGCCGCGTTTGGATGAAAATAAACGCGGGGGAGGTCAAGAATCTGTGAGCAACGTCAAGGAAATCCTGGCCAAGGTCGGAAACCTGCCCCCCATGCCCGCCGTGGTGCAGCAGGTCATGGGCATGATGCAGGATCCCAATTTTTCCTTCGCCAAGCTCATGGAGACCATACGCCTGGACCCAGGCATCACCGCCCACGTGCTCAGGATATGCAACTCCCCCTTCTACGGTCTCCGGCAGGAGGTCACGTCCCTGCACCAGGCCATGGTGCTCATGGGCAGCAGCCAACTCATGGAGATCCTGCTCAGCCGCGAGATGGTGGGGCATTTCCAGCGCGGCCAGGAAGGCTACCGCCTGGCCAAGGGCGAACTCTGGCGGCACTCCATGGCCTGCGCCCTGCTGGTCCAGCGCCTGGGCCAGCGGGTGGGCTTCACCGACGAGGGCGCCCTGTTCACCTCGGCCCTAATGCACGACGTGGGCAAGCTGGTCCTTAGCGAGTTCGTGAGCAAAAGCTTCGCGCAGATCGAGCAGTTGGTCGAGCAGGGCATGAGCTTCGTGGCCGCCGAGCGCCAGGTGCTGGGCGTGGACCACGCCTTGCTGGGCGCGGCCCTGGCCCGGCAGTGGAACTTCCCCGAGGTCATCGTGGGGGCCATCGCCTTCCACCACGCCCCGGACCGAGCCCCCCGCGACAGGCAACTCACCCATCTGGTGGCCCTGGCCAACCTGCTGTGCGTGTCCCTGGGCGTGGGTCCATCCGCCGAGGGCCTGGCCACCCCCGCTCCCGCCACCATGTTCAAGGAGGTGGGGCTCAAGACCCGGGACTTGGACATGCTTTTATTGGAGCTGAAAGACATCCTGGACCAGGCCGAGTACCTGCTGGATCTGGCCAGTTGATCCGCCGCCCTGGGCGGATTAGCCCCGCAACAAGCCCCGGACCCGCGGACCCGTCGGCGGGAGCCGAGGCCCGCCCGAAATTGTGCCAAATGACGATTTGGCGCAATTTAGAAAGCTTGCCAAAATCTACTTTTGGCAAGCGGCAAGAGGAGAAAGCCATGGCTGGCTTTCTCCGACAAACTCCTAGGAGAGCCCGATGGAACAAGATTGGAACAGGGCGCTCAGGACGTCGATCTCCGACGTCTTTGCCACCATGTTCTTCGTGGTGCCTGAATGGGATCCCGAATTGACCCTCAGACTGGGCTCGACCAAGGCCACCGGCTGGTACGAGGGCTGGGTGGATTTCGCCAAGCTCGACCAGGCCATCAGGGTGTGGGTCTGGGCCCCCCCGGAACTGGCCGCCGAACTGGCCGGCAACATCATGGCCGCCGTGCCGGGCAGCCTGGATACGGAGCAGACCCTGGACGCCTTCCGGGAAATGCTCAACATGGTGGCCGGCAGCCTGCTGACCTCCATGGACCCCCTGGGCAGCTGGAAGATGGGCCTGCCTCAGGGCAGGCTGCTGTCCCAGGGCACGGTCAAGGACTTGCTGAAGCAGGTACAGGAGGAGCTGGCCTTCGAGGCCGAGGGCCGGCCCTTCCTGGCCGGGCTGAAACAGACCAAGGCCTAGCTGCCGCCCCAGATGTCTTCCCAGCCGGGGGCGCAGAGGTCCAGCTCCTCGATGCGCGTGGCCTCCTTGGTCTTGCGGTACAGGCAGAGATCGCAGGTGAAGTCGGGCCAGAGGTTGGCCGCGGCGATGTCAAGACAGAAGACGTAATAGGGGCATTGCAGGTTGCGCTCGCCTCCCACCCGGCAAACCGGGTTGGCATCCTGCGGCTGTTGATGCATAAATCCCCTCTTGGTCGTTGTGGCGCAGGTCCTGCTTCCACCGGCGGGAAACTATCACCTTTTCACCCCCCATGCAAGCCAAGTATCGGCTTGTACGATTATTATCATGCTTGCCCACGTTGACATGGACGCCTTCTACGCCGCGGTGGAGGTCCAGGACCACCCCTGGCTCAAGGGCCGGCCGGTAATCGTGGGCATGGGTAGGCGGGGCGTCGTCTCCGCCGCCTCCTACGAGGCCCGCTCCTTCGGCATCCATTCGGCCATGCCCATCTTCCAGGCCAAAAAGCTCTGCCCGGTCGGGGTCTTCCTGCCCGTGCGCATGAACCGCTACCGCCAGGTCAGCGCCATGGTCATGGACACCCTGCTCTCCTTCACCCCTCTGGTGGAACAGGTCTCGGTGGACGAGGCATACCTGGACCTCAAGGGCTCCGAGAGCCTCTGGGGACCCCCCGCCGAGGCCGCCAGCGCCATCAAACGCGCCGTGCGCGAGTCCACCGGACTCACCTGCTCGGTGGGCCTGGCACCGGTGCGCTTCCTGGCCAAGATCGCCAGCGACCGTCAAAAGCCCGATGGCTTGACCCTGGTCGAGGACTTGGAGGAGTTCCTGGCCACCGTGCGCCTGAAGGAGGTGCCGGGGGTGGGCGAAAAGACCCTGGAGCGCCTGCGCCCCCTGGGGGTGGAGCGCCTGACCCAAGCGCGCGCCCTGGGCCAGGCGCGCCTGGAGCGCCTCCTGGGGTCCTTCGGCGCGCGCCTGTGGGAGCTGGCCCACGGCATCGACGATCAAGGCGTCCACCTGGGCCGCGAGGCCAAGTCGGTCAGCCATGAACTGACCTTCGCCCGCGACCTGGACGGCTCCCTGCCCGCCGACCGCGACCTCCTGGACTCCCACCTGCTGCTCATGTGCCAGCGGGTGGCCTCCCGGCTGCGCCGCCAGGGGCTCGCCGGCCGCATCGTCACCCTCAAGCTCAAGCACGCCGACTTCCGCCAAGTCACCCTGCGCCAGACCCTGGGGGCCGCCACCGACTTCACGGTGGACATCCACGAGGCCGCGCGCGAGCTCCTGAACTCCTACGCCGGCGGAGGGCGCTTCCGGCTGATGGGGGTGGGCGTCAGCGGACTTTCCCCCGCCGGAACCGGCCAGGCCCCCCTTTTCGGCCGGGAGCGCGGCCTCCGCCGGGCCTCTCTGGCCAAGGCCGAGGACGCGGTGCGCGGCCGCTTCGGCGAAAAGGCCCTGGTGCGCGCCGGGGCGCTCACCGCTCTGCGCCAGGGCCGCGGTGATGAAAACGGCGAGGATTAGGGCCGCCCGATTTACCCTGGACCCGGCCGAGCCAGGGCGGTAATCTTGGCCCAGCCGGGCCGGCGCGTTTGTGCCCGTCCCCCAAGCCAAGCCAGGCTACAAGCACGGAGAGGCGTCATGGCCAGCGACATCGACGAAATCACCATCGAGTACGAGGAGGACGGCGAGCTGGTGGTGGAACAGCTGGAAAAGGTCGTGCTCAACCGCGGCCAGTGGACCAGCATCCTGTTCCTCTACCGCGAGCGCGACCGCACCACCGGCGAGTTCGGCCCCCCCAAGGCCGGGCTCAGGCGCTACCAGAAGTACCAGGGCGTCTTCAAAAAACGCGACGCCATCAACCTGAGCGAAAAGACCGCCCCCCTGCTGGTGGCCAAGCTCCAGGAGTGGTTCCACCTTTAGGCGCCCCGCCAGCCATAGCGGGTCGGGCGCGCGCCGCGCCGGCCATAGCGGGTCGGGCGCGTGCCGCGCCGGCCATAGCGGGTCGGGCGCGTGCCGCGCCGGCCATAGCGGGTCGACGACGCCAAACCACGGCTCGGCCTCGCACGCTCCCGGCTAGGGCTCGCGCCAGAGGGAAACGCCAAATACGTAGGGCGGGGTTGGCGTCAGCGCAGCCCGCCTTGCGCCTCCGCATCCATCTATGCCAATTGGCGTTGAAACAAGTAAGTTGAGCGCTAATTGGCATGTGGGCCAAGGATCCACCCCAGCCAATAAATTGGCTGGGGACCCCGGGGGATCCACCCCAGCCAACAAATTGGCTGGGGACCCCGGGGGATGGCTCGCCGGGCGCGCAAGCGCTCGCGAGGCGGGGCAAAACCGGAGGTCCCCACAAAGTTTGCTTTGGGGGGTCGAACCACGCTTTGGCCCTGCCGATAGGCGATCAAGGCCATGGAAGGCATTGATCGCACATTGGTACAAGCCGGCAACCGTCATCGCCGGGAGCGTCCACGCCAGGGATGCCACTCGACGACCTCCCAAATCGCCTCAACTTTCTTTTCTTCGTCCGGCAGGGGCCCATCCCCTCCGGATTTGGTATTCTCGAACTGAACGGCGGGCCCCATCCAAACCGGGTTGCCCGCCAGAGGCAGGCGCATGAGCACCGGCAAGCGAAAAGAGCGTATCCCCGGCCAGCCCGGCGAGGCCGAGTTCCTGGCGGCCATCGCCGGGCCCGAGGCCTGGGCCCCCGGCCCCGG
>JAJZPI010000204.1 GCA_021811275.1 Deltaproteobacteria bacterium
GCTCGAAACGATTGGCCATCGATAACCTCCAATCCAAGCCGTCTCGAGCATCTTAACCAATTATTTCAAACTATTAAAGTGCACTCTCGCAACACTTGCCGCGCATCGGACTCAATGCTTACTAATATTGATAGCGACGGGCCAGCATAGGGGCGGGTCAAGCCCCGTCGGATACGGCAGTGAGTTTCGGACGTCCGCCGCGGGAGGATAATCATGCGCGCCGTCATTTTCATCATCATGGCTCTGGTGTTCGCCGTGTCCCTGGGTCTCGTGGTCGGGCGCGCACAGGCGGGCGCACAGGCCGCAAAAGAAAACTCGGCCGTGGCGACCCTGGCCGGAGGCTGCTTTTGGTGCGTGGAGGCCGATTTCGAGAAACTGCCCGGCGTGGTCAAGGTGATCTCCGGCTACTCCGGCGGCGAGGAGGTCAACCCCACCTACAAGCAGGTCTCCGCCGGGCTGACAGGCCATTTGGAATCCGTGCAGGTCTACTACGACCCGGCCAAGCTCTCCTACGGGCAGATCCTGGACTGGTTCTGGCGGCACATCGATCCCACCGATGGTGGGGGCCAGTTCGTGGACCGGGGCCCGCAGTACCGCTCGGCCATCTTCTACCACAATGAGGAGCAACGAAAGGTGGCTGAGGAGTCCAAGGCCCGGCTGGCCGCCTCGGGCGTCTTCAAGAAGCCCATCGCGACCGAGATCAGGCCATTCAAGAGCTTTTATCCGGCCGAGGACTACCACCAGGACTACTACAAGGAAAATCCGCTGCGCTACAAGTACTACCGTCACGGCTCCGGCCGCGACCAGTTCCTTGACAAGACCTGGGGCGAGGAGGCGGTGAGCCGGCTGCCCGCGCCCGAGGACGGGGCTTATCCCCGGCCCAGCCAGGCCGAGATCAAGGCCCGGCTGACGCCCCTGCAATACCAGGTGACCCAGGAGGAGGGCACCGAGCCGGCCTTCCGCAACGAGTACTGGGACAACAAACGGGCGGGCATTTACGTGGACATCGTCACCGGAGAGCCCCTGTTCAGTTCGCTGGACAAGTACGACTCGGGCACCGGCTGGCCCAGCTTCACCAAGCCCCTGGAGCCCGGCAACATCGTGACCAGGGAGGACCGCAAGCTCTGGGGCGTTCGCACCGAGGTGCGCAGTCGCCACGGCGACAGCCATCTGGGCCACGTGTTCAACGACGGCCCGCCGCCCACCGGCCTGCGCTACTGTATGAACTCGGCGGCGCTCAAGTTCATCGCCAAGGAGGACCTGGAGAAAGAGGGCTACGGCAAGTACAAGGCGCTGTTTGCTAAGTAGCCGCTGTCTGAGCGACGCCGGTAAAAGCGAGCGCCCCGCCCTCGGGATCGAGGGCGGGGCGCGGTTTTTTCAGGTCAGCCTTGAACGGGAGCCGGCGCAGCCCGCAGGCAACCAGGCTTGGTCGACCCGCTCCGTCAGCCTGGGCGCCGGCTTACAGCTTGCGGGCGTCGAAGACGCGCTTGGCCTTGCCTTCGGAGCGCTCGATGCTCTTGGGCGGCACGCAGCGGACCTTGACGCCGATGCCGATGACCCCGCGGATGCGGGCCTCGATGGCCCCCTCCACCTGCTTGAGCTTGTCCTCGCCCTGCTCGTAGACCTCGGGCTTGGCCTCCACGTCCACGCTGAGGGCATCCAGGTAGCCCTTCTTGCGGATGATGAGCACGTACTGGGGCTCGACCTCGGCGACCTCTAGCAGCAGCGACTCGATCTGGCTGGGGAAGACGTTGACGCCGCTGATGATGAGCATGTCGTCGGAACGGCCGTAGACCTTCTTCATCTTGATCAGGGTGCGTCCGCAGGCGCAGGTCTCGCGCTTGAGCTGGGTGATGTCGCGGGTGCGGTAGCGGATCATGGGCATGGCCCGGCGCTGCAGGGCGGTGAAGACCAGCTCGCCCTTCTCGCCCAGGGGCAGGACCTCCTCGGTGACCGGGTCGATGATCTCGGGCAGGATGTGGTCCTCGTTGACGTGCAGCCAACCGTCCTGCATGTCGCAGTCGAAGGCCACGCCGGGGCCGCCCAGCTCGGTCAGACCGTAGGCCTCGCGGGCCTTGATACCCATGCGCTCCTCGATCTCCTTGCGCATCTCCACGGTCCAGGGCTCGGCCCCGAAGCAGCCCACGCGCAGGGGGAGCTTGCGAAGGTCCACGCCCAGGTCGCTGGCCTTTTCGGCGATGGTCAGGGCGTAGGAGGGGGTGCAGCCCAGGGCCGTGACGCCGAAGTCGCGCATGAGGGTGATCTGGCGCTCGGTCATGCCGCTGGAGGCCGGGATGACCGTGCAGCCGATGGTTTCGGCCCCCTGGTGGAAGCCCAGGCCGCCGGTGAACAGCCCCAGGCCGTAGGAGTTCTGGAAAATGTCGGTCTTGGTTATGCCGGCGCTGTCCATGGTGCGGGCCATGCACTGGCACCACTGGGCCAAGTCGTCCTTGGTGTAGGGGCCGGTGATGGGCTTGCCGGTGGTGCCGGAGGAGGCGTGCACCCGCACCACCTCGGTCATGGGCACCGCGCACAGACCGAAGGGATAGTTGTCGCGCAGGTCGGTCTTGACGGTGAAGGGCAGCTTGCCCAGGTCCTCCAGCGCCTTGAGATTGCCGGGCTGGAAGCCGACCTCGTCGAACTTTTTCTTGTAGAAGGGGATCCGCTCGTAAACCCAGGCCACTGTTTCTTTCAGTTTGCCCAGCTGGAAGGCCTGCATCTCATCTGCGGACATGGTTTCATAAGTCTTGTCCCACATTACGTCTTCTCCCTCACGAGTTGTATGCGGCGCCAGGCATAGCAGGGCCCCGCGCCCCAATGAATAACAGCGGCAACGGGGCTTGAGATCAGATAAATATGCCCTACATTCTGTCCTTCTAACTATCATAGGCGCAAATGGAGGGGCAAGCTATTTATAAGCTACAATGTAACTATGAAGGTGGGGCCTATTTTGGATCGCTGGCGATATTGGTTGTGATTGTAATATATTATTGCGAAGAATCAGCCTGGGGCCTATTATAAAAAAATGCACAAGCTGGACTCGCCACCCGATCCGGCCCTTTGCGCCCGCTGCCACCAGGAGGGCCATGGCTGCTGCCAGGCTTCGGCCGAGGGCCAGGCCAATATGTTCGGTCTAACCCTTGGGGAGATCGCCCTTATCAGCGAGGTCAGCGGACTTGAGCCAGGCCAGTTCAGCGTGGCCGACCGGGCCACGGACGAGTTCCTGGACTTCCTGGACTCCATCCATCCCTTGTTCCGCCAGACCATGCCCGGTGGGCGGCGCCGGCGTCTGAAGCTTGACCAGACCTTCGCCTGCGTGTTCCTTTCAGCCCGGGGGTGCCGCCTGCCCGCCCCCGCCCGGCCCCTCTACTGCCGGCTCTATCCCTTTTGGATAAACCCCCACGGCCGGCTGATGGTGCTCCGGAGCGAGCGCTGCCTGGCCCAGGAAGGGGCGCGCTCCTGGCGCGAGGTGATGCTGCGCCTGGGCCAGGACGAGGCCAACCTGCGGGGGCTATTCGCCTACCTGGAAGAGCTGGCCACCGAGCACGAGGCTGCCGGCGGGGAGCTGAACGGGCCGGGCTTTAAGGTCACGCCCTAAAGCGGATGAGCGTGGTGGGCGTTTAGAAAATAGCCCACGACAGGGCCGCGCCCGCGATAACCACCCACAGGACATCAGCCTTCAAGATCAGGGCTGCGAGGGTCGCCAGGGCCAGCAGACCCGCGGGTACGTCCCAGGATACCGCCCAGGCGAACCTGATCGCCACGGCCCCCAGCAGTCCCACGAAGGAGGCCAGGGAGCCGCGCAGGACGCGCTGAAAAACCGCATTGTGCCGCAGGCGTTCAAAGTGCGGGAAAACGGCCCACAGGATTATCAGGGAGGGCGAAAACACCGCTACCGTCCCGACAACGGCTCCCGGGAACCCGTGCAGGAGATAGCCCGCGAAAGTGGCCGTGACGACGATGGGCCCCGGCGTCACCTGCCCCAGGGCTATCCCATCCATGAAGGTGTGGCCGTCCAACCAGCCGCGCAATTCAACTACCTCGTGGTACATTAGCGGCACCGAGGCAAAGCCGCCGCCCATGGCGAAAAGGTCCACTTTGGCCATGAGCGCGGCCAGGTCGAACAGCCGGCGATCGGCGAGGTAGAGCGCGGCGAAGCCAAGGCCCAGCAGACTCGCCAAGACCAAGACTCCCCGCCTTGAGAGCCCGGCGCGTTCGTCGCCCGCCATGGCTGATGGGTTGCCGGCGGGAGGTTGCAGACCCCGATAGGCCACCAGGCCCAGCAGGGCTGCCGCGCATATGGCCAGGATGGGGTTGCCACCGGCCAAAATGAACAGCCCCGCCCCCAGGGCCAGCAGCCCATCTCGCCAATCCTTCATCGTCTTGCCGCCGAAGTCGTAGGCGGCATTGGTCACCAGGGAGACCACGATGACCTGCAGGCCGGCGAAGACGGCCAGGAGCGCCCGGGCGTTCCTGGTCTCGGAGTAAACCAGGGTGAGGACGAACATAAGCAGAAAGGCGGGCAGGATGAAGGCGGCGAAGGAGGCCAGCGACCCCCACGGTCCGTTCGCCTTAAGGCCGATATAGGCTCCCAACTGCATGACCGTGGCGCCGGGGATGGCTTGGCAAAGCGCCACGCCGTCCTGGAACTCCTTGGGCGTCAGCCAGGCGTTTTTCTCCACCGCCACCTTGCGCACGTGGGGCACCATGGCCGGCCCGCCGAAGGCCGTGAGCCCCAGACGGAGAAATGAAAGGAATAACGTGGCCAAGGGAACGGGGACCGATGAGCCCATTTAAATCGCCGATTATGAGTAGGTAATTTAGTATCCGCCCGGCCCCGCGCAAAGTCAATAATACCAATATAAAAGCCAACCACGGCTTTGAATGCTTGTCGGCGATCTTCACTGCCAATGACCGTAATTGATCGATCAGCAAGCGGGACCGCTCCAGACCTCGGCCCCGCCGTAGACTCGGCTGATGCCGATACGGTACGTCTTCTTGTGGACATCCGCGCCAAGCCAGGAAGAAGCCCCTTCTTGCTCTCTCACAAACCGCCTCGGCTTCGCTAAACTGATCTCCGCCATGTTGGTCTTCTGGGTGAATGGGTTTTCACTCTCCCATTAATCCAACTTCTGAGGCCAACATGGTATTTGTTGGCTGGGGTGAGCCTGGCCAGCATACCAATAAGCGTTAAAAGTTATCGTTTTAGCGCTTATTGGCATAATGACCCCGTACCCGTAAGCCGTGGCTGGAGGCAAGGGACGGACCCGATCGCCTGGTTGGAACGGATCGGCGTGTTGCGCTCCCGGTTCCCTGGACACGAGTTTGTCATCAGGCGGCCTTCCTG
>JAJZPI010000031.1:0-25621 GCA_021811275.1 Deltaproteobacteria bacterium
GCAGCATAACTTCTGACACCGTAAGCGAAAAGCAGGAACTCTACCCCACCAACTTCAACATGCTCTTCCTGTTTTGCCCCTACGGCGGCCTCTCGGCGGAGTGGGACCGCTATACGGCGGTGATGGAGCAGGACGGCAAGCAGCTTTGGGACACCTTCACCCTGGCGCTCAACGCCCGGCTGCCGGTGGATAATTTGCCCGTGCGCTTCGCGCCCTACGCCTTGGTAGGCGTCACCTACAATGTTCCGCAATTCGACGAGAACAACTGGTGGCGCTTTGGCTGGAACAGCAAAAAGGATTTCGACGATTTCATGTCCCGCCAGAGCCCGCCCTACAACATGGACACCGGACGCATTCGTAACTTCACCACTGAGCCCTCTTTCGGCTTCACCTACGGCGTGGGCGTGGACTTCTTCCTTACCAAGAACCTGGCCCTCAACCTGGACCTGCGCTGGAACGTGGCCAGTACCGACGTGCACTACACCATCGTCAGCGACGACGGCCAGTATCTGTTGCTGGACAGGAAGTTCTCCTACGACCTGGACACCATGACCTACGGGCTGGGCTTCCGCTGGTATTTCTAGCCAGGCCCCGGCCTCTCCCAGGGGACCTGCCGGCGGCGGCGGGTCCCTGCTGTTTTTGGTTGAGCGCCGCTTGAAAAATCGCGGCTTCTTCCGGCCCATGTTGTATACTCGCCCCTGTCGACCACAATAGCGGGGAAGAGCCATCCATGTGCGGTATCTGTGGGTTCAGCTGGGAAGACGAAGGCCTGATCCGGGCCATGGCCGACCGCCTTGAACACCGGGGGCCGGACGCCCGCGGCCATCACGTGGGAGGGGGCGGCAGCCTGGGCCACACCCGCCTGGCCATCATCGACCTCTCCCCCCGCGGTCGCCAGCCCATGGTCAACGAGGCCGGCGACATCCACATCGTGATCAACGGCGAAATCTACAACCACCAGGACCTGCGTAAAATCCTCAAGGAGCGCGGCCATGTCTTCACCTCCGACTCCGATTCCGAGGCCGTGCTGCACGCCTACGAGGAATGGGGACCCGGCTGCATAGAGCGCCTGATCGGCATGTTCTGCTTCGCGATCCTGGACAGCCGGCGGGGCAAGGTCATGCTGGGGCGCGACCGCCTGGGCATTAAACCCCTCTACTACCACCATGATGGCCGCCGCCTGATATTCGCCAACGAGATCAAGGCCATGCTGGCCTGGCCCGGACTGCGCAGAGGGGTAGACCTTAACTCGCTCTACCAGTACCTGGGTTACGAGTTCGTGCCCGCCCCGCGCACCATGTTCGAGGGGATATACAAACTCAAGCAGGGCCACTACGCCCTGTTCGACGTGGCGTCCGGGACCCTGGAGGAGAATCCCTACTGGGACATTATTTTCCAGCCGCGCTTCAAGCACCCCGGAGAGGCGGTGGAGGAGCTCAGGGCCCTGCTCAAGCTGGCGGTCAAGCGCCGGTTAATGAGCGACGTCCCCCTGGGGGTCTTCCTATCCGGAGGGCTGGATTCCACCACGGTCACCGCCCTCATGCGCGCCTGCGGGGTGGAGACGGTGCGCTCCTTCTCCATAGCCTACCCCGACCCCACCTTCAGCGAGCTGGAATACGCCAACGCCATGGCCGAGCATTATCGTACCGAGCACACCGTGCTGATGATAGACGGCCTGAAGATGGAGGACCTGGAAACCGCGGTCTACCACCTGGACGAGCCCATGACCGACTTGTCGGCCATCCCGCTCATGCTCATCTGCCGCAAGGCCCGCGAGAAGGTCACCGTGGTGCTTTCCGGGGAGGGCGGCGACGAGGTATTCTGTGGCTACGACCGCTTCAAGGCCTCCAAGGCCGCCCAGTGGCTCCAGGGCATTCCCGGGCTCAAGGGGGTTTTGGGCCTGGTCGCCGACCGCCTTCCCGACCAGCCCCAGAAGAAAGGGGCCATCAACATCTTCAAACGCTACATCGACGGCCTGCGCCTGCCGGCCGATGGCGGGCACTTGCGTTGGCAGTACTTCCTCCAGCCTGGGCAAGCCGAATCGCTTTTCACCGACCAGGTCGCGGCCGAGGTGCGCTTCGATCCCTTCCTGCCCGTGCGCGAGATTCTGGAGCATTGCAACAGCGCCGAGCGGGTGGACCGGGAGATCTACGCCGATCTCAAGCTATCCATGGCCGACAGCGTCCTGATGAAGGTGGACAAGATGTCCATGTCCACGGCCTTGGAGGTGCGGGTGCCCTTCCTGGACCACGAGTTCGTGGAGTTCACCGCGGCCCTGCCGGGTTGGTTCAAGCTCAAGGGCTTCACAACCAAGTACATTCTGCGTCAGGCCATCAAGGGCCTGGTGCCCGACCAGGTGGTGAACCGGGGCAAGCAGGGATACTCCCTGCCGGTCAAGAACCTCCTGCGCGACCAGCTCAGGCCCTTGATGGAGGATCTGCTGCGGACAAGCCCCTTGGTCAGGCAATACCTGCGGCCGGCCTACGTGGAGCGCCTCATGAACGAGCATCTGGCCGGCACCCACAACCACAACCATGTCCTCTGGGCCCTGGTCAACGCCGCCCTCTGGCATCGCCGTTTCCTGGAGGCCGCCTAGCCGGCCAGGCCGCCGGGTTGCGGTCATGTTTCTGGACAGTCCTCCCAGCCGATGGTAATAATTGGCGAATGAAGACCCATGCCGCTGCCACCAGCGGGGGCAACGCCCTCCGTCGCTACCAGGATCTGATCGTGGGCAACCGCTCATGGTGGGGTCTGATCTACTTTGAATGGTGCATGCTGCTGCAGTTGGCACCGGGGGCTCTGGGCCTGATGCTGCGCCGGCTTTTCTGGCCGCGGCTATTCGGCTCGTGCGGGTCCGGGACAGTCTTCGCCTCCGGGGTTGTCCTGCGTCAACCGGGACGCATCCACCTGGGCCGGCGGGTGGTGGTGAGCGAGAACTGCGTCCTGGACGCCAGGCACGAAGGCCGGGAGCGCGTCCTGGTCCTGGGCGATGACGTGAACCTGTCCAATGACGTGATGATCTCATGCAAGAACGGCGCGGTGGAGATAGGCCCCCGCTCCGGGGTGGGGGCCAATACCATCATCCATTCCGCAGAGGGCAACCCGGTCAAGGTGGCTGCCGACGTGGTCATCGGCCCCCAGTGCTACCTGGTGGGCGGTGGCAATTATAATCTGGACCGCCTGGATCTGCCCATCGGCCAGCAGGGCATCAAGCCCGACGGCGGGGTGAGCATCGGCGAGGGGGCCTGGCTGGGGGCCGGAGTCAAGGTGCTGGGCGGGGTGAGCATGGGCGCCGGCAGCGTGGCCGGGGCCGGGGCCGTGGTAACCGGCGACGTCCCCGCCCTGGGCATATGTCTGGGCGTGCCCGCCAAGGTGGTTGGTCATCGCGCGTAGGACTCAATACAAAAGACATCGGTTGCTTCGCCTGGAGAAAATGAAGTAATGACGGTCGAACTCACACCTGAGATAAAAAAGATTCAGGAGACCGTGGTGGGGATGTATTCCGAGCATCCCTGGCCCAGCCACCGTGACGCCGACGAGGAGATGGGCTGGCGCTTGAAGTGCCTGGGGGTGAGGCCCGAGCACTATCAGGGCAAGAATGTGCTGGAGTTGGGTTGCGGCACCGGCGAGTACGCCCTGTGGTACGCCATGAAGGGCGCGGCCCATGTCACCGGCGTGGACCTCTCCGACGGCTCTCTGGCCTTGGCCCGCCAGCGCAAGAAGGAGGCCGGCCTAGACCACGCCGAGTTCATCAAGATGGACATCCTGAACTGCGATCTGCCCGACAACCATTTCGACTACAGCTATTCGGTGGGCGTGCTGCATCACACCGGCGACCCCCTGCGCGGATTCAAGCACCTGGTGCGGGTGACCAAGCCCGGCGGGGTGGTGATCGTCAGCCTCTACAACAGCTACAGCCGGCGGATCCTGCGCTGCAAGCAGACCTTCTGCAAGTGGGTGGGCGGCGACGATCTGGACAAACGCGTGGCCTGCGGCGAGCGGTTCTTCGGCGGAACCATGCGCAAGCTCGACAAGCGCTACCACGGGGTCAACACCAAGCAGATAGCCTACGACATATTTGGCTTTCCCCACGAGAGCCTGCACTCGGCCAGCGAGGTGATGGGCTGGTTCGACCGGACCGGCGTGGAATACATCGGCGCTTTCGCCCCCTTGCGCATACGCGACTACTTTTACGCCTTTCAGCAGCCGGAGTACGCCCGCTTCCGGGCCACCTTCGAGGGCTTCCCGGTCATGCGCGCGGTCAGCGACCTCATGACCAAGCTGGCCCGGCGCCTGGGCCCCAAGGAGGGCAGCGTGCCGCCCTTCCCCCGACCGGGGGAGCTTTCCATGTTCATGAGCCAGGCCATGTGGATCGCCTTCGGCCTGCGCTTCAACTGCTTCACCATGGCCGGGATTAAGCGCCGGTGAGCCGGTGGAGCGGGCCAGGCCCCCGGGGCGCCCAGCCCGGCGAGGCGCTACGCCCGCTCCTGGGTCTGGCTCGTAACCTGGGGGAGTTCCTTCTGCGCCGGCACCCGCCTGGCGCCGCGCCCTACCGCCTTTGGGTGGACCTCACCTCCCGCTGCAACCTGGCCTGTCCGGCCTGCCCCCAGCGTCTGTTGCTCCCGGATCAGCGCCGGGACATGGACGAGACCCTGCTGGAGAGCCTGGCCGGCCAAGCCGGGGTCTGGGGCGCGCAGGTCAGCCTCTTCCATCGCGGCGAACCGCTGCTTCACCCGCGTTTCGCCCATTGGATCGCCCGCTTCCGGCGAGAGGGAGCCAGGGTGCGCCTGCACACAAACGCCACGCTCCTTAATCGGGAGCGGGCCGAGGCCCTGGTTGAGGCCGCCCCCGATCTGCTCACGCTTTCCCTGGACACCCTGGAGCCGGCCGAGTACGCCCGCGCCCGGCCGGGGGCCGATCTGGCGCGCACCCTGGCCGGAGTGGAGCTGCTGCTCGGCCTGCGCGCCCGGCGGGGCGGAGGGCCGGGAGTGGTGAGCGCCCTGCTCATGGGCCGGCAAGAATACGGGCAGGCCCAACGGGAGACCCTGGCCAGGCTGCGAGGCCTGGGCCTGGACCGGGTGGTCTGGCGCGCCCCCCACAACTGGGGCGGGACGGTGGCCGGGGCCGGCCGGCCCGGGGCTGGTTTGCGGCGGCCGGCGGTCTGCACCTTTCCCTGGTACGGCCTGGCCGTGCTGAGCGACGGGCGGGTGTCGCCCTGCCCGCAGGATTTCCTGGGAACCATCGACCTGGGCTCGGCGGCCGAGCGTCCCCTGGCGGAGATATGGCGCGGGCCGGAACTGGGCCGCCTGCGCCGGACGCTGGCCGCGCGCGCCCTCGAGGGCCTTGGCGTTTGCCAGGCCTGCGACCGCATCCGGAGGCCCACGATTCTGGGTCTGCCCGGCGAGCATTTGAAAAACATCCTCGCAGAGTCTATAGTTAGGTCGCGCGGCCAGGGCCAGGGAAGCATGGCCGCGCCACTGGGAAACAAATAATCCCTTCCTGTTCTGGAGCCGGAGGCAGGTCTCGCACCGCCGCAGCGGGAAGGTTAGTTGATGAAAATTTTGGGCATAGCCCCGACGCCGTTTTTTGCCGACCGGGGCTGCCACATGCGCATCCTGGGCGAGGTTCAGGCCCTGCAGCGGCGGGGCCACGAGGTGCTTTTGGTGACGTACCATTTGGGCAGGGACATCGAGGGCGTGCCCAGTCTGCGCACCAAGAGGGTGGGCTGGTACGGCAAGCTCGAGGCGGGACCCGCCCTGGGCAAGTTCTACCTGGACCTCCTGCTCCTGGCCAAGAGCGTCACTGCCATCAGGCGCTTCAAGCCCGACGTGATCCACGGCCACCTGCACGAGGGGGCCGCCCTGGGGCTGGCGGCCCGCCTGCTGGCCGGCAGCCGCGCCCCGGTGGTCTTCGACGTGCAGGGCAGCCTGACCAAGGAGCTGGACTCCTACGGTTGGCTGGAAAAGGCGCCATTGGTCCGCCCCCTTTTCCGGGCCGTGGAAAAGGCCATCACCAGGCTCTCCCACCAGAGCGTGGGCTCCAACGTGATGGTCAGCGATTTTCTGATCGAGGAGATGGGCCTACCCGCCGAGCGGGTATGCACCATCATCGACGGCGTGCACATGGGCTTTTTCGCCGGCAGCGGCCGCACCGACCTCAAGGCCGCACTGGGCATCGCCCCGGAAAGGCCGGTGGTGATCTACACGGGGGCGCTTTTGGCCAGCAAGGGCGTGAACAATTTCTTCGAGGCCATGCCCCATGTGTTAGCCCGCCGGCCCGATGCCTTCTTCCTGGTGGTGGGTTATCCGGTGGAGGAAAGCCGACGCCTGGTCGAGCGCCTGGGCGTGGCCGAGCACTGCCGTTTCGTGGGCCAGGTGGACTACTTCGAGCTGCCCGACTACCTGCACATCGGCGACGTGGCCGTGGACCCCAAGCCAGACGCGGCCGGCGAGGCCAGCGGCAAGATCATCAACTACATGGGCGGGGGGTTGGCGGTGGCCTGCTTCGACAACCCCAACAACCGCCGCTTCCTGGGAGACACCGGGGCCTTCGCCCCCGAGCCCACACCGGCCGGATTGGCCCAAGCCATCCTGGAATTGCTCGACGACCCGGATACGCGCCGCCGCAAGGGTCTGGCCGCCATCGCGCGGGTTGAGGAGGAGTTCTCCTGGGAGGCCGGGGGCCGGCAATACGAGGAGGTTTTCTTGCGCGCCTTGGGCCGGGAAGCGGAAGTCGGGAGTTAGGGGCGGCGGGCGCTGAACGCGGCCGAGCCGCGGAGAGGGTGAGACGTGGACCTTTCGGTCGTAGTCCCCATTTATAACGAGGCCGAGAACATCGAGGCCCTGCACGCCGACATCACCTCGTCCTTGGAGGGCCTGGACCTCGCCTACGAGATCATTTACGTAGACGACGGCTCGCGCGACGCCAGCTTCGAGCTCCTGCGCGAGGTGGCCGGACGTGACCCCCGGGCCGTGGTAATCAGCTTCCGCAAGAACTTTGGCCAGACCGCAGCCATGAGCGCGGGCTTCGACCACTGCCGAGGCCGCCTGGTGGTCACCATGGACGGCGACCTGCAGAACGACCCCCGCGATATACCCAAGCTCCTGTCCAAGCTAAACGAGGGCTATGACATCGCCGCCGGTTGGCGCTTCGACCGGCAGGACGCCTTCCTTTCACGCAAGCTGCCCTCGCGTCTGGCCAACGGCCTGATCAGCCGCATAACCAAGGTCGAGCTGCACGACTACGGCTGCACTCTCAAGGCTTTCCGGCGGGAAGTTGTGCAAAATATCCGCCTCTACGGCGAAATGCACCGCTTCATCCCGGCCATCGCCTCCTGGATGGGGGTGAAGATCGCCGAGGTGCCGGTGAACCACCGCGCCCGCCAGGCCGGCAAAAGCAAGTATGGCATCGGCCGAACCCCCAAGGTCATCCTGGACCTGATCACGGTGAAGTTCCTGCTCTCCTATGCCACCCGGCCCATCCAGATATTCGGCCTGTGGGGGCTCATGACCGGGGCGGCCGGCTTTCTGCTGGCCCTTTTCTACGCCATCGAGCGCCTGTTTTTCGGGGTGCCGCTGTCCAACAAGCCCGGCCTCTTTCTGGCCGTAATGCTGATCTTCATCGGCGTGCAGCTGATAACGATGGGTCTGCTGGGCGAGATGCAGGTGCGCATCTATCACGAGGCGCAGCACAAGCCCATCTACACCGTGCGCGAGATCATCAACCGCGGCGAGCCCAAGAGCGGCGGCAGCTAGCATGCCCACGGCGAGGGGGACAGCGTGAGGCTGGCCCTTGACGTGCGCACCGTGGGCGAGCGCGGCTCGGGGGTGGGCAACTACGTCCGCCACCTGCTGGCCGGCCTGCGCCGGGGCCTGCCCCAGCACGACTACCATCTGATCCACGCCCCGGGCAACCTCGAGGCCCTGGGCGAGGCTCCCTGCCCGGACCTCTACCTGGGCACCCGTTTTGGCCAGGAGAGCCACCCCCTGGGCGACCTCTGGGAGCACCTGGTTCTACCCCGCCGGCTGGCGGCCAGGGCCATCGAGGTCCTGCACGGACCCTGCGTGATCATTCCCCTGGGGCGGACCGCCTTCGCCAAGGTAGCCACCATCCACGATCTGGTGCCCCTGCTCTATCCCGAGACCATCCCCAAGAAGTACGAGATATACATGGCCTGGCTGCTCAAGCGGGTGGCGCGGGCGGCCGACCGCCTCATAGCGGTCAGCAGCCACACCAAGGACGACCTGGTCCGGGTCCTCGGGGTGGATCCCGCGCGGGTGGCGGTGGTGCACGAGGCCCCCCAACCGGCCTTCAAGCCTGTGGCCGATCCAGTCCTCCTGGCGGCGGTCAAGCGCCGCCAGGGCATCACCAAGCCCTTTTTCCTGCACGTGGGCAACCTGGAGCCGCGCAAGAACCAAGTCCGCTTGGTGCGGGCCTTCCTGAGCCTGGCCCCGGAGCTCAAGGGCGGCTTTCAACTGGTCCTGGCTGGCCAGAAGGGTTGGCTGACCGCCGGCATCGAGCGCCAGATGAGCGAGCTGGCCCCAGGCGCGGACGTCATCTCCACCGGCTATGTCCCCTTGGATGAGCTGGTGCTCTTGATGAACGCCGCCGAGGCCTTTGTCTTCCCCTCGCTCTACGAAGGCTTCGGCCTGCCCGTGCTGGAGGCCATGAGTTGCGCCACTCCGGTCATTACCAGTAACATCAGCTCATTGCCGGAGATCGCCGGCCAGGCGGCCCTGCTGGTGGACCCCTACGACCATGAGGACATCGCCCGGGCCATGCTGGCGGTGGCCACCGACCGCGATCTGCGAGAGCGCCTGGCCGGCGAGGGCAAGGCCAGGGCCGGCGGCTTCACCTGGGACCGCGCCGCGGCCGAGACCATGGCGGTCTACGAGGAAGCGGCGAGGGAAAAGAGGCGGCGGTGAGGGTAGTCTACGACCTGCGCGTTCTGACCGGGGCCATGCACGGCATTGCCCGTTACGGCTTGGGTTTGCTGCGGGGCATCCTGGGGCAGGCCACGCGGCGCGGTATGGACCTGGAGCTGACCGTGCTGCTCCGCCGGCCCGAGGACGCGGACCTTCTGCCCGCCGACCCGCGCCTGACCACCGTGTTCTGCGATCTGGAGCCCTATGGCCTCAAGGCCCAGCTCAAGCTGCCCCTGGTGCTCAAAGGGCTTAAGCCCGACCTTTACCATTTTCCGTCCTACGCCCCGCCGGTGCTCTGGAAGGGCCCGGTGCTCATGACCGTCCACGACCTGATCCACTTGCGCTTCCCCCAGCATCATGGCTACAAGCACAGACTGTTCTATCAGATGGTGGTGGGGCCGGCGGCGCGCAAGGCGCGCACGGTCTTCACCGTCAGCCAGTTTTCCCGTCGCGACCTGATCGAGCTGTTGGGCGTGCCCCCGCTCAAGGTCGCGGTGACGCCCTGCGGGGTGGATGCGGCCTTCCGGCCCCCCACCGCCGAGGAGCGCGTCCAAATCACCTATCTGGGGTTGCCGCCGCGCTACATCCTGGGCGTGGGCAATCCCCGGCCGCACAAGAACCTGGCCGCCCTGGTGGAGGCCCACCGGCGCCTGCGCCGTGAACTGTCCGACCCGGTGGAGGCCGTTCCGCCTCTGGTGTTGGTGGGGGTCAAGGAGGGTGAACTGGAAGGCGATCTGGAAGGCGTGGGGGAGGACCGTGGGGTCATCACCAGGCCCCACCTGGAAGATGCCGACCTGGCCCTGGCCTATGGCGCGGCCGAGATGGTGGTGGTCCCCTCGCTTTATGAGGGCTTTGGCATTCCAGCCCTGGAGGCGATGGCCTGCGGGGCTCCGGTGGTGGCAGCCAGGCGCGCCTCCCTGCCCGAGGTCGTGGGCCAGGCGGGGTTGCTTTGCGAGCCCGACCCCGCCTCGCTGGCCCGGGCCATGGCCCAGGTGCTGCAAGAGTTCGGCCTGCGCGCGCGTATGCGCGAGGAGGGCCTGGCGCGGGCGGCCGGCTTCACCTGGGAGCAGGCCGGGGCCACGGCCTTGGATGTCTACTACAAGGCGCTGGGGGGCAGGGCGTGAGCCCGGGGCGGCAAATGCCCGCGGGCCTGCGCGTGGCCCTGGTGCACGACTGGCTCACTGGCATGCGCGGGGGGGAGAAGGTGCTGGAGGTCTTCTGCCGGATCTTCCCCGGGGCGCCCATTTACACCCTACTGCACCTGCCCGGCTCGGTGAGCCCCCTGATCGAGAGCCACCCCATCCGCACGTCCTTCGTGCAAAGCCTGCCCGGGGTGGCCAGGCGCTACCGCAACTACCTGCCGCTTTTCCCCCGCGCCGCCGAGCGCCTGACCATCGAGCCCTGCGACCTGGTCCTCAGCTCCAGCCACTGTGTGGCCAAGGGCGTATGCCCGCCGCCGGGAGCCCTTCACGTCAGCTACCTGCACACCCCCATGCGCTACGTCTGGGACCTCTACCAGGAATATTTCGGGCCGGGGCGCGGCGGGCCGGGCCGCTACCTGATGCCCATTTTACGCCGTCCTTTGCAACGCTGGGACGTGACCTCCTGCAGCCGGGTGGATCACTTCCTGGCCAACAGCGCCCACGTGGCCCGGCGCATCGAGCGCCATTACGGCCGTCAGGCCACGGTCATCCACCCCCCGGTGGAATCCGAACGCTTCGCCCCGGCGTGTGACGTGGAGGACTACTATCTCATTGTCAGCGCCCTGGTTCCCTACAAGCGCGTGGGCTTGGCCGTGCGCGCCTGCCGGAGCAGCGGGCGCCGGCTGAAGGTGGTGGGCAGCGGCCCGGAGCTTGCCCGGCTGAAGGCACTGGGCGGGCCGGGAGTGGAGTTTCTGGGCTGGCAGCCGGACGAGGTCCTGCCCGGCCTCTACGCGCGCGCGCGCGCCCTGATCTTTCCCGGCGAGGAGGACTTCGGCATCACGCCCTTGGAATCCATGGCCGCCGGCCGGCCGGTGGTGGCTTTTGGCCGGGGTGGAGCTCTGGAGACGGTGATCGGGCCGGACGACGCCGGGGGCCGCCCGCCCACGGGCGTCTTCTTCGACCGCCAGGACGAGCACTCCCTCCTCCTGGCCCTGGAACGCCTGGAGGAGCGCCTGGAAAGCTTCGACCCCCAGGCCCTGGCCGAGCATGCCAGATCCTTCGACACCCGCGTTTTCAGCGCGCGGGTGGCCGCCTTTCTGCTGGCGGTCCTGGGAGGTACCGGGCCTAGCTAGCCTCTTCCGTTTCCCGCCAAGGTCAGCAGCGGTCCCAAATCCAGATGCTCGCGCACCGAGGCCAGGAGTTCGTCGGCGTTCAGGTTCTCGTTCTGCTCCTGCCAGGGCAGAGCGCCCAGGAAGGGCACGCCCGAGAAGTCGGTAATGAGTTCGGGGTTGTGGGGTATGGCCGGGTCCGGGGGAAGGGAAGGGTGGGGGCCGGAGAAGCAGAACCCCACCACCTTGAGCCCGCGGTCGCGCAGGGCTCCGATGGTCAGCAAGGTATGATTGATGGTGCCCAGGCCGGGGCGGGCAACCACCATGACCGGCAGATCCATGTCCACCATGAGATCGAGCAGAATCAGCCGGGCGGTCAGCGGCACCATGACCCCGCCCACGCCCTCGACCACGGTGAAGCGGTGCAAATCCAGAATCTGGCGGAGTTGGGCCCGCACCAGGGCCACGGAAATGTGTACTCCCTCCAGGCGTCCGGCAACCAGGGGGCAGAGGGGCTGGCGCAGGCAGACCGGGTTCATCTGTCTTAAGGAATCATCCAGGCCGGCCAGGCGCTTGATGAGGATGGCATCGGGGTTGACCAGGCCCACCCCTTCCTCCTCCACTCCCCCGGTGCCAAGGGGTTTCAAATAGCCGACGTCGACCCCGGCGGCCTTGAGCGCCAGCACCAGGCCGGCGGCCACCACGGTTTTGCCCACGTCGGTGTCGGTGCCGGTGACGAAAATCCCCTTAGCCGAGTTCAAGGTCCACCTCCTTGGCCGCCCGCGCGATGGCTTCCAGGGCCTGTTCCAGGTCCCCGGTTTCATGGGCGGCGGTCACGGTCAGGCGCAGGCGGCTGGTGCCCGCGGGCACGGTGGGCGGGCGCATGGCCGGGGCCAGCACCCCGTGCCTGAGCAGCGCCTGGCCCATGGCCAGGGCCTGGTGGGAATCGCCCACCAACAACGGAATGATGGGCCCCGCCTCGGAGAGTAGGGTGAAGCCCAGGCCGGTCAGCTCTCCCCGGAACCAGGCCGAAAGCCGGCGCAGCTTCTCGCGCCGCCAGGGCTCCTCGTCCACCAGGCCCAGGGCGGCGTTTGCCGCCGCGACCTGGCCGGGCGGCGGCGCGGTGGTATAGAGAAACGACCGTGCGCCCTGCACCAGGCTGGCCACCACTTCGTTCGCTCCGGCCACGAAGCCGCCCAGGCCGCCCAGGGCCTTGCTGAAGGTCCCCACCATGACCAACTCGGGGGAGGGCGTCAGCCCGTGATGCTCGACGCTGCCTCGCCCGCTCTCGCCCCAGACCCCGGTGGCGTGAGCGTCGTCGACCACCAGTAGGGCCAGGTGGCGGCGGGCCGCATCGAGCAGCTGGGGCAGAGGGGCCAGGTCGCCATCCATGGAAAAGACCCCGTCGGTGACCAGCAGGCGCAGGGCTCCTCCAGGGGCCTCGGCCAGCAGCCGCCCGGCTTCCTCCCAGTCACCATGCGGGTAGACGCGCACCTGGGCTCGTGAAAGCCGGCAGGCGTCGATCAGGCTGGCGTGGTTCAAGGCGTCGCTTACGATGTAGTCTTCCCTGCCGGCCAGGCCGGAGACCACCCCCAGGTTGGCCATGTAGCCGGTGCAGAAGAACAGCGCCGCTTCGGCATGCTTGAAGCGGGCGATCTCCCGCTCCAGCTCGGCGTGCAGGGTTAGGTTGCCGGTAACCAGGCGGCTGGCCCCGGAGCCGGCTCCCGTGGTGAGGACTGCCTCCAGGGCGGCCTCGGCCAGCCGGGGGTGGCGGGTCAGGCCCAGGTAGTCGTTGCTGGCCATGACCAGGATCTCACGCCCGTCAAGGCGTACTCTGACCCCGCCCGCCGACTCCAGGGCCAGCAACCACCGCTCCAGGCCCTGGGCGCGCTTTTCGGCCAGGCGCTGGCTAAGGAGTCTCAGGGCGGGCGTTTGGTTCACGGCCGCCCTCCGGTGATATCGGCGATGGCCTCGGCCGTGGCCTTGAGCAGCAGCGCGATTTCCTCTTCCTTGCTGGCCAGAGGCGGCATGAGCACGATGGTGTCGCCCAGGGGACGGATGATGACCCCGCGTTTGCGGCAGGCCATGATTACCTGATGTCCCAGGCGCAGCTCAGGCGGGTAGGGTCGTTCGGCGGCCACGTCTTCAAGCAGCTCGATGCCCACCATCATGCCCTGCTGGCGCACCTCGGCTACGTGGGGCAGCCGGGCGATTTCGGCCAGGCTGGCCTTGAGCTGGGCGATACGCGGGGCCAAGCTCGCCACCACGCGGTTTTTCTCCATGAGGTCCAGGCTGGCCAGGGCGGCGGCGCAGGCCAAGGGGTTGCCGGTGTAGGTGTGGCCGTGGAAAAAGGTTTTGAACTCGTGGAACTCGCCCAGGAATGCCTGGTATACACGCTCGGTGGCCAGGGTAGCCGAGAGTGGTAGCACACCGCCGGTAATTCCCTTGCCCAGGCAGAGGAAGTCCGGGGACACGTCTTCCAGTTCGCAGGCGAACATGGCCCCCGTGCGGCCGAAGCCCGTGGCCACCTCGTCGCAGATCAAAAGCACGTCGTGGCGGCGGCATATCTGCTCCAGGCGCTTCAGGTAGCCCTTGGGCTGCACGATCATGCCGTCGGCCCCCTGCACCTTGGGTTCCACAATGAGCGCGCATATCTCCTGGCCGTGAGTGGTCAGCATGGGCTCCAGGGCCTGCGCGCAGGCCAGGTCGCAGGAGGGGTAGATGAGCCCCAGGCGGCAGCGCCGGCAGTGGGGCTGGGGCAGCTTGCGCACCTGGAAGAGCAGGGGTCCGTAGACCTGGTGGAAGAGCTCGATGCCGCCCACGCTCACCGCGCCCAGGGTATCGCCGTGATAGGCCCCTTCCAGGGAGATGAAGGAGCGCTTCTCGGGCCGGCCGGACTGCTGCCAGAACTGGAAGGCCATCTTGAGCGCGATCTCCACCGCCGTGGACCCGCTGTCTGAGTAGAAGACCCGGCTCAGGCCCGCCGGCGTCATGGCCGTGAGCCTGGCCGCCAGCTCGATGGCCGGGCCATGGCTCAGCCCCAAAAGGGTGGAATGGTCCAGGGCCTTGAGCTGCGCGGCGATGGCGGCGTTGATCTCAGGATGGCAGTGGCCGTGCACCGTGACCCAAAGAGAGCTGACGCCGTCAAAGTAGCGCTGGCCATCGCTGTCGATGAGCCAGTTGCCTTCGGCGCGAGCGATGACCAGGGGCGGTTCGCCCGGCCACAGGCGCATCTGGGTGAAGGGGTGCCAGAGGTGGATCTGGTCCATCTCGCGCAGCCTGGCGGTGTTCTCGCCGTTGTTGATCGTGGGGCTAGGCATGTTCTATGAACTCCCGCAGAGTCAGCCCCAAGGCAGCCAGGTCGTCCCGGTCGTCTTGAGGCTGGCGTCCCTCGGTGGTGAGGTAATTGCCGGTCATGGTGGCGCTGGCCCCGGCCAGATACATCAGGGGGGCCAGGCGGCCGAGTATCTGCTCGCGGCCGCCGCAGGTGCGGAGGTGTGCACGGGGGTTCAGCAGGCGGAAGACCGCCACCGCGGCCAGGGCCTGGAGCGGCGTCAAGCGGGGGACGGCCTCCAGGGGCGTGCCGGGAATGGGATTCAGGAAGTTGAGCGGCACGCTTTGGGGAAAAAGCCCGGCCACGGCCTGGGCCAGCTCGGCGCGCTGGCGCGGGCTCTCTCCCAGGCCCACGATGCCGCCCACGCAGACCTCCAGGCCCGCTGCCCGCGCAGCCCGCACCGAGTCCACTCTGGCCTGGAAAGAGTGGCTCATGCAGATACTGGGGAAAAAGCTGGGCCCGGCCTCCAGGTTGTGGTGGTAGCGCCGCACCCCGGCCTGGGCCAGACGCTCGGCCTGGGCGAGCTTGAGCAGCCCCAGGGAGACGCAGGGGGAAACCAGGCCCTCCTCTCGCAGGCGGGCGGACGCCCCGCAGATGGTCTCCAGCTCAGCGCCGCTCGGGCAGTCGCGGCCGCTGGTGACGATGCCGAAGCGCGAAGCCCCGGCCTTGGCCGCGGCCCGGCCCCGGGCCACGATCTCGTCTTCGCCCATGAGGGGGTACACCTCGGCCTGGGTGCGGTGGCGGGCGCTCTGGGCGCAGAAGGCGCAGTCCTCGCTGCAACGGCCCGAGCGGGCGTTGACGATGGCGCAGAACTCGACCTCGCTGCCCAGGGCCTGTTCCCGCAGCCAGCCGGCGGCAGCCATGAGCTGGCCCAGTTGGGCCAGGGAAACCGGCTCCAGCCAGGGGGTGACTTCGTCCAGGGTGGGGGGCTGGCCTTCCAGGGCGGCGGCGGCCATTTCTCGAGGTGAGCGCACGGGGCATCTCCGTTAATGTCAACCAGTAACGATAACGGGTTGACATTAGCAGGGACTATTAAATTGTCAAGGCTGGCAGGACTGCCCCGGCGGGGCAAGACAAACCGGCTGGCGCCGTCCCCTGGCTGGTCATGTCCGCTCCTTGGCAAGTCGTTATAAAAAAATACGACCGCACTCAGTCCACGCCCAGGACGGTAACGTCGCCGTGATGGATGGCCATGATGGATCCGTTCTCCTCCAGAAGCAGCGCGCCGTCGGCGGCGACCCCGCGCGCGATACCGTCGCGGACCTTGTCGCCGTCGCGCACCCGCACCCGGCGTTCCTTTAGCCAGGAGCGGGCGTTGTACTCGGCGGCCAATTCCTGGCGGTCGCCCAGGAGCAACCGGCGGTAGAGGCCATCGGCCTGGCGCAGGATGGCTGCCATGGTCAGCGCGCGGTCCCATGCCCGGCCCGAGGCCGCACGCAGAGAGGCGGCCGGGGAGGGGAGCTTTTCCAATTGGGCGCTCGTGAGGTTCACGTTGAGCCCCACCCCCACTACCACGTGGTCCAGGCGCTCGGCCCGGCAGGTGAACTCGGTGAGGATGCCGGCCAGCTTGCGGCCGTCCAGATAGACGTCGTTGGGCCACTTGATCTGGGGCTCGAGATCGCTCAGATCCTCCACCGCCCGACAGACCGCCACCGCCGCCAGGTTGGTAAGAGTGAAGACCTCTGCCATGGGCAGGGTCGGGCGCAGGAGCAGGGAGAAGAGCAGGCAGGCGGACCGGGGCGCCTGCCAACGCCGGTCCAAACGGCCCCGCCCCGCGCTCTGGAAGTCCGCGGCCAGGCAGGCCCCGTGGGCCAGCCCGGCCTCGGCCCGGCGGCGGGCCTCCAGGTTGGTGCTGTCGATCTCGGCCAGATGGAGGAAAGGCAATCCCAGGGAGCCCGGAGCCAGGCGGGCCTCCACCCGGGCGGACAGCAGCTCCTCAGGCTCGGCGGCCAGCGCGTACCCGCTGTTGGGACGAGCCTCGATAACGAAGCCCGTCCCGCGCAGGCCCTCGATGAGCTTGCCCACCGCCGCCCGGCTGCACCCCAGACGGCTGGCCATCTCCTGGCCCGAGCGGGGGCCTTGGGCTTCGAGCAGCAGGCCCAGCACCTGCGCCGGGCGCGAGGGCTGGGCGAGGCCGGCTTGGTCCATGGCCCTAGGCGCGGCCGTCGGGGTAGAAATAGTCGCGCACCAGGCGGACGGCGCAGAAGCGGCCGCACATGGTGCAGACCTCGGACTCGGCCGGCGGCGAGCCTTCGCGGATGGCGCGGGCGGTCTTGGGGTCCAGGCAGAGGGATAGCATGGCATCCCAATCCATCTTGCGCCGGGCCTCGGCCATGGCCCGGTCGCGGGCTATGGAGGCGGCGCGGCCACGGGCTATGTCCGCGGCGTGGGCGGCGATGCGGGTGGTGACCACGCCCTCGTAGACCTGCTCCGGGCCGGGCAAGGCCAGGTGCTCGCTGGGGGTGACATAGCAGAGGAAGTCCGCCCCGGCCCAGCCGGCCAGGGCCCCGCCGATGGCGCAGGCCACGTGGTCGTGGCCGGCGGCGATGTCGGTGACCAGGGGCCCCAGCACGTAGAACGGCGCGTTGTGGCAGAGCCGCTTCTGCATGACCACGTTGGCCTGCACCTGGTCCAGGGGCACGTGCCCCGGCCCCTCTATCATCACCTGCACCCCGGCCTTCCAGGCGCGTTCGGTCAGTTCGCCCAAGGTGATGAGCTCGCTCAGCTGGGCGCGGTCGCTGGCGTCGGCCAGGCAGCCGGGCCGGAGGGCGTCGCCCAGGGAAAGCGTCACGTCGTGGGCGCGGGCGATCTCCAGCAGGCGGTCGTACTGCTCGTAGAGAGGGTTCTCTTGCTGATGGGCGATGATCCAGCAAGCCAGGAAGGCGCCCCCCCGGCTGACGATGTCGGTGACGCGGCCCTCGGTTTTCAGACGCTCCAGAGCCGTGCGGGTCACCCCGCAGTGCACGGTCATGAAGTCGACGCCCTCGCGGGCCTGTTCCTCGATGACCCGAAAGAGGTCCTCCACAGTCAGGTCCAGAATTCCCCGGCCCGCGCTGGTCACCTCCACCGCCGACTGATAGATGGGCACAGTGCCCACCGCCGCCGGACAGTTGTCGAGCACCTGCCGGCGCATGGCCTTCAGGTCGCCGCCGGTGGAGAGGTCCATGACCGCGTCGGCCCCGGCCTCCAGAGCGGCCTCAAGCTTGGCCATCTCCTCGGCGGGATCGCAGCGGTCGGGGCTGGAGCCGATGTTGGCGTTGACCTTGACGGTCAGGCCCTCGCCCACCCCGCAGGGCTTCAGGCAAACGTGGGCCGGGTTGGCGGGTATGGCCACCGCCCCCCGGGCGAGGCACTCGCGAATCTGCTCGGGCTGAAGGCCCTCCTTCCGGGCCACGAAGGCCATGGCCTCGGTCACGCGGCCCGCGCGGGCCGCCTCCAACTGCGTCATGATAAAGACTGCTCCTTTTCGCCGGTCAGCAAACGCACTCGGCGCGCGATTTCCTGGGGGTCCCGGGCCAGGAGCCTTATGACCGGCTCCTTGCCCATGCCTCCGCGGTCGAAGATCAAGTCCGGCACCCAGCCCATGCGCGAGATCACCAATTCGACCCCCCATTCCAGGGTGGAGCCTTCGCGCTCGCGCACCTCGGGGGGCTCCTCGGCGCGGGAAAACTCGCCCACGCTCCAGCCCAGGGCCAGGGCCCGTTCGATGAGGGCCTGGTCGTAGCGCAAGGCCATGGCCGCCCGCCGGGCGGGGTCGTGGGCCAGGGCGGTTAGTATGATGCGGGCCACGTGGCGGCTGGCCCCGGCCCGCGCCGGTCCGGCGGCCTTCATGCGGCCGTCGATGTCGGTGATGCGGCCGGCCACGGCCAAGACCTCCTCGGCCGTGGCCGCGCCGGGCAGGGCGTAGCCCAACTGGCCGCGCACCTCGGGCAGGAGCCACCCCAGGCCGGGGGTGGACTCCAGCTCGGCCAGGGTCGCCTCCAGGGCCTTGAGGCAAGTTCCCAGCTCCAGGCGGGGAGCCAGGTCGGCCAGGGCGTTCACGGGGCCGTGTCCGCGCCCCAGGGCCAGGCCGCCGGCGATGGCCCGCCGGACCAGGAGCCGGGCACGCTCTACCGCCGGCCCGAGTTCCCAGCCTCGGGCCAGCAGCGCGGCGCAGGCGCTGGCCAGGGTGCAGCCGGTGCCGTGGGTGTGGGGGGTGTCGATGCGCGGGGCGCGGAAGACCCGCGTCCGCTGGCCATCGAAAAGCACGTCGGCGGGATCCTTCTCCAGGTGCCCGCCCTTGACCAGGGCCGCGCCCGCTCCCAGGGCCACCAGGTCGGTGGCGGCCTGGGCCATGGCCGCCAGGTCGCGCACCGGCCGGCCCAGCAGGGCCTCGGCCTCGTCCAGGTTGGGGGTAATCAGGCGGGCCCGGGGCAGCAGGCGTCCGCGCAGGGCGGCGATGGCGTCCTCCCTGAGCAGGCGGTCGCCGCCCTTGGCCACCATGACCGGGTCGACCACCACCGGGGCCTCCACCCCCGCCAGCAGCTCGGCCGTCAGCTCCACCAGTTCGGCCGAGCGCAGCATGCCGGTCTTGACCGCGTCCAGGCCGATGTCGCCGGCCACGGCCGTAAACTGGGCGCGCACGAAATCAAGGGGAACCGGATGCACGCCGGCCACGCCCAGGGTATTCTGGGCGGTGAGCGCGGTGATCACGGTCATGCCGTGGACGCCCAGGGCGGCGGCGGCCTTCAAGTCGGCCTGGATGCCGGCTCCTCCGCCCGAGTCCGAGCCGGCTATGATGAGCAGCCGCGCCATGGGCATGATGGTCAAGCTCCCAAAAGGAAAACCGCCCGGCCGGGCGGTCTGGAAAAACACGGGGCCTCCAGGAGGCGGCTTGTCTGTCCAGCCGTTCCCTTCGCCGGCATTACCCGGATCAGGTTCAAGGGGTTGCCCCGCGTTTCACGGCGGACGGGGCTCTCAGCCAACAGCGACACCCCCCGGCAGGCATAAACCTAGCAAGGTATGGGTGCTTCGTCAACTGGGGGCGGGACAGCGGGCGGGAGGCTCGGGAACACCGGATGATCCGCATGGCTTCGTTTCTTGACGGTTGGGGAGGGCCACTCTATAGTGGTTCGTGAACCCTAGGCATTTTGGTCCGGCTAGCACAGGAGGCCGAGCGCGTGTTCTTGACCAGGCCCTTGGAGGCCCTCGGGCGTTTGGTGCTCAGAGCCCTGGAGGAGGCGGGGGAGATTCTGCTCCTGCTCATCCAGACCTGCCTGTGGCTGCTGCGCCCGCCCCTGCGCTTGCGCCTGATCTTCAAGCAGATGGAGTTCGTGGGCGTCCGCTCCCTGAACGTGACGCTCCTGACCGGCATCTTCACCGGCGCGGTATTTGCCCTGCAAAGCTATCACGGCTTCTCGCTCTTCGGGGCCGAAAGCCTGGTGGGCTCCACCGTGGCCCTGGCGCTGGCCCGCGAACTGGGGCCGGTGCTCACCTCCCTGATGGTCACCGGGCGGGCCGGCAGCGCCATGGCCGCAGAGCTGGGCACCATGCGGGTCACCGAACAGATCGACGCCCTCTACGTCATGGCCGTCAACCCCATCCAATACCTGGTGGCTCCCCGGGTGGTGGCCTCCATACTCATGCTGCCCGTGCTGACCATCATCGCCGACTACGTGGGCATCGTGGGCGGTTATGTGGTGGGCGTGCACCTTCTGGGCATCAACTCCGGAATTTTCATCGCCAAGATCATCGAGTACGTGGAGTTCTCCGACATCAGCATGGGCCTGATCAAGGCCTCCTTCTTCGGCCTGATAATGTCCATCGTCGGCTGCTACAAGGGTTTTTACACCAGCGGCGGGGCCGAAGGCGTGGGCCGGGCCACCACCGAGTCGGTGGTGTTGGCCAGCGTGCTCATCCTGGGCAGCGATTATTTCCTGACCGCGATAATGTTCTAGGCCATGGCGGGAAACGGCGACATCATCGAACTCAAGGACCTGCACAAGTCCTTCAAGCGCCAAAAGGTGCTCGACGGACTTTCCCTGGCCGTGCCCCAGGGCAAGATCACGGTCATCATCGGCCGCTCGGGCAGCGGCAAGAGCGTGCTGTTGAAGCACATCATCGGCCTGATCAAGCCCGACTCCGGCCAGGTGCTGGTGGGCGGCCAGGACATCACCCGGATGGACGACCACGACCTCAACGGCCTGCGCCGGCGCTTCGGCATGCTCTTCCAGGACGCGGCCCTGTTCGACTCCATGAACGTGGGGGACAATGTGGCCTTTCCCATCCGGGAGCACGCCAGGCTGGGGGGGGAGCAGTTGCGGCGGCTGGTGGCCGAAAAGCTGGCCCTGGTGGGGCTCTCCGGGGTCGAGGAGAAGATGCCCAACGAGCTCAGCGGGGGCATGCGCAAAAGAGCCGGCCTGGCCCGGGCCATCGCCCTGGAGCCGGAGATAATGCTCTACGACGAGCCCACCACCGGCCTGGACCCCCTGCTCACCGACGCCATCAATCGCCTCATCAAGGAGACGGGCCAGCGCCTGGGCATCACCAGCGTGGTCATCAGCCACGACATCGCCGGGGCCTTCGCCATGGCCGACCAGATCGCCATGCTCTACCAGGGACGCATCATAGCCAGCGGGCCGCCGGAGGAGCTGAAACTCAGCGAGAACCCGGTGGTGCAGCAGTTCATTCACGGCCGCGCCGAGGGCCCCATCGAGGTTTTATAGGTTCGGCCTAGGCCGGGTCTGATTTATACTAAGGAACGATAGGAACCGGACGGAGGCAGCATGGCCGGTTTTTCCACGGAGGCCAGGGTGGGAATTTTCGTGATGGTCGGGATCGCGGTCCTGGCCTACATGACCATCCGCCTGGGCAAATTTCAATTCGCGGAGGCCCCCGGCTATCGGGTCTGGGCGGTATTCGACAACGCCACCGGCCTGAAGAAGAACGCCCCCGTGGAGATGGCCGGCATCCAGATCGGCCTGGTGGACAAGATCGAGCTGGACCGCGGGCGGGCCAAGCTCAGCTTCCGCATACGGCCCGAGGTGAAACTGGCCGCCGACAGCGCCGCCTCCATTCGCACGCGGGGTGTTCTGGGCGACAAGTTCGTGGCCGTGGAGGCGGGTAGCCCCGGCGCGCCCCTGCTCAAGGAGGGCGAGCAGATGACCAAGGCCACCACTCCCGAGGACCTGGACCAGGTCATGGCGCGGGTGGGGGCCATCGCCGAGGACGTCAAGGACATCACCGCTTCGCTCAAGGTCAGCGTGGCCTCCCCGGACAGCCAGCAGAACATCAAGGAATCCCTGTCCAACCTGCGCGAGCTGACCGCCTCGCTCAAGGTGGTGGTGGCCGACAACCAGGACCGCCTGAACCGGGTGGTGGAGAACGTGGACAAATTCACCGCCGACCTGGCCCAGGTAAGCGGCGAGAACAAAAAGGCCCTGTCTACCACCATCCAGAACTTCCTGGCCATCAGCGACCAGCTGGGCCGCACCATTAACGGCCTGTCTTCGGTCATCGAAAAGGTGGACCGGGGTGAGGGCTCCCTGGGGGCCCTGGTCAATGAGCGCCGTACCGTGGAGGACCTGAACGCCACTCTCGGCTCGCTCAAGCAGATCGCCAAGAAGATCGACGAGGGCAAGGGCACCATTGGCAAGCTGGTGAACGACGACTCCACGGTCACCAAAATCGACGAGGCCCTGACCGGCATCAACGACTACCTCACCCGGGCCGACGCCTGGCGGGTCAACGTGGACTACCGAGGCGAATTCATGTTCAACGATTCGGCCCTGCGCAGCACCCTGAACCTGCGCCTGCAGCCCAAGGCCGACAAGTTCTACCTGCTGGGCGTGGTGGACGACCCCGTGGGCCGGCGTACCGAGAAGACCACCACCACCACCCACTACGTGGGCGGGCAGAGCTGGCAGACCACCGACAAGGAAGTGACCATCGACAAGGACACTCTGAAGTTCAACGCCCAGATAGGCAAGAGCTTCGGCGACCTCACGGTGCGGGCCGGGCTCCTGTCCTCCACCGGCGGCTTCGGGCTGGACTACAACCTTTGGAAGGACAACCTCAAGCTGACCTTCGAGGCCTATGACTTCAGGGTGGAGGAAAAGCCGCACCTGCGCGCGGCGGTGGACTACAGCTTCTGGAAATACTTCTTCGTCACCGCCGGCGTGGACGACTTCCTGGCCGACGGCGACAGCAACCAGTTCTTCGCCGGCGCCGGCGTCACCTTCTTCGACGATGATCTGAAGTTCCTGCTCACCAACGCGCCCAAGCCTTAAGAGGGGGGACAATCATGGCCTACCGACATATCGCCCTGGCCACCGACCTCTCCGCCGGCGCGGACCTGGCCTTCGAAACAGCCCTGGCCCTGGCGCGCCAGCACCAGGCCAGGCTATCGGTGATTCATGTCATTCCGCCGCTAATCACCCCCACCCCGCTGCTCGATGACATGATGGTCAGCGAAGTCACCCTGCGCCTGGGCAAGAACCTGGATCAGGCAGCCCGCCAGGAGATGGAGAACCGCTACCTGGGACGCTGCCAGGGCCTTTCGGCCGAGGCGGTGGTCTTGGAGGGGGATCCCGTGCGTGAAATCATGCGGGTATGCACCGAGGCGGGCGTGGACCTCCTGGTGGTCGGCTCCACCGGCCTCACCGGCCTGGCCGGGGTGCTCTTCGGCTCGGTGGCCGCGCGCCTGGTGCGGCGCGCTCCCTGCTCGGTGATGGTGGTGCGGCCTTGCCAACTGCCGGAGGCCTGAACCCAGGTTGAAATTTAGTGCCCGCCGTCCCTTAGTAAAAAGGGCAACCGGTGGTATAGTTGAGGACGTATATCTCCGGCGGTTGTGTCCGCCCTGTTGGGCTGGCCGATGGGCGCGGGCCACGGGGTCGGTTATGGCCCAGGCATGGAGGGCCAAGTGTTTCACCAACGGGTGGAGAGAGGGGCTATGCGCTCGAAGTTGGTTGCTTTGGCGGTCTGCCTGGTGTTGGCCGGCCTGGCCGGTTGCGTGGCCGGGGCCAAAGAGCAGTTCGCCAAGATCGAAGTGGGCATGAAACAGGAGCAGGTCGCCCAGACCCTGGGCAACCCCGAAAAGGTGGAGTTCGTGCGTTTCGCCGGCCATGACCAGGACTACGAGGTCTGGCAATACGAGATGGTGCCCAACACGCCGCTCTGCCCCAGCGAGGCCGTGCCCCGCTTTGCCACCGCCATGGCCACCGCCGGCCTGTCGGAGATCGTTTGGACCAGGGCCAAGGCCGAGCCGCACTGGGTGTATTTCTTGGATGGCGCGCTGGTCTACACCTCGCCGGCCTTTGACTGCTCGGTCGGTGATTTGTGCAAGGTGCACCGGGAAAAGTCTCGGTCCGCCACCAATTGAAAATCGTCGGCCCGGACCGGCGCTTGCCGGGCCGGGCCGATCGCGCATGTTCCGGAGGCGTGCGCCAGCGCAAGACCGGCCTCCCAGCTTGCCCTCCCTTGGACCGCGCCGTTTTCGTTCCCAGCCTTTTTCGCGGCACCATCATCCGCGCGGAATACTGGCATATTTGTTATTACCCCAAGATCGTGATGAGTTAGCACCAATTTAAATGAGTGATGAACAGCTTCCCCAGACCACGCCGCCGCCCGACCCGGAGGTAAACGCCTCCCTGGCCAACGGCCGGTCCTTCGCCGACTTCGATCTGCCCCAGCAACTAGTGCAAGGTCTGGCCGACTCCGGCTACACCCGCTGCACCCCCATTCAGGAGCAGGCCATACCCTTGGGCTTGGCCGGCCGCGACGTGGCGGGCCAGGCCCAGACCGGCACCGGCAAAACGGCGGCCTTCCTGGTGCCCATTCTGGCCCATATGCTTAAGGAGGAGCGGCACGACCCTCCGGTTCCGCGCGCCCTGATCATCGCCCCCACCCGCGAGCTGGCAATGCAGATTCACGCCGATGCCGAGTCCATCGGCCGCCACACAGGTTTCAAGCTGGGGGTGGTCTTCGGGGGAGTGGACTACGGCAAGCAGGCGCGCGCCCTGCGCGAGGGCGTGGATTTGGTGGTGGGCACTCCGGGCCGGCTCATCGACTACATGAAACAGAAGACCTTGGACGTGCGCCAGGTGCGCTATTTGGTCATCGACGAGGCCGACCGCCTCTTCGACCTGGGCTTCATCGCCGACCTGCGTTGGATACTGAAAAGGCTGCCGTCCTACGATCGCCGCCAGTCCATGCTCTTTTCCGCCACCCTAGGCTGGCGGGTGCTGGAGCTCACCTACGAGTACATGAACCTGCCCCAGGAGGTGACTGTCGCCCGCGAGACCCGCACCGTGGAGCAGGTCAGCCAGGAACTCTATCACTGCAGTAAAAACGAGAAGCTCAACCTGCTCCTAGGCATCCTGGAGCGCGAGCCCTGGACGCGGGTGATGATCTTCACCAATACCCGCCATGGCGTGGATTGGCTGACCTTCAAGCTTCAGGGCAACGGCCTGCCCGCCGACGGCATCTCCGGCCGTCTGGACCAGCGCAAGCGCATGAGCCTTCTCCAGCGCTTCAAGGATGACGAGCTGAAGATCCTGGTGGCCACCAACGTGGCCGCCCGCGGGCTGCACATCGACGATGTCAGTCATGTCATCAACTTCGACGTGCCCGCCGATCCCGAGGATTACGTGCACCGGGTTGGCCGCACGGCCAGGGCCGGGGCGGTGGGCAAGGCCATCACCATCTGCTGCGACGAATACGCCTGCCACCTGCCTTACGTGGAACAATACCTGGGCCAGAAGATTCCCGTGGCCTGGGCCGAGGAGGAGCTGTTCAAGCCCGATAAGGCAGGTGTCTACAGCTACCGCCGCCGCATGGCCGACCGTGAGGGCGAATCCCGCGCCGGTTCCTCGCGCCGGGAATACGGCCGCGGCCGGGGCGAGCGGGGCGACAGATCTTCCTCGCGCGCCCGCCGCGAAGGCGGCCGGGACTCTTACGGCGACGCCCCGCGCGGTTCCCGCGGCAGATCCAAGCCTCCCGACTCAGCTACCGGCGCCCCCCCCGGGGCGAGCGCCCCTCCCGAGGCGAGCGTCGCCCCCGAGGCGAGCGTCGCCCCCGAGGCGAGCGCACCGGCGGGCGAGCCAGCGGCCGCCAAGAAACGCCGCCGCCGGCCTC
>JAJZPI010000031.1:25631-29392 GCA_021811275.1 Deltaproteobacteria bacterium
CGTTTCCCCCCCTCCCACCGGGCAGTAACAGATCGCGATCCTTGGCCCTGCCACATCCGGCCGGCGCCGGGCCCCCACCCCTCCGGCTGGCGGCGGGTTCCATCGCGCCTGAGCCCTTCTTTCCATATCCGCCGGCTTGGCGGGCAACGCAAAGGCCCGGCCGCTTGCGCGGACCGGGCCTGTTCAGGGCTTGAACCCTGCCGCCGGTTGCTCAGCTCTCGACCTTGATGGCGGTGCTGGTCTCCTTGGCGGCCTTGGGCAGGGTGATGGTCAGGACGCCATCCTTGTGCTTTGCCTGGACCTTGGCGCGGTCCAAGTCCATCGGCAGGCGGAAGCTGCGCTGGAAGGATCCGAAACGGCGTTCGACCAGGTGGTAGCTGCCCTTGCTCTCCTCCTTCTCCTCCTTCTTTTCCCCCTTGAGGGTAAGGATGTTCCCCGTGAGGTTGACCTCTATCTCCTCGGGTTTCAGGCCGGGCACCTCAGCGGTCACCTCAAGGGCGTTGTCGGTCTCCTTGACATTGACCGTGGGGATGAAGGCCGGACCCTCGGTCTGGGGTATCAGGGGCAAGCTGGAGTCGTCGAAGAAGCGGCTCCAGAGATCATCCATGTCCCTGCGCAACCGATTCACGGACCTTCCCCTTCCGGTAAAAGGCATCAACTCAAACATCGCTCTCCCTCCTTGACCCTTGAGTTAATTGGGCGTCCTTGCCTTCAAGTTAATTCCGCCTCCCGGCCTGTCAAGGGGCCCCTCGAAAGAGTGGGGGCATTTGCCGTTAAATCCTAGCTAGTTGATTGGATTGGAATCCTGGCGGAGCCAAAAACCATCGGCCCGCCCCCCTCGCGGGGAGCGGGCCGCGCTCACGTCAATTGCCTAGCCGGCTTGGGCGAAGCGGTTTCATCCGCCCTTCACCTCCACCTTGGTGGGCTCCTCCTTGCCGGCCTTGGGCAGGGTTATACGCAGCACCCCGTCCTTGTGTACGGCCTCCAGCCTTTCGCGCTCGACCTCCTCCGGCAGGCGGAAGCTGCGGTAGAAGCTGCCGAAGCGACGCTCGACCAGGTGGTACTCACCCTCCTTTTCCACGCGCTCCTCGCACTTTTCGCCCTTGATGGTCAAGAGGTCGCCGGAGAGCGTGACCTCGATCTCCTCGGGCTTCAGCCCCGGCACCTCGGCGGCAACCTCATAGGCCTTTTCTGTCTCCTTGAAGTCCACCGAGGGCACGAACCCGGTTTCCTCGCGTTCCAAAGGAATCAACGCGCCGCCGAAGAAGCGTTTCCATGCATCATCCACCTCGCGGCGGATACCTCTCAGTCCGGTAATGGGAATAAGCTCGTACATAGTTGCCACCTCCCTTCGTGGGACTAGCGGTCTTTTCGTTTAAAATATAATCATTACCAATTAGCGGACAAGGCCTGGGCCGGGCCGAGCCTCGCGCTGGCGCGGACATCGTGGCTCGTGGTTGTGTTCGAAAGGCGCGGTGGTTACAATCATATGGCACGAAGTTCAAATTCAAGCCGCCGCTCGGCTCGCGGGCATGGCGGGCGCGGAAGGATGGCCGATTTGGAAAAGCACCACAAATTTTCGCTATGGTACGTCCTGCTGGGGATATGGTTTGTATTCATCCTGAACAATATGATCTACAACTACACCGCCCCCACCAAATTGGCCTACAGCGAGTTTCTGACCAACCTTCGCCAGGACAAGGTCAAGGAGATCGCCATCGGCGACCAGTTCATAAGCGGAACGTACCTGGACGAAAAGGGCGCCGAGAAGTCCTTCACCACGGTCAAGGTCAACCCGGAGCTGGCCAAGGAACTGGAGGGGCACAGCGTAAAGTTCAGGGGCGAGGTGGAGTCGGCCTTCCTGCGCAGCCTCATGTCCTGGGTCATCCCCATTCTGCTCTTCGTGGGCATCTGGTATTTCATGATGAAGCGCATGGGCCCCGGCGCCGGGGTGATGCAGTTCGGCTCCAGCCGGGCCAAGGTCTACGCCCAGGAGGATATCCCAACCCGTTTCGATGACGTGGCCGGGGTGGACGAGGCCAAGGAGGAGTTGGAGGAGGTGGTCACCTTCCTCAAGGAGCCTGAGAAGTTCTCACGCCTGGGCGGGCGTCTGCCCAAGGGCGTGCTTTTGGTGGGCCCTCCCGGCACGGGCAAGACTCTGCTGGCCCGGGCCGTGGCCGGCGAGGCCCAGGTGCCTTTCTTCTCCATCAGCGGTTCGGAGTTCGTGGAGCTGTTCGTGGGCGTGGGCGCGGCGCGGGTGCGCGAGCTTTTCGCCCAGGCCAAGCAGAAGGCGCCCTGCATCATCTTCATCGACGAGCTTGACGCCCTGGGCAAGGCCCGGGGGGTCAACGTAATCGGAGGCCACGACGAGCGCGAGCAGACCCTGCAACAGCTCTTGGTGGAGATGGACGGCTTCGACCCCCGCGTGGGGGTGATCATCATGGCCGCCACCAACCGGCCGGAGATACTGGACCCGGCGCTTTTACGCGCCGGACGCTTCGACCGCCACGTGCTGGTGGACAAGCCCGACCTGAACGGCCGTGTGGCCATCCTGAAGGTTCACGCCCAACGCATCACCATGGCAGACGACGTGGACCTGACCGTGCTGGCCCAGCGCACCCCTGGGCTATCGGGTGCCGACTTGGAGAACATCTTGAACGAGGGCGCGCTCCTGGCCGCCCGGGCCGGACGCGACGAGGTCACCATGGCTGACTTGGAGGCGGCGGTGGACCGCATCGTGGGTGGCCTGGAGAAGAAGAACCGGGTCATCAACGAGCGCGAGAAACGGATCGTGGCCCACCACGAAACCGGCCACGCCTTGGTGGCGGCTTTCACCCCCCTGACCGACAAGGTGCACAAGATCAGCATCATCCCCCGGGGCATCGCCGCCCTGGGCTACACCGAGCAGCGCCCCACCGAGGACCGCTACCTCATGGGCAAGGCCGAGCTTCTGGCCCGCATCGATGTACTGTTGGGCGGGCGGGTGGCCGAGCGCCTGGTATTCGGCGAGGTCAGCACCGGGGCGGCCAACGACCTGCAACGGGCCACGGACATGGCGCGGGCCATGCTGACCCAGTACGGCATGGGCGACACCCTGGGCCCGGTGACCTACACCCGCCGCACCCAGCCCATCTTCCTGCCCCAGGACGGCAGCCTGGCCCAGCCTCCCAACGAGTTCAGCGAGGCCACCGCCGCGGCCCTGGACCAGGAGCTGCGCCAGCTTCTGCAGGTGCAGGAGGACCGCGTTGAGCAGCTGCTCACGGATCACCGGCAGGTGATGGAGAAGGTGGCCGCGCGGCTATTGGAAAAGGAAGTGCTGGACGAGAGTGAGTTTGCGGAGCTGGCGGGCATCTCCGCCGCCTAGCCAGGACCCGGGCCAAAAAACCGAGGCCCCGCCCGGAGAGGGCGGGACCTCTTTTCTCTTGCCGCGCGAGCGCTTGCGCGCTCCGCGGGCCATCCCCCGGGGTCCCCAGCCAACTTGTTGGATGGGGTGGATCCCCGGGGTCCCCAGCCAACTTGTTGGATGGGGTGGATCCATGGCACGCGTACCTAATTAGCGCAAACTACTTGTTTGAACGCTAGTTGTACTAGTCGTCGTACTGTTTGGCGTAGGCGGCGTCGTTGTAGAGCCCCTCGCCGTATTCTTGCTCGCCGTAGGTCCCGATGATCTTCTGCCCGGCTGGCGAGGCCACGAAGGTAATGAACTTGGCGGCCAGATCGGCGCCGTCGGGCTGGCGCAGGGCGTGGTTGGCAAAGAGGAT
>JAJZPI010000032.1 GCA_021811275.1 Deltaproteobacteria bacterium
TCGACTTGCAACAACTGAGTATAACCGGCGATCGCCTGCAAAATATTATTGAAGTCGTGGGCTATTCCCCCGGCCAAGGTCCCCAGAGCCTCCATTTTCTGCGCCTGCAGGAGCTTGGCCTCCAAGGCCTTGCGCTCGGTGATATCCTGCAAGTCCACGACCATGCCGATGCAATCCCCTGCGGAGTCGCGGACTGCCGCCGCGCTGAGGAACACGTCCAGCACCTTGCCTCCCTTGGTAAGCCGCTTGGTCTCCACCGTCACCGATTTGCCTGTTTCGAAAAGCTTCCTTATCAATCCCATGGTGGGGTGGGCGTATTCATCCGGCACGAAGGGAATGCACCGGTCCTTGACTTCGTCCAGGGTCCATCCGAACACCTTGGCGAAAGCCGGATTCAGGAACTGGATAATGCCCTGGTTGTCATAGACCACCACCGGATCGGGGTTGGCCTGCAAGATGGCATGCAACCTGCCCTGCTCGTTCCGGAGGGCCTCCTCGGCGTTCTTGCGGTCGCTGATGTCTACCATGTGGCTCAAGAAAAAAAGTGGCTTTCCCGCCTCATCGCGAAACAGGGTGTTGCTCACGATGACCCAAACCACCCGCCCGTTCTTGTGCAGGTAACGCTTTTCGGCCTGGTTGACCTCGGCCTCGTGATTCAGAAGCTCCCGCCAGCGTTCAATGCCTCCGGCGCGATCCTCGGGATGGGTGAAGCCGTTGAAGGGCTTGCCGATCATTTCATCGGGAGTGTATCCCAGTATCTTGCAAACCTGGGCATTTACATCCAGGAAGCATCCCCGGGAATCCAGGGTGGCCATGCCCACCGGAGCATTGTGGAAGCTTGACCGAAAACGATCCTCACTGCGGCGCATCCGTTCCTCGGCCTGTTTGCGCTCTGTGATGTCCACCTGCACGCCATCCCACAGAATGCCGCCGTCGGGCAGCTTGCGCGGGGTGGAGGCCAAATCGAACCAACGCCGGCGACCGCTGGGCAGCCGGCATTCAATCTCGTGGTGAAAGGTGCCCATGTCCCGCAGGGCTTCTTCCTCGGCGGCCAAAAAATCCGGCAGGCCCTCCGGCACAATTTGAGAATAGAGCTTGTCGGGGTCGGCCAGGACATCCGCGGCGCTGACCTCGTTGAGGCGCTCCACGTTACGCCCTACATACGTGAAATGCCGACTGCCGTCGGGCAGAGCGACGATTTGGTAAACCATGGCGTTGGGCAGGTTGTCGGCCAGCAGGCGCAGGCGCTCCTCGCTTTCACGCAAGGCATGGTCGGCCAGCTTGTTCTCTGTCACCTCGCGCGCTACGACCAGGTAACAGGGCCGGCCCCCGAAGCTGATGCGCGCCCCGTTGACCATGGCGTTGAAGGTGCCGCCGTCCCGACGCACGCCCTCGGCCTCGCACTGGGAAAATCCGGCTCCCCGGACTTCATCGATCAATCTAAGGATCTGCGCGTGTTGTTCAGGGCTTGCGAGGTCCAGCAGCCGTTTGCCAGCCAACTCTGATTCGCGGTAGCCAAACAGGTGCAACGCGGCGGGATTGACCGCCAGTAGCGTGGTCTGTTCATCCATCACGAACAAGGCGTCAGGCAGGTCACGGAATACGGCGCGATAGAGTTTCCCGCCCGAGCTTTGCGACCCGTCCGGTCCTGCTCCGCCAGGAGGCCCATGATGCCTTTGGAGAAACCAGCTTTTCGGCCGGCGCACAGCGCGTCGCCAAGGTCTCAGCCCGCTGGAAAAGATCAAGCCCCTTTTCATGAATCGCCTCGCCGCCTTTGGCAACGATGGAGGGTGAAGGCCGCTGCTCTGATCCCTTGTGCTCTTTCGCCAAAAGGATCGATCGCCTTGAAAGGCTCTGGGTCCATATCAGGCCGCCCATTAATACGCGGTCCGATTTCATCAGGGGTAATTATTAACCTACCAGGATTTGGCGGTCCTTTGCAGCACTTTCCTGAGCGTCCGGCTCTCATTGACCCGCCCTGGTCCAGGCCTTGGCCAAATTTCGTGGACGGCGCATTGGTCCTTGGTTAAGCTTGGTGATCGGCATCAGGCCGGTTGGCCTGCGTATTTTGTCTGCCCTTTTTTAGGGTTCGAAAGGAGCGCCCTTTGGAGCTCAACCCCTGCCTGAAGCACAAACTCCTACGCAAGACTGTGCGCGAGTTCGCCGAAGGCGTGCTGGGGCCCATCGCCGCCGAGATTGATCACGAGGCGCGCTTTCCCTGGGAAGCGGTAGAGAAGATGCGCGCCCTGCAATATTTCGGCCTGCAGGCTCCCCTGGATTTGGGAGGAGCGGGGCTGGACACGATCAGCTATGCCGTGGTCGTCGAGGAATTGTCCCGGGTATCGGCGGGAGTGGGACTATGCGTATCGGTGCACAACAGCGTGGCCCTTTACCCGCTGCTGCGCTTTGGCAACTCGGAGCAGATCAAGCGGCTGGCCCCTGATCTATGCTCGGGCAAGCGCATCGGAGCCTTCTGCCTTACCGAAGCCAACGCCGGCTCCGACGCCAGCGGGGTGGAGACCATGGCCGTGGCCCTGCGGCCGGTCGGGGGCCAGGACTACCTCATCAACGGCACCAAGATTTTCGTGACCAACGGCGGGGTATGCGGCCTGGCCTTGATCTTCGCCGTCACCGAGCCAGGCGCGAATCAACGGGCGGCCAGCGTCTTTCTGGTGGAAAGCGAGCGTCCGGGCTTTCAGGTCGGGGAGATCGAGGAGCTTGCCGGCATGCGCTGCAACCCGGTCTCCTCGCTGTTCCTGGAGGATTGCCGGGTGCCGGCGGCCAACCTTCTGGGCCGACCCGGGGACGGCCTAAAGATCGGACTCACCGCTCTGGACACCGGCCGCTTGGGCATCGCCGCCCAGGCCTTGGGCCTGGCCCAGGGAGCCTTGGAGGCCGCCTTGCGCTACGCCAAGGAGCGGCAGCAGTTCGGCCGGGCCATCGCCGGCTTCCAGACCATCCAAAACTACCTGGCCGACATGGCCACCGAGGTGGAAGCCGGACGGCTTCTGCTATACCGCGCCTGCTCGCTCAAGGACGCCGGACGGCCCTTCACCGTCGAGGCGGCCATGGCCAAGCTCTTCTGCTCGCGGGTGGCGCGCGAGGTCACCAATCTGGCGGTGCAGATTCACGGTGGTTGCGGCTACAGCAAGGAGTATGAGGTGGAGCGCCTGTATCGCGACGCCAAGGTCACCGAAATCTACGAGGGGACCAGCGAGATTCAGCGCCTTGTCATCGCCCGCGGCCTCTTGTCCCAGCCAGGCGGCCGTCCGGTGTCCTCATGAACACGGTGGTTCTGATCAAGCAGGTGCCCCAAGCCGCCGAGTTGCCCTGGGACAGCCGCACCGGCCGGCTCAAGCGCGAGGCCTCCGAGGGCATGATGAACCCGGCCTGCAAGCACGCCCTGGAGGCCGGGCTGCGCATCAAGGAGCGACATGGCGGCACGGTCATGGCCGTCAGCATGGGCCCGCCCGAAGCCGAAGAGGTCCTGCGCGAGGCCCTGGCCTTAGGCGCGGACCAGGCGGTCCTGCTCTGCGACCCCCGCCTGGCCGGAGCCGACACCCTGGCCACCTCCTACACCCTGGCCCGGGCGGTCGAGCGCGTTTGCCCGGACTTCGACCTAGTGCTGCTGGGCTGCCACACCACCGACAGCGAGACCGGCCAGGTCGGCCCGCAGATGGCCGAGGAACTGGACCTGCCCGCCGTTTGCGATGCCGAGGATATTCAAATCCAGGGCAAGCGCCTGACCGCGCGCCGGGTGAGCGACGGCTTCCTGGAGACCCTGGAGTTGACCCTGCCCGCCCTGCTGACCGTCACCACCCAGGAGTTCACGCCGCGGGACACGCCCCTGGGCGGGGTGGAAAGGGCCTTTGCCCAAGCCCAGGTGCGAGTGCTGGACGCCGAGGCGCTTGGCGCAGACTCTTCCCGCATGGGCGCAGCCGGATCGGCCGGAAGCATGCTCAGAGTCTACTCCCCCACCGCCCAAAAAAAAGGCGTGCTGCTCAAGGGCGCGGTCAAGAAAAACGTGCAGGACCTCCTGGACCGCTACGGCGACCGTTTGGGCGGATTGATCCGCAAAGACCTGGGCCTGGAGGGATAAAGGCCGTGGAAGAGGCGCAAAAGCAGGTTTGGGTCTTCGGGGACTACCGCAACTACTTTCAGAACCGGGTCACCCTCCAGCTCATCGCCCGAGCGCGGGAACTGGCCGCCGCCATGGACGGCCAAGTCTGCGTGCTGCTCTTCGGCCACGAGCTGCAAGACTGGATCGACGAATACGTGGCCCACGGGGCCGACACGGTGCTGGTCATAGATCACCCCTCGCTCAAGGTCTATCAGAGCGAGACCTACACCGGCCTGCTGGTGGATCTGGCCCGTCAGCACCGGCCTGAGATCATCCTGGTGGGAGCCACCAGCTTCGGTCGCGAACTGGCCGCCCGGTCGGCCAAGCGTCTGAACACCGGCCTCACCGCCGATTGCGTGGACCTTCGCATAGACGAGCAGGGCCTCCTGGTGCAGACAGCCCCCGGCTTCGGCGGCAACCTTCTGGCCGAGATAGTCATTCCTCGCCACCGCCCCCAGATGGCCACCGTGCGCCCTGGCACCTTCCAGGAATTGCCCCACGATTACCTCCGCGCCGCCCGCGTCGAGCGTCTGGACCTGCCCCCGAACCTTCCACCCGAGAGGGTCCGTCTGGTCAAATCCGAGCGCCTGCCACCACGGGAACAGGCCTTGGAGAACGCCGAGGTGGTGGTATGCGGCGGGCGCGGCATGGGCAGCAAAAAAAAGTTTCGCAACCTGCACGAACTGGCCCGGCTGTTGGACGGCCAGGTGGGCGCCACCCGGCCGGTGGTCTACGCGCACTGGGCCGAGGATGGAGCGCTGGTGGGCCAGGCCGGCCGGCAGATCAAGCCGCAAGTGCTCTTTTCCTTCGGTATTTCGGGCGCTATCCAGCACACCGCGGGCATCAGCGGCAATCCCTTCCTGGTGGCGGTCAACAAGAACCCCAACGCGGTCATGATGCAAATGGCCGACGTGGGCCTGGTGGCAGACGCCAACCAGGTCTGCCTGGCTTTGATCCGCGAACTCAAGAATCGTCTGCGGACCTAGGCTTTCCCGGTAGCTAGACTTGCACCGGCGATTCGTGGGTCCCGCCTCGTTGGGGACACAAACTACTGGCCTGGGCTGTCTGCTTCAGGATCGGGTGGGCACCTTCGCCAATCTGACGCAGCCATTACCCCGCGCCTTACATCGAACCTGGCATCGCTTGGCCGGCATAACGCATATTATGTTTATCAAGTGATATCGATATGGCAGAATTTGCTTTTTGTATCCAATTTATCTTTTCCAAGTTTCTAATTACCTATATATTAATTTTTCTCATTAATGATTCTTGTAGCAAAGATTACCAATCCCTGATGAGCAATGATCTCGTATCAGTCACCCGAGCGCGTTGAGCCAATATCAACGGCCGGGCCTGAAATGCAAACCACAGGGAGGATAGTATGCGCCGGGTGTTTGCCATTTTTTTGGCCGTCGTGTTCACAGCCGCTCTGTTCTCGGCCGCCGGCGTCTGGGCGCGGGAGTCCGAGGGCGGCAACATGCATATCAAATTCAGCACCTGGCACCCGCCGGCAAGCCGCGAGGTGAAGACCGTTTGGATCCCCATGCTGAATGAGCTGAAAAAGCGGAGCAACGGCCGCATCACCTACACTCTGTATGCCGGCGGCGCCCTGGGTTCCGGCCCCGAGCATTTCGACATTGTCAGGAGGGGCCTGTCGGACATGGGCTATTTCACCGCCACCTGGACCCCGGGCCGCTTCCCCCTGGCCGACACCCTCTCCCTGGCCACCTGGGTCGACGGCAAGGACGTGGCGGCCAAGATCGGCAACGAACTCTATGAGAAGGACCAGGGGATGCGCAAGGAGTTCGAGGGCGTCAAGGTTCTGGAGCTCAATGGCTGCATCCAGGCCTTCATCTGGACCAAGAAGCCCGCGCGCACGATGGAGGACTTGAAGGGGCTCAAGATCCGCAGCCCCGGCGGGCACCAGACCAACTACATCAAGGCCCTGGGCGCCGAGCCCGTGTTCATGCCCCTGGGCGAAGTCTACATGGCCATGGAGACCGGCACCATCGACGGCATCGTCACCTGTTCGCCCCTGGTCTTGGCCTACAAGCTCCATGAAGTGGCCAAGCACGGCGTCATGGCCACCTTCGGTTGCGTGACCGAGGGCGTCGTAATGAACCTAAAGGCCTGGGACAAAACCCCCGAGGACTTGAAACTCATCATTCTTGAGGTCGTTGGCAATCCCTTCGCCATCACCGGCGGCCTGAACCGGAAGTCCTACCAGGAGATGATCACCGAGATAAAAGAGAAGGGCGTGGAAATCTACGAGCTGCCCAAGGCCGAAGAAAAGCGCTGGTTCGCCAGGTTCCAGGAGGAGACCCGCAAATGGGCCGCCGACCTTGACTCCAAGGGGTTGGCCTCCAAGCAGACGGTGGAACTCTACAATCATATAGCTGAACAGTACGGCGTCTCCTGCGAGGCCTTTCCGCCCGAGTGGCACAAGTAGACATTCGTGGCATGGGCGGGCGTCCGCCAAGGTTGGCGATGAGAGATGACCGGCATTGATGGCTCCCACAACTTCAGGCGGTTCGTCCACAAGCTCAGCTATGTCTTGGCCTGGCTGGGCATGTTCGCGTTGCTTCCGCTCATGTTCTTGACCACAGTCGACGTGGTGGGACGCTTCGTATGGAACAAGCCCGTGCCTGGCGCCGTCGAGCTTTCCAGTTACATCTTGGTGGCCTTTGTATTGAGCGGACTGGCCTACACCCACCAAAGGCGCGGCCATGTGCGGGTGACCATGCTGCTGGAAAGGCTCGGCCCGAAGCCGGCCCTGGCCGTGGAGGCTCTCACCATCCTGATGAGCATGGCCATCACGCTCGTGATCGCTTGGCAAGGCTGGGTTATCGCCTGGGAGCAGACCACCGTCTCGGACATGCTCCGCGTACCTCAGCGTCCGTTCCGCCTTCTGGTTTCTTTGGCGGGAGGCTGCTTCTTCCTGGAGCTGCTGCTGGACCTCCTAGGCGTCCTCGGGCGGCTTGTATCGCCCCCAGCAAGCCGATGAGCGCCGGCCACCGGGGTATGGGCTAGGAGGGCATGACCATGGAGCCGGTGACGGTGGGGCTTCTGGGTATTGTAGCGGTTTTTTTGTTGCTCTTTCTAGGCATGCCCATAGCCTTGGCCTGCATGTTCGTGGGCATGGCCGGAATCGCCTATCTGGCCAGCCCGGAAGCGGCCATGCCGGTGGTGGCCAGCACCATCTACGGGACCTTCGCCTTCTATCCCTACACCGTTATTCCGCTGTTCATACTCATGGGCGGATTCTGCACCAGCTCGGGCATGACTTCCCAACTCTTCGCCACCTTCGACAAATGGCTGGGCCGGCTGCCCGGCGGTCTTGGTCTGGCGACCATATCCGCTTGCGCGGGCTTCGCCGCGGTCAGCGGCTCCTCGGTGGCCTCGGCCGCGGCCATGGGCACCATCGCCATCCCGGAGATGCGCCGCTTCCACTACGACCCCAGGCTAGCCGCGGGCTGCGTTGCCGCCGGCGGCACCCTGGCCTTCCTGATTCCGCCCAGCATCGGCTTCATCGTCTACGGGATGCTCACCGAGCAGTCCATCGGCAAGCTCCTGGTTTCGGGCATCCTGCCCGGCATCTTGCTGGCCCTCGCCTACGTCGTCACGGTGCTCGTGATGGTAAAGCTCAATCCCGCCTTGGCCCCGGCCAGCCCGGACCCCGTCGGCCTTATCGACAAATTCAAGGCGGCGCGCGGGGTGGCGGGGGCCCTCAGCCTCTTCCTGGTGGTGATCGGCGGCATCTACCTCGGGGTCTTCACCCCCACCGAGGCTGCCGGCGTGGGGGCCACCATCATGTTCCTCTGGGTCATAGCCGCTCGCAGAGTGACCTTCAAAGAGCTCGCCGCCTGCCTGATGGACTCCCTGCGCATCTCGGCCATGGTGCTCTTCCTGGTGGCGGGCGCCAGCGTGTTCAGTTACTTCCTGGCCCTGTCCACAATTCCGGCCCAGGTGGCGGCCTGGGCCGCCGGCCTTGCCATCAGCCGCTACGTCGTCCTGGCGGCGGTGACGGGGATCTACCTTTTCCTGGGCTGCCTGCTGGATTCCATTTCCATGATGGTATTGACCATGCCGGTCATCTTCCCGGTCATGACCACCTTGGACTTCCACCCCATATGGTTCGGGGTAATCTCGGTGTTGATGATGGAGGCCGGCCTGATCACTCCGCCCATGGGGCTCAACGTCTTCACCGTGGCCGGCGTCATGCCGGATGTGCCCCTGGAGACCGTATTCAAGGGCTCGCTGCCCTTCCTTTTCGCCATTGCAACCGTCTGCCTGATCCTGACCATCTTCCCCCAGATCGCATTGGTGATGCCCATGATGATGGGACGCTGAGCCGGCGGTCCCTGAGCGCGTTGCGGAATTCGTCGCTCTTGGCAACCCGCCGGGCTCGAGTTGCACTTTTCCGTCCCGCCGTTAGAATGAACGATCATTCGAAATATTGACGCGAACCGGGACGGCTTGGCCCCTGCTCGCGCCAGGCCGGGGGCACTTGGGTGAATGCAGCGGATCGGCTCCGTCCGGAATTTCCGCGCCAGGAGTTCAGCAATGAGTATAAAACGGATTGCGGTGCTGGCTGTGGCCGGCGCATTGTTGTTGGGCGGCATCGCCATGTTCACGGTGCAAAGCCGGCCCAAGGCCGAAAACAGCAGCCCGCCGGCCATGGAGCCGGAGGTGGGCGTGGTCACTCTGGCTCCCCAGCGCGTGAAAATCGACACCGAACTGGCCGGCCGCACCTCTGCCTACCTGATTGCCGAGGTAAGACCCCAGGTGGGGGGCATCATCAAGAAACGGCTGTTCACGGAAGGCTCCGACGTCAAGTCGGGCGAGGCCCTTTACCAGATCGACCCCGCTCCCTATCAGGCCGCCTTGGACAGCGCCAAGGCCGCCGCGGCCAAGGCCGAGGCCAACCTGTTCAGCGCCCGGCTCAAGGCCGAGCGATACAAGGATCTGGTGGCCATCAACGCCGTAAGCCAGCAGAACTACGATGACGCCTTCGCCGCCCTCAAGCAGGCCGAGGCCGACGTGGCCGCGGCCAAGGCGGCCCAGCAGACGGCGCAGATAAACCTGGACTACACCCGGGTAATCTCCCCCATCTCCGGCCGCATAGGGCGCTCCTCGGTGACCCAGGGCGCTTTGGTCACCGCCAACCAGGCCGCCAGCCTGGCCACCATCCAGCAGCTGAATCCCATATACGTCGATGTCACCCGCTCCAGCACTGAGCTGCTGCGCCTGAAGCGCGACCTGGCCAGCGGCCAGCTCAAGAGCGCGGGCAAGGCCAGGGTCAAGCTTATCCTGGAGGATGGGACCTCCTACCCCCTGGAGGGCAGTCTGCAATTTTCCGAGGTCACCGTGGATCAGGGCACCGGAGCCATCACCCTGCGGGCCGTCTTTCCCAACCCCAACCAGGACCTGCTGCCGGGCATGTACGTTCGCGCCACCCTGGAGACCGGGGTCGACGAACAGGCCATCCTGGTGCCGCAACGAGGCGTGACCCGCAACAACAAGGGCGAGGCCACGGTGCTGGTGCTGGAGCCGGACAACCGGGTGCAGATGCGGGTCATCGAGGTCAGCCGGGCCATGGGCGAAATGTGGCTGGTGGCTTCCGGCCTCAAGGCCGGCGAGCGGGTCATCGTGGAGGGCCTGCAAAAGGTGCGGCACGGCGGCACGGCCAAGGCGGCCCCCGGCGTTAACAGCGGCCCGGAGGACGCGACCAAGGCGGCTCCCAATGCCAACGGCGGCCCCGACGCCAACCAGAAATAGAAGGCCAAACTCATGGCGCGCTTCTTCATCGACCGGCCCATTTTCGCTTGGGTCATCGCCATGGTCATCATGCTGGCCGGGCTGCTGGCCATCCGCATCCTGCCCGTGGCCCAATACCCGCAAATAGCCCCCACGGCCGTGCAGATCACAGCCACCTACCCCGGGGCCTCAGCCAAGACCTTGGAAGACACCGTCACCCAGGTGATCGAGCAGAAGATGAAAGGCATCGATCATCTGGCCTACATGGCCTCCACCAGCGACTCTTCCGGCAGCGCCACCATCAAGCTGACCTTCGACGCCCGCACCGACCCGGACATCGCCCAGGTGCAGGTGCAGAACAAGCTGCAACTGGCCATGTCTCTGCTGCCCCAGGAGGTGCAAAAGCAGGGCGTGCAAGTTGCAAAGACCACCGACAGCTTTCTCATGGTCATCGGTTTCTACTCCGAAGACGGCAGCATGGGCCGTATCGACCTGTCCGACTACGTGGCCGCCCACGTGCTGGACGTGCTCAGCCGGGTTGACGGCGTGGGGGACGTGACCCTCTTCGGCTCCCAGTACGCCATGCGCATCTGGCTGGACCCCGCCAAGCTGAACAGCTACAAGCTCATGCCCTCCGATATCTCCTCCGCCATACAGGCCCAGAACGCCCAGATCTCGGCCGGGCAGTTGGGCGGCACCCCTCCGGTGGAAGGCCAGCAGCTCAACGCCACCATCTCGGCCCAGAGCCGCCTGCAAACCATCGAGCAGTTCGGCGACATCCTGCTGAGGGTCAACACCGACGGCTCGGCGGTGCGTTTGCGCGATGTGGCCAGGATCGAACTGGGCAGCGAAAACTACGACATTGTATCGCGCTTCAACGGCAAGCCGGCCGCCGGCCTGGCGGTGAAGCTCACCACCGGGGCCAACGCCCTGGAAACCGCCGACGCCGTGCGCCGGACCATGTCCGATCTCTCCAAGATATTTCCCCCGGGCATGAGGGTGGTCTACCCCTACGACACCACCCCCTTCGTGCGCATCTCCATCAACGAGGTGGTGAAGACCTTGGTCGAGGCCATCATCCTGGTCTTTTTGGTGATGTACCTCTTCCTGCAAAACTTCCGGGCCACCCTGATTCCCACCATCGCCGTGCCGGTGGTGCTCCTGGGCACCTTCGCCGTGCTGGCGGCCTTCGGCTATTCCATCAACACCCTGACCATGTTCGGCACCGTACTGGCCATCGGCCTGTTGGTGGACGACGCCATCGTGGTGGTGGAAAACGTCGAACGCGTCATGCGCGAGGAAAAGCTTTCGCCCAAGGAGGCCACGCGCAAGTCCATGGACCAGATCACCGGGGCACTGGTGGGCATCGCCATGGTGCTCTCGGCGGTCTTCGTGCCCATGGCCTTTTTCGGCGGCTCCACGGGCGTCATCTATCGCCAATTCTCCATCACCATCGTCTCAGCCATGGTGCTTTCCGTGCTGGTGGCCCTGACCCTCACCCCGGCCCTGTGCGCCACCATGCTCAAGCCCGTCAACGACCAGAGCCATCAGCCCAAGCGGGGATTCTTCGGCTGGTTCAACCGCATCTTCGATCAGGGCAACAAGAGCTATCAGTCGGCGGCCGGCTACATGCTGGGACGCTGGCGGCGGTCCCTGGCGGTCTACGGCCTGATCCTGGCGGCCATGGGGGTACTGTTCCTGCGCATGCCCACGGCCTTTTTGCCCGACGAGGACCAGGGCATCATGTTCACCGTGATCCAGCTTCCCGCCGGCGCCACCCAGGGCCGCACCCTCAAGGTGATCGAGGAGGTGGAGAGGCACTTCCTGGAAGACGAGAAGAAGGCGGTGAAGTCCCTTTTCACAGCGGCGGGGTTCAGCTTCGCCGGCAACGGCCAGAACATGGGCGTCGGCTTCGTGGGTCTCAAGGACTGGGATCTGCGCGATCGGTCCGACCTGCGGGCCAACGTGGTGGCCGGGCGGGCCATGGGAGTCTTCTCACGCATCAAGGACGCCCTGGTCTTCGCCTTCACCCCGCCGGCGGTGATCGAACTGGGCCGGTCTCAGGGTTTCGACGTGCAGCTGCAGGACCGGGCCGGCCTGGGCCACGAGGCGCTCATGGCCGCGCGCAACCAGTTTCTGGGCCTGGCTGCCAAACACCCGGAGCTAACGAGCGTGCGTCCCAACGGCCAGGAGGACACTCCGCAGTACCAGCTTGATATCGACCAGGCCAAGGCCGGGGCCCTGGGCATCTCCTTGGCCAACATAAACGCCGTGCTTTCCAGCGCCTGGGGCGGCTCCTATGTCAACGACTTCATCGACAAGGGCCGGGTCAAGAAAGTCTACATCCAGGGCGAGGCTGATGCGCGCATGCTGCCCCAAGACCTCGACAAGTGGTACGTGCGCAACTCCAAGGGCGAGATGGTGGCCTTCTCGGCCTTCGCCACCGCCCACTGGGTCTATGGCTCGCCGCGTCTGGAACGCTACAACGGCCTGCCTTCTATGGAGATCCTGGGCCAGCCAGCGCCGGGCAAAAGCTCCGGCGAGGCCATGCGTGCGGTGGAGGAGATCGCCGCCAAGCTGCCGCCAGGCATCGGCTACCAATGGACGGGCCTTTCTTATGAAGAGCGCCTGTCCGGCTCCCAGGCCCCGGCCCTCTACGCCCTTTCCACCCTGGTGGTCTTTCTGTGCCTGGCCGCCCTGTATGAAAGCTGGTCCATCCCCTTCGCGGTGCTCCTGGTGGTGCCATTGGGGGTCATCGGAGCCCTGCTCTCTGCCGGCCTGCGCGGGATGTCCAACGATGTCTACTTCCAGGTGGGACTGCTGACCACCATCGGGCTCTCGGCCAAGAACGCCATCCTAATCGTGGAGTTCGCCAAGGACCTGCATGAACGCGGCATGGATATGATCAAGGCCACCCTGGAGGCCGCGCGCCTGCGCTTGAGGCCCATTCTGATGACCTCCATGGCCTTCATACTGGGCGTCCTGCCCCTGGCCGTCAGCACCGGCGCCGGCTCCGGCAGCCAGAACGCCATCGGCACCGGGGTCATGGGCGGCATGATCTCGGCCACGGTCCTGGGCATCATCTTCGTGCCCCTGTTCTTTGTCCTGGTGCGCCGCGTGTTTGGCGGCAAAAAGTTGCCGGGCGGTCCGCCGGAGGCGCTACCTCAAGCCGCCAAGGCCGCCGCGCCCGCCATCGGCCAGGAGGAGCGCTAAACCATGGTCAAGATCATCCTGCCGCTGCTGGCGGCCCTGGCCCTGCTGCCGGGCTGCCAAAGCCTGGCCCCTGACTACGCCCGTCCCACCGCTCCGGTGCCCGCAGCCTGGCCCGACGGCCCGGCCTATGGGCCGGCCCCTACCGCTTCCGGCGACCTCGCCTCGGCCATCGGCTGGCGCCAGTTCTTCACCGAGCCCAAGCTCATCCGCCTGCTTGAGCTGAGCCTGGCCAACAACCGCGACCTGCGCCTAGCCACCCTCAACATCGAAAAGGCCAGGGCTTTGTACCAGGTCCAACGGGCCGACTTGTTTCCAAGCATTGGCGCCATCGGCAACGCCAATATCCAGCGCCTGCCGGCTAGCCTTTCCGCCAACGGCGACGCCATGGTGAGCCGGCAATTCAGCGCCACTTTGGGCTTCAGCGCCTATGAGCTGGATTTCTTTGGGCGAGTGCGGAGCCTCCGGGACCAGGCCCTTGAACAGTACCTTTCCACCGAGGAGGCCGCCCGCGCCGCCCGCCTCAGCTTAGTGGCCGAGGTGGCCGGGGCCTACCTGAGCCTGGCCGCCGACCAGGACCGCCTGCGCCTGGCCGAGGAGACCCTGGCCAGCCAGCGGGCATCCTACGAACTGACCAAACGCAGCTTCGAGGTGGGGGTATCCTCGGCCCTGGACCTGCGCCAAGCTCAGACCAGCGTCGAGTCGGCCAGAGTGGACGTGGCCCGCTTCACCAGCCAGGTGGCTCAGGACGTCAACGCCTTGAACCTGCTGGCCGGCGGGCCGGTGTCCCTGGAGCTGCTGCCGCGGGGCTTACGCGACACGGTCTCCGCTTTCACCAATCTCCCGCTGGGTCTGCCGTCTCTCACCCTGGTCCAGCGGCCGGACATAATGCAGGCAGAGCACCAGCTCAAGGCGGCCAACGCCAACATCGGGGCGGCCCGCGCCCGCTTTTTCCCCAGCATCAGCCTCACCGGCGGCGGGGGCACGGCCAGCAACCAGCTCGACCAGCTATTCAAGGCGGGCAGCGGCTACTGGAACTTTGTGCCCACGGTAAACCTGCCCATTTTCGACGCCGGGCGCAACCTGGCCAACCTGGAGGCTGCCCAGGCCCAGCGCGATATCGCCCTGACCCAATACGAGAAGGCCATCCAGGCCGCCTTCCGGGAGGTGGCCGATGCCTTGGCCCAAAGGGGCACCTTGGCCGAGCAGATGGCGGCGCAGAGGGCCCTGGTGGAAGCCACCGGCGAGAGCTACCGCCTCTCCGAGGCCCGCTTCCGGCGCGGCGTGGACAGCTATCTCTCGGTCCTCGACTCCCAGCGCTCCTCCTATGGCGCGCAACAGAGCCTCATCAGCGTGCGCCTGTCCCGCCAGACCAACCTAGTCACCTTGTACAAGACCCTTGGCGGGGGTTGGCGGGAGACCAGCGCCAGCGGGGCCGAATCCCACGGCACCGTCGCTGGGCAAGCAGCGGCCAAGGTCCCCGCCCCTGCGCTGACCGACCATGGGCAATAGCTTCCCCGCCGAAGCGGCTGAAACCTGTTCGGCTACCGCCTCGCCGCGCCCGAAACGACTCGAGAGGAAAGGCATGATCCACCGTGGCTGACCTGGGCTTGAAACAGCGGGCGGGCAAACCCGGCAAGCGGGTTGGTCCCTCGCACTCCAAGGCCAGCAATGTTGCTTCCTGTCGCCGGGGATCGTGCGATAAGCCGCCCTCCTCAAGCCGGGCCGAGGCCAGGAGGCTGCAAATTCTGGAAGCGGCTCGCGAATGCTTCCGGAATAGCGGGTTCCATTGCGCCAGCATGGTCGAGATTGCGAAAGAGGCGGGCATGAGCCCCGGGCATATCTATCACTACTTCGAAAACAAGGAAGCGATCATCAACGCCATCGTCCAGCAAGACCTGGAGATAGCCCTGAACGACATCAGCGAGAGCGCCAACCAGGATGGCGATGTCCTGGTATCGCTTTTGTCTCACGTGTCCAGCAGCGTACAGGAACTCCTGGAAATGCCCAAGGCGGCCATGAGGCTGGAGGTGTTGGCCGAGGCCGGACGCAACCCCACGGTGGCCGCCATGGTCCGGGAGGCCGACCGGGAAATCCGGAGCCGGCTGCGCGGCTTGCTGATGGAAAGCCCGCGGGGGAGCGCCTATCTGGCCGAAGGCGATCTGGATTCAAGGGTGGAGGTCCTGATGGTGCTCTTCATCGGCCTTACCACCCGCGCCATCGTCAACCCCGGGCTCGACAAGGAAGCCCTGGCACACATCGTCCGCCGTACTCTAGAGCAGATCCTGGCCTGACCTGCGGCCAGGTGATTGCCAGGGTCAACCCCCAAGGCGGAGTTGACACCAATTGGCGTTCCAACGATCAGTTTGGGCGCTAATTGAGACCGTGCAATGTCGGCCGGGCAAAAGCCTGGTTTTGCCCTGCCGACCGGTGATCAAAGCCATGGCTGGCTTGATCGCATATTGTGGCATGAAAGGAGTCCGGGCAATCCCCAGGAGCCCCGCCACCGGGACGTCCGGCCTCGTGGGCGTACGATCAAGCTCATTGCGCCGGGCCGCCCTTGATTTCGCCCCAACCCCCTCCCAGGGCCTTTACCAGCAGCACGCTGGCCACCATGCGCCTCCCGGCGATGTCCACCGCGTTGCGCTCTATGGTCAACAGCGCGGTTTGGGCGGTGAGCACGTTCAAGTATCCCGTCACGCCCGCCTTGTACTGGTTGGTGGTGATCTCCACCGACCGTCGCGAGGCAGCCAGAGCCTCCGCCTGCACCTTGGCCTCCTCCTCCAATATTCGCAGGGAGGCGATGTTGTCCTCGGCCTCCTTGAAGGCGGTCAGCACGGTTTGACGATAGGTGGCTACGGTGGCGTCATAGGCCGCCTGGGCGCCCTCGGCTTGGGCCCTGCGCAGGCCGGCATCGAAGACCGATTGGGCCAGCGAAGGTCCCACCGACCAGAACCGGCTGGGCCACTTCAGCAGATCGCCCAAAAGCGAGCTTTCGTAACCCCCGGCGGCGGAGAGGGTGAGCGAGGGGAAGAATGCCGCCTTGGCTACTCCGATCTGGGCGTTGGCCGCGGCCACCCTGCGCTCGGCCCCCGCCACGTCCGGCCGGCGCTCCAGGAGTTGGGAGGGAAGGCCTGGTGGTATGACGGGGAGGGTGGCGGACAACGGCTGCCTGGGTAGGGAAAAGCCGCTGGCCGGCTTGCCAAGAAGCAAGGCCACCGCGTGCTCCAACTGGGCACGCTGAATGCCCAGGTCCACGCTCTGGGCCTGGGTGCTCTTCAGCTGGGTCTCCGCCTGGGCCACATCGGCCATGGAGGCCAGGCCGCCGGCGTAGCGGTTCTTGGTCAGCTCCAGGAATTGTCGATAGGTGACCAGGGTCTGATCCATTAGCTGGGTTTGGGAGTCGAGGGCGCGCAGTTGGAAATAGGCCTGGGACAAATCGGCCTGGGCGCTCAAACGGGCGGCTTCGAGGTCCGAGGCGCTGGCCTGGGCCGAAGCCTCGCTGGCTTCCACGCCGCGGCGGATTTTGCCCCAGAGGTCCAACTCCCACGATACTTGAAAATTTATCAGATGATCGGATAGTTCCGCCCCGGACAGGCTGCCGCCTGAAATCGAATTCTGGGATCGGACAGCCTCGGTGTAGGAGGCTCCAGCCGTGAGCGAAGGGAAGAAGCCGGCACGCGAGGCCAGCATTTGGGCCCGTGCCTGCCTCAAGCGGGCCTCTGCCGCGGCAATGTTCTGGTTGTTGAGGTTGACCTGCGCCTGAAGGCCGTCTAGCACCGGGTCACCGAAGGCGCTCCACCAAAGCCCCTTGGCGGCGGTGTCAGCGGGCCGCGCCACCTTCCAGCTGGCAGTCTCCTTGTAGGCGGGCGGAACCTCGGTGGTTGGCCTCACGTAATCCGGCCCGACGCCGCAGGCGACCAAGCTGGTGGCCGCCAGGGCGAGCGCCGCAGCGGCCAGCCTTGACAGCCGCGACCCCTTACGCCGGTCGTTGTTCATCGCCGGTCCCCTTTCCCGCCTTTCGGCCCCGACAGCCATGCCGCTGGTTCCTCCTATCCCGGTTCTCAATCGTGGCCACGCCCGCCCCCACCGTTCGCTCACACGTTTGCCCGGCCCGCGGCCGGGCCCCCTCCGGCGGAGCGGGGTCCTCGCCGTCTTCTGGCCTGCATCCAGATGCGCATCCGGTCCATGTGCAGGTAGACCACGGGGGTGGTGAACAGGGTGAGCGCCTGGCTGATGATGAGTCCGCCGATAATGGCGATGCCCAAAGGGCGGCGTAATTCCGAGCCTACGCCCGTGCCCAGGGCGAGGGGCAGCGCGCCCAGTAGGGCGGCCATGGTGGTCATCATGATGGGGCGGAACCTTTGCAGGCAGGCCTGGAAGATGGCCTCCTGCGGGCTCTTTCCCTGGTTCCGTTCCGCGTCCAGGGCGAAGTCGATCATCATTATGCCGTTCTTTTTTACTATCCCAATGAGCAGAATTATGCCGATGACCGCGATGATGCTCAGTTCGGTGCGGAAGACCAAAAGCGCCAGCACCGCGCCCATGCCCGCCGAGGGCAGGGTGGAAAGAATGGTGATGGGATGAATGTAGCTCTCGTACAACACCCCCAGCACGATGTACACCGCCAGCAGGGCCGCCAGGATGAGCCAGGGCTGGTTGGCCAGGGAGGCGGTGAAGGCCTGGGCCGTGCCCTGGAATTTCCCTCGCAGGCCGGCCGGCAAACCCATCTCCCGGGTGGCCGCCTCCACGGCGGCCACGGCCTGGCCCAGGGCCACCCCTTGAGCCAGGTTGAAGGAAATGGTGATCGAGGGGAATTGCCCCTGATGGTTGACCGCCAGGGAGGTGGGTGAGGTCTGCCAACGGCTAAAGGCGCTCAGGGGGACCATCTTGCCCGCGCCGGACGGTACGAAGATGTCTTCCAGGGTTTCGGGATTCTGCCAAAGGCGCGGCTCCACTTCCATCACCACGTGATATTGATTGAGAAGGGTGTAGAAGATCGTCACCTGGCGCTGGCCGAAGGCGTCGTACAAAATGTTGTCGATGAGACGTTGGGATATGCCCAGACGGGAAGCGGTGTCCCGGTCTATCTCCAGGGAAGCCTCCAGGCCCCGGTCCTGCTGATCGCTGCTGACGTCGGCCAATTCGCGCAGGGAACGCATCCTCTGCAGCACCCGCGGAGCCCAGGCGTTCAGTTCGAACAGGTCCTCGCCTTGCATGGTGTACTGGTACAGGGCGTTGCTCGCCCGGCCCCCTATGCGCAACTCCTGAACAGGTTGCAGGAAGGTAGGGGCTCCGGGAATCTTGGCCAGCTTGCCCCGCAGCCGGGCGATGACCTTGTCTACCGGTTCCGTGCGCAGCTTAAAATCCTTCAGCGCGATGAACATGCGGGCGGTGTTGGTGGTGGAGCCGCCGCCTCCGCCGCCCCCCGTGAAGCCGGTCACGAAGTCCACGTCCGGATCTACGCGTATGATCTCCTCCACTTCGACCAGCTTTTGATACATGGCCTGGAAGGAGATGTCCTGGGACGCCTGGATTATTCCCACCAGGCGTCCGTTGTCCTGCTGTGGGAAAAAGCCCTTGGGAATGATGGTGTAGAGATAGATGCTCATGGCCAGGGTGGCCAGAGTGACTCCAAGCATCAGCCGGGCATGCTTGAGCGCCCAGCCCAAGCTTTTCTCGTAGGCGACGTGCATGAGGTCGAATACGCGTTCGCTGGCCCGGTAGAACCGGCCATGTCTGTGGCGATCGGACGCGATCAGCATGGTGGCGCACATCATGGGCGTCGCGGTGAGCGAAAGTCCCAGTGAGACGATGATGGCCACCGAGAGCACCACGGCGAACTCGCGGAAGAGTCTCCCCACCATGCCGCCCATGAGCAGGATGGGTATGAATACCGCTATGAGCGAGAGGCTCATGGAGAGCACCGTGAAGGAAATCTCCCGCGCCCCCCGCAAGGCCGCCTGCAGGGGGGGCATGCCGCCCTCGACGTGCCTGGTGATGTTTTCCAACACCACGATGGCGTCATCGACCACGAAACCGGTTGCGATGGTCAGGGCGATCAGGGAGAGGTTGTCGAGCGAGTAATCTAACAGGTACATGACCCCGAAGGTGCCCACCAGAGAGGCCACCATGGCCAGGCCGGGAATGACTGTGGCCCTAATATTGCGCAGGAATAGAAACACCACCAAGATGACCAGTCCGCAGGAGATGGCCAATGCCATCTCCACGTCGCGCAGCGAGGCGCGTATCGGCGGCGAGCGGTCCGAAACGACCGTCAGCTGGATGGTGCTGGGCAGGCTGGCTTCCAGCTGCGGCAACAGGCTGCGCACGGCGTCAACGGTTTCGATGATGTTGGCGCCCGGCTGCCGGAACAGAATTATGGGAATGGACTGCCGGCCGTTGACCATGCCCCCGGCGCGCAGGTCCTCCACCGAGTCCTCGACCTGGGCCACGTCGGACAGCCGCACCGCCGCCCCGGACCGGTAGGCCACCACCAGGGGAAGGTACTCCTCCGCCTTGCTCAGCTGGTCGTTGGCCTGAATCTCCCAGACGTTGTCCTGATCCCAGACTTGCCCCTTGGGCAGGTTGACGCTGGTTTTGGCCAGCATCCCGCGCACATCCTCCAGGCTGATCCCATACTTGTTGAGTGCGGTGGGGTTGACGCTGACGCGCACGGCGGGCAGCGAGCCGCCGCCCACGAAAACCTGGCCGACGCCCGGCACCTGTGACAGCTTCTGCTGCAGCACCGTGGAGGCGACGTCGTACATTTTGGCCCGGGTGACAACTTCGGAGGTTAGGGCGATTATCAACACAGGCGCATCGGCGGGATTGATCTTGCGGTAGGTGGGGCTACGGGGCATGTCGGGGGGCATGAACCCGCGAGCGGCGTTGATGGCCGCCTGCACGTCGCGCGCCGCGCCGTCGATGTTGCGGTCCAGGTCGAACTGCAAGGTGATGCTGGTCACGCCGCGGTAGCTGGTGGAGGTCATCTCCGCCACGCCGGCGATCCGCCCGAACTGCCGCTCCAACGGCGCGGCCACGGCGGTGGCCATGGTCTCGGGGTCCGCGCCGGGCAAGGAGGCGGTTATGGAGATGGTCGGGAAGTCGACCCGCGGCAGGGGCGAGACCGGCAGGAAGCGGAAGGCCACGATGCCGGCCAGGATCAACCCCACGGTCAGCAGGGTGGTGGCCACCGGCCGGTGTATGAAGTGGGACGAAAAGCTCATGGCCCTTAGGCCGCGCTCTCGCCGGCTCCGGGCGAGGAGGCGCGGCGGTGGCGCAGGCGAAGCGCCAGCCGATCGAAGGCGAGGTAAATCACCGGGGTGGTGTAGAGGGTAAGCGCCTGGCTTATGACCAAGCCGCCGATGATGGAGATGCCCAGCGGCCGGCGCAGCTCCGAACCCACCCCGCCGCCCAGGGCCAGGGGCAACGCCCCCAAGAGGGCGGCCATGGTGGTCATCATGATGGGCCTGAAACGGAGCAGGCAGGCCTGCATGATGGCCTCCTCCGGCGCTTTGCCCTCCTTGCGCTCGGCCTCCAGGGCGAAGTCCACCACCATGATGCCGTTTTTCTTGACGATGCCTATGAGCAGGATGATCCCGATAACGGCTATGACGTCTAGCTCGGAACCGGAGATCATCAGGGCTATCACCGCGCCCACCCCGGCCGAAGGCAGGGTGGAAAGAATGGTGATGGGGTGGATATAGCTCTCGTAGAGCACCCCGAGCACTATGTAGACCGTAACCAGCGCCGCAAGGATCAGCAGGGGCTGGTTGGACAGCGAGGCGGCGAAGGCCTGGGCCGTGCCCTGGAAGTTGCTCCGGATGCTAGCGGGCAGGTTCAGGGCGGCGGCGATCTTCTCCACGTCGGCCACGGCATGGCCCAGGGCCGCCCCGGCGGCCAAGTTGAACGACAGGGTGACCGCCGGGAACTGTCCCTGGCGGTTTATCACCAGCGGACCGGTGGTCTCCTTCACAGTGGCGATGCTGGTCAGGGGAACCCGGCCTCCGCTGGCGCCGCGCAGGTGCATGTTGGAGAGCCCCTGCGGCCCTTGTTGAAACTCCGGCTTCACGGCCAGCACCACCCGGTATTGGTTCAATTCGGTGAAGATGGTCGATATCTGCCGTTGGCCGAAGGCGTCATAGAGGGTGTCGTCGACCATCTGCGGGGTGATTCCCAGGCGCGAGGCGGTCCCGCGGTCGATGTTCAGCGCCACGCGCAGGCCTTGGTCCTGCTGGTCGCTGCTCACATCCTTCAAGTGCGGGCTGGCGCTCAGCGACTGAAGGACCTTGGGCGCCAGGCCGTAAAGCTCCTCGGCGTTGGGGTCTTCCAGGGTGTATTGAAACTGGGTCCGGCTCACCCGGGCGTCGACCGTCAAATCCTGCACCGGCTGCATGAAAAGCGTGATGCCCCGCACCTCGGCCAGGTTGGTCCTCAAGCGGTCGATGATCTGGCTGGCGCTTTCCTTGCGCTGGGAGCGCTCCTTGAGGTTGATGAGGATGCGCCCGCTGTTGAGGGTGGTGTTGGTGCCGTCGATGCCGATGAAGGAGGACAGGCTCTCCACCGCCGGGTCCTGCAGGATGGCCTTGGCCAATGCCTGCTGGCGCTCGGCCATGGCGGGGAAGGAGATGGACTGGCGGGCCTCGGAAATACCCATGATGAGCCCGGTGTCCTGGGCGGGGAAGAAGCCCTTGGGCGCGATGAGGTAGAGCAGCACCGTGAGCGCAAGGGTGCCCAGGGCCACGCAGAGGGTGGCGGTCTGGTGCTTGAACACCCAGCCCAGGCTGCGGCCATAGGCCTGGATGACCCGGTCGAGCGCCCCCTGCGAAAGACGGTAGGCCCGCCCGGCCTTCTCGGCCGGCGTGCGCTTTAGCAGCCTGGCGCACATCATGGGCGTAAGCGTCAGGGAAACCACCGCCGAAATGATGATGGTCACCCCCAGGGTGACGGCGAATTCCTTGAACAGCCGCCCCGCCACGTCGCCCATGAACAAAAGCGGTATGAGCACCGCCACCAGGGATGCGGTTAGCGAGAGGATGGTGAAGCCGATCTGCTCGGAGCCCTTGAGCGCCGCTTCGCGGGGGCTTTCGCCGTGCTCCAGGTAGCGGGCTATGTTCTCGATCATCACGATGGCGTCGTCGACCACGAAACCCGTGGAGATTGTCAGCGCCATGAGGGATAGGTTGTTGAGGCTGAAGCCCAGCAAGTACATGACCCCGAAGGTGCCCACCAGGGACAGGGGCACCGCCACGCTGGGGATGGTGGTGGCCGAGAAGTTGCTCAGGAAGAGGAAGATGACCATCACCACCAAGGCCACGGCCAGGGCCAGCTCGTACTGGACGTCTCGCACCGAGGCGCGGATAGTGGTGGTGCGGTCAGTGAGCACCGTCACCTTCACCCCCGGCGGCAGCGATCCTTGCAGCTGGGGCATGAGCTTATTGATGCGGTCTACCACCTCGATGACGTTGGCCCCGGGCTGGCGCTGGATGTTGACCACCACCGCCGGGGTCTCGTTCATCCAGGCCGCCTGGCGGACGTCCTCGGCGTCGTCGACGACCTCAGCCACGTCGGCCAAGCGCACCGGGGCGCCGTTACGATAGGCCACGATGATCGGCTTGTACTCGGCGCTGCTGAAAAGCTGGTCGTTGGCCCCGATGATAAGGGCCTGACGCGGGCCGTCGAAGCCGCCCTTGGCCAGGTTGACATTGGCGGCGGCCAAGGCCGCGCGCAGGTCTTCCATGGTCAGGGAATAGGCCGCCAGGGCCAGGGGGTTGACGTGGACCCGCACCGCCGGCTTCTGCCCGCCGCTGATGCTGACCATGCCCACCCCGGGCAGCTGCGATATTTTCTGGGCGAACCTGGTGTCGGCCAGGTCTTCCACCCTAACGAGCGGCAGGGTGTCGGAGGTGAGCGCCAGGGTCAGTATGGGGGCATCGGCGGGGTTGACCTTGCTGTAGACCGGCGGAGCTGGCAGGTCGTTCGGCAGGTAGTTGAAGGCCGCGTTGATGGCGGCCTGCACCTGCTGCTCGGCCACATCCAGGCTGAGCTCCAGGGTGAATTGCAGGGTTATGATGGAGCTGCCGTTGGAGCTGTTTGAGGTCATCAGGGTCAAGCCGGGCATCTGCCCGAATTGGCGCTCCAGGGGCGCCGTGACCGAGGAGGCCATCACCTCGGGGCTGGCCCCCGGATAGAAGGTCCGCACCTGGATGGTGGGATAGTCGACCTGGGGCAGGGCCGAGACCGCCAGTTGGCGATAGGCCACGGCCCCGGCCAGCAGTATGGCCACCATCAGCAGTGTGGTGGCCACCGGGCGCAGGATGAAGGGGCGTGAGATGTTCATCACTTGCCCCTGGCCGGACCGTTGGCTCCCTTGGGTCCGTCCTGGCCCCTAATCTCCACCTTGGCGCCCTCGCGCAGTCTTTCTCCGCCGTCGACCACCACCGTCTCGCCCGCGTTTAGGCCCTCGGTTACCACCGACTCGCCCAGTTGGGTCTCTCCCACCTTCACCTTGCGCAGGGCCGCAGTCTGGTCCTCCTTGACCAGGAAGACATAGGCCCCCTGAGGACCGCGCTGCACCGAAGCCGAGGGCACCACCAGGGCGCCGTGCAGCACCTCGATCAGAAGGCGGGTGTTGACGAATTGATTGGGGAAGAGTTCACGGGCCTTGTTTGGGAAAACGGCCCTGAGCTTCACCGTCCCGGTGCCGGGGTCGATCTGGTTGTCGATAGTCAACAGGTGTCCCTCGGCCAGCCGCTGCTTCTGCTCGCGGTCGAAGGCCTCCACAAGCGGGCGCGTCCCGCCCTTCAGCTTGGCCAGCACCTGCTGAATGTTGTCCTCCGGTATGGAGAAGACCACCGAGATGGGCTGCATCTGGGTTACGACCACCAGGCCGCCCTGGTCGCTGGCCCGCACCATGTTGCCGGGGTCGACCAGGCGCAGGCCCACCCTTCCGGCCGTGGGAGAGGTAATCCGACAATAGATCAGTTGCAGCTTGGCGTTGTCCACCTGGGCCTGGTCGGTCTTCACCACTCCCTCATATTGGCGCACCAGGGCCTCTTGGGTGTCGAGCTGCTGCTTGGGGATAGAGTTCTGTTCCCACAGCTCCTTGTAGCGCCGAAGGTCCACGCGGGCGTTTTCCAGCAGGGCCTGGTCCTTGAGCAGCTGTCCGGAGGCCTGGGCCAGCTGCACCTCGAAGGGTCTGGGGTCGATCCTGGCCAGCAGGCTTCCCGCGTCGACCATCTGGCCTTCCTGGAAGTGCGTCTCCAGCAGCTGGCCGTCCACGCGGCTCCTGACGGTGACGGTGTTGAGCGGAGTCACCGAGCCCAGGGCGTTGAGGTAGACATGCACGTCCTTGGCCCGCGCCTGGGCGACCCGAACCGCCACGGCCATGCCCTGTCCGCCGTGGCCAGGCTTGCCTGGAGGGGCCTGGGCCCTGCCCAGGGTGAAGTAGCCGGCCACCAGCAGGAGGCAAACCACCGGCAACCACAGCCGCCAGCCCCTCCTCGGGAAAGAGCCTACCTTGCCCGCCGCTGAATCTCCCTGAACCTCGCCTTCGGCTTTGTGATCAGGCATGGTCGCCATGGCCTCGCGGATTGCGGTGATGTGTTTGCTCCCGGCGCGCGCCTATCGCGCCGGGCTCTTGGTATTTTGAGATAAACCCTGACCGGTCAGTGACGGGGGTCCCTTGCCGGCCGAAAGAGTGAATTCAACTCCCTGAGCAATGGCAGCAGGGCCTCTAAGTCCTGGGCCGATAGGCCTTCCAGCTTCCTTGCCAGCATATCCAAGGCGCTGCGGCTGGCCTTGCGGTAGATGGCCTCGCCCTGCGGGGAGAGGGTCAGGGAAACCCGGCGGCGGTCAGTGGCGCAGGACTCGCGCGATACCAGCCCCTTGCCCACCAGGCTCTCGATCATCTTGGACATAGAAGGCAAGCTGAGGCCGATGTGTTCCGCCAGGTCCGAGAGGCCCGCTCCCTTGTACTTGCTCAGGAAAACCAGGGTGCGGAACTGCGGCACGGTCAGCTCCGGGGTGCGTTGGCTGCGCATCTCGACCCTGATCGACTGCATGGTCGCCAGCACCGAGCCCAAGAGTTCCTGCGCGCAATCATGTGAGAGTTCGGTCATTAATTTTACTTGGCTAATAGTTTTATTGGCGAACTATATTCCCCTGGCTTTTTTTGTCAACAGAATTTCGCGGCCAACGCCGGGGAGGCCCGCCGGATGCGCAAGCATACGCGAGGTCGGGCAAAACCACGCTTTTGCCCGATCGGCGAGTCTTCAAAGCCATGGATGGCCTTTTAAACAACTTGGTATGACGGAGCCGGGCGTGAGTCCTGTCGCAGGCCCCCGAAATTCGCGGGCCTGGCCGTATGCAGAGGTTCGGTTCTAGCTGAGCTTCTGGCTCAGGGCCCGAGCCAGGGCGTCGTTGAAGGGCCCCTTGGGCGCTGGGGCCGGGGCGGAACCGCGCCGGGGCTTGGCCTTGCGCGACCCGTCGGAGCCTGCGGCCTGGTTCGATCCCTGTTGACCTTCCTGGCCCTGCTGGCGCATGGACAGGGAAACCCTGCCCCGGGCCAGTTCCACTTCCAGGACCGTCACCATTACCCGCTGTTGCACCTTGACCACCTGGCGAGGGTCGCTCACAAAGCGGTCGGCGAGTTGGCTGACGTGAACCAGGCCGTCATTGTGCACGCCCACGTCCACGAAGGCCCCGAAGTTTGTCACGTTGGTGACGATGCCGGGCAAGCGCATGCCGGGTTCTAGGTCTTCGAGCTTGCTCACTCCGGCGGCGAAGGAAAATTCCTCGAAGCCTTGACGGGGGTCGCGGCCGGGCTTGGCCAGCTCGGCCAGTATGTCGGTGATGGTGGGCAGGCCGGCGGCCTCGCTCACATAGCGCCGTGGCTCGATGCGTCCGCGCAAACCCTGGTCGCGCAGGAGATCCTCGATGCGGCAGCCCAGGTCGGCGGCCATGGCCTCCACCAGGGGATAGGACTCGGGATGCACCGCCGAGGCGTCCAGGGGGTTGTCGCCGCCCCGGACACGCAGGAAGCCGGCGGCCTGCTCGAAGGCCTTGGGCCCCAGGCGGGGCACCTTGGTCAGCTGCCGGCGGTCCCGGAAGGGGCCGTTCTCCTCGCGCCAGGCCACGATGTTCTTGGCCAGGGCCGGCCCCAGCCCCGATACATAGGCCAAAAGCTGCGGGCTGGCGGTGTTGACCTCCACTCCCACGGCATTGACGCAGCTGACCACCACGTCCTCCAGGCTGCCGGCCAACGCCCCCTGGTCCACGTCGTGCTGATATTGCCCCACGCCAATGGCCCTGGGCTCGATCTTGACCAGCTCGGCCAGGGGGTCCATTAGCCGGCGGCCTATGGAAACGGCGCCGCGCACGGTCAGGTCCAAGTCGGGGAACTCCTGGCGGGCCACCTCCGAGGCCGAGTAAACGCTGGCCCCGGCCTCGCTGACCATGACCACGGTCACGGCCGGGCCGAGCCCCAGGCCACGGGCCAGGTCCTCGGCCTCGCGACCGGCGGTGCCGTTGCCCACCGCGATGGCCTCTATCTGGTGGCGGCCGCAAAGCTCCTTAAGCTTGGCGGCCGCCTCCTGCCGCTGGCGCTCGCTCATCAGGTGGATCACATCGTGGGCCAGCAGGCGACCCTGGGCGTCCAAGCAGGCCACCTTGCAGCCGGTGCGAAAGCCGGGGTCTATGGCCAGCACCCGCTTCTGCCCCAGGGGCGGGGCCAGCAGCAGTTGGCGAAGGTTCTCGGCGAAGACCTTGACCGCTTCGGCCTCGGCCTTGTCCTTGGTGACCAGCCGCAGCTCGGTTTCCAGGGCCGGTCCGAGCAGGCGCTTGTAGGAATCGCCCACGGCCTGGCGCACCTGCGCGGCGGCCGGCCCATCGCCGCGCACGAAGAGGCTCTCCAGGATGGCCAGCGCATCCTCCAGAGGCGGGAGGATGTGCAACACCAGATGGCCTTCCTTCTCGCCCCGGCGCATGGCCAGCACGCGGTGGCCGGGCGCGGACAGGGCCGGCTCGCTGCTGTCGAAGTAGTCGCGGAACTTGGCCCCGGCCTCCTCCTGATAGGGTATGACCTTGCTGGTTAACATGGCCTTGGCGTTGAAAAGCTCGCGCAGCCTGGCCCGGGCGGTGGCATCCTCGTTGATCAGCTCGGCGATGATGTCGCGCGCGCCGGCCAGGGCCGCGGCCGCGTCATCCACGCCCTTGTCCGCGTCCGCATAGCTCTGGGCCTGGGTCTCGGGGTCGCAGCCCGCTTCCTGGGCCAGGATGGCCAGGGCCAGAGGCTCCAGTCCCTTTTCGCGGGCGGCCATGGCCCGGGTGCGGCGCTTGGGCCGGTAGGGCAGGTATGCGTCTTCCAGGACGGCCAGGGTGGGAGCGGCATTGACCGCCTCCTCCAGCTCTGGAGTGAGCAACTGGCGCTCGGCCAGTGATTTGAGGATGGCCGCCCGGCGGTCGTCAAGGTCCTTGAGCTGGGCCAGGCGGTCGCGGATGGCCAGGATTGCCACCTCGTCCAGGCTGCCGGTGGCCTCCTTGCGATAGCGGGCGATGAAGGGCACGGTGGCCCCCTCGGCCAGCAGCGAGGCCACGGCCTCGGCCTGGGCGGGAGCGACGTTCAGCTCTTGGGCAACCAGGAAGACGTTCTTGTCGGGCATGGGCCTCACCGCCACCGGGTGAAAGATTGTCGTAAGCGGGGCCGGACGCGGGCCCGTGCTCCCAGGGGCCAAGCTTTACCTGTCCAAGGGGCTCGTTGCAAGAGGGGGATGCTGGGGAAACGGGTTCAAGCCGGCGGCCTTGGCGCGGCCCCGGCCGAACGCGCCAGTTGCTCCAGGACCGGATAGGGCTGGGCGCCCACCACCAGGCGTCCGCCGGCCGCGAAGGTGGGCACGGCGGTGATCCCGCTGGCCCTGGCGAGCGCCCAATCCTGGTCCACGGCCGGTGCGAAGGCGCCTTCGGCCAGCGCCCGCTCGGCCTGGTCGGGGTCCAGGCCCACGCCGGCGGCCAGATCCCGCAGCACCGGCATGAGGGCGATGTTGCGACCCTCGGCGAAATAGGCGCGGAACACCGCCTCGCTGAAGGCCTCGTCCCGGCCCCGGGCCTCGGCCCACTTGGCCAGCTCCTGGGCCCGGCGGCTGTTGTAGGTCATGGAGCGAGGCCCGAAGGGCAGGCCCTCCTCGGCCGCGGCCCGGGCCAAGCGGGCCAGGATGGCCGGAATATCGTAGCCGCGGCCCGCGAAGAGCTCCTCCAGGCTTTGTCCCTGCTCGGGCGTCTCCGGGTGCAGGGGGAAGGCCACCCAGCGCACCTTAAGATCGAAACCTTGCGCCAGTCTCCGCACCCGCCTGGTGCTGAAGTAGCACCAGGGTCAGGCGTAGTCCGAGAAAACCAGCAGTTCCAGTACTCGGCTCATGTGTTTGCGGCCTTTCAGGATGAGGTCAGGCGGTGGATCATGAGGTTGGTAAGCGCCCAGAGCCCGTCCAGCGCCAAGTGGTGGTGGGCATGCGCGTCCACCCCCACCACCGCCCGGGGCTTGAATTCCTCGTCGCCTCCCCATATGAGCACGTAGAGCGAAACCATGGGCAGGCCATCGAGTATGACCCCCGCGTCGCCGCCCACGTGGGGCCGTCCTCCCAGGGGCCGAGCGGCCTCCAACAGGCCGTGGGGGTAGCCGCCGAAGCGCTGGCGCAGGGAACGGGTGTTGACGGCGTGGGGGCCCTGAAAAAAGAGGCTTCCGCCGGGCAGCTCCTGGGGGGTGACCATGCGCCCGGCCGGGGGCACCCCCAGGCTGCGGGCCAAGGTGTGCAGAAGCACCAGCCCGGTCTGATAGCTCAGGCGGCGCTCGGGATCATCAGCCAGGATCACGCGCCGCGCGTCGGGCTCCACCCGGTGGATCCGGCCCAGCAGGGAGATGGCGAAGGCCCGGCCATCCCAGGCCGCTCCGGTGTACTCCGCGGCCAAGGCGGGAAGACGGGCGATCAGGTCGATC
>JAJZPI010000205.1 GCA_021811275.1 Deltaproteobacteria bacterium
CGAGAAAGCCACCCTGACCCTCTATCCGACGCCCAGCCCACTCCAGCAGAAGGCCTTCGACCTCCTCCGCATCAACCCCGCCCTGTAGTCAGAACCCAAGCACCCCTAATCCCCGCAAAGCCAAGCAGAGCATGGGATTTCTCGCTGAATCTGTATGGAACTTCAGTCCAGGCCCCCCGGGCGCTGAGCGCCGAGGACCAGAAGGCCGCGTTCAAGGAGGCCATCAAGGAGGAGATCGAGGAGCGGATCCTGCACGGCCGGCCCGCCCCGCCCGCCTCCATGCCCACCCCGCCGCCGCCCCGGCCCCGGAGCCTCGGCGATTCCCTCCGGGGCTGCCTCACGGGCTGCGGCTGCCTGACGGTGCTGCTCGGCGGGACCCTGGTCTACGGGTTCGTCAAGGATCCCGGCGCGGTGGTCCGGGGGTTCCGGCAGTTCGCCGGCGGCGGGCTCCGGCCCTCCGACCTGCGGGAGATCACCACACACGAGATGGTCCCGCTGAAGGTGGCGCCGCCGGATCACGGCTTCCAGGCCTTCGATCCCGGGCGGGATCTGGCCTGGCTCATGGCCCAGGCCCGGGGCTGGGCCCCCGATGCCCGGCTCCTGCGCCTCCGCGTGGTGCGCCTGCGGGCGGACGGCGGCGCCGACCTGACGGCCGATCCGCTCGCCGAAGTGGACGCGGTCTTCGACGCGCCCTCCGCCTTCGCGAGGAGCCTGGCCACCCGGGCCCGCACCTACCGGCAGGTCAATACGGGCCTGGAGCTCCGGATCGCCCGGGGCCAGGTGCAGGCCCGGCTGGAATGGGGCGGCTCGCGCCCGGCGCCGCGGCCCGACCTGACCTCGCCCCTGCCGGTGGCCCGCCTGCTCGAGGCCTTGAAGAAGGCCCGCCGCCTGCCCGCCCAGCCCCTCTACAACGGCAGCCTGGCCTGCGACCCGAAGGCCGGATGGGTCTGGACCTTCCAGGGCCTCAGCGACCCGGGCCCCATCCCCCGCGTGCGGGCGCAGGACGGCGCGATCCTCCGCTGACTCCGGTCCTACCGGTCGGCCGCCCGCTGGAACCGGAACACCACCTTGCGCTGGAGGGCGCGGCCCTCGGGGGTGCTGGGATCGCCCTCGATCTGGCTGTCGCCGCGGGCCTCCACGGCCATGCGGGCGGGATCCACGCCCAGGTCCCGGAGGTAGCGCCAGGCGGTCTGGGCCCGCTCGGAGCTGATGGCCAGGGCATCCCCGCCGCGGCCCTTCTCGCCCGGGGCCGCATGGCCCTCGCAGACCAGGGTGAAGCCCGGGTACTGCTTGGCGAGCTCCGACAGCCGCACCAGCAGCACGTCCGCCCCCATGGTCAGGGCGGAGCTGCCTTCGTCGAAGATGAGGGCGCCCCGGAAGCTCACCACCCGGAGCCGGGCGCCGACGTCCTGGCCGGATTCGCTCTTGAGGTCGTTCAGCAGCTTCTCCAGGTCCGCGGCCCGGGCGGGATCCAGGCCCCGGGAGCCCGGCAGGATCCCGTCGCCGGCCGTGATGGAGGGCTTCACACCCAGGGCCTTCTGGATGGACTGGACCGCCTGCTGGAGCTTGGCCGTGTCGTGGGCGGAGAAGGAGTACAGCAGCGCGAAGAAGGCCATGAGCTGGACCATCAGGTCCGCGAAGGTGATGAGCCAGAGCCCTTCCAGGTCCGTCTTGCGGCGGGCGAGGCGGAGCGGCGCCTGGTTACCCACGGACGGGCCTGCGGCGATCCCCGCCCCGCTCCCGCGGCGAGAGGAACGCGTTGAGCTGGGCCTCCAGCACCGAGGGGTTCAGCTCGGCCTCGATGCCCAGCACGCCCTCCATCATGATTTGCTTGAGCTGCAGTTCCTCCCGGCTGCGCAGCTCCAGCTTCCCGGCGATGGGGATGGCCAGCAGGTAGGCGATGACGGCGCCGTAGAGCGTGGAAAGCAGCGAGAGGGCCATGGCCCCGCCGATGTTCGAGGGGTCCTTGATGCTGGCGAAGAGCTGCACCATGCCGATGAGCGTGCCCACCATGCCGAAGGAGGGGGCGCTCATGGCGATGAAGCGGAAGATCTCCTGCCCCTGGTGATGCCGGTCCTGGGTGGCGCGCAGCTCCTGGGCCAGCACGTCGCGGATGTGGTCCCGGCCCGAGCGGTCCACCACCATCCGCAGCCCCTGGGCCAGGAAGCCCTCCACGTCGAGGTACTTCTCCAGGTTCACCAGCCCCTCGCGCCGCGCCCGCTGGGACAGCCCCACGATCTCCCCGATCACCGCCTGCGTCTCCGGCGTGCGCGTGAAGAAGGCCCGCGACGCCACCCGGAACGCATAGCGCACATGGTCCAGCGGGAAGCGGATCAGCGTCGCCGCGATCACCCCCCCCACCACCACGATCGTGCTGGGCGGATTGAAGAAGATCCGCGGATTCGGCCCCAGACCGATGGCCACCCCCAGCAGCAGGAAGCCCAGCACCACCCCCAGGAAACTGCCTCGATCCATGGTTCGACCTCGAAATGCCTATCGGTCCACCCACCAGAGAATCATAGAAATGCCTTTATTCGAGATCCAACACTGGGGCTTTCAAAGATCAGCGGATTGACACTTGTCGGGGTGCGTGCAGAGCTCGATTCCATATCGGTTCAAGTCCCATTCCGCCTAGTGGTGAAAAAGTGATTAGATAAAATCCACATGTATCCTGGCTCAAGCAGGGAGAAAAGGCTACCGTTGCAAACGATCAGTTAGCGGTACTCAATTTTCATAATTTTCGTATTATTTGGAATCTTGTTGCTATAGGTTATGCGCGCTTCTTGAGCGATAATGGGTATCTGTATGCATAACTGAATATTGGTGGCATCATAACTACATGCAATCCAGTTGCCCTCTATAGTCGTAGGGGCTAATCGATAATATGATTCCCCAATTTTGGTCTGTTTATCGATCTTGTCTTTGTCGGGTTCGAGAGTAGCCAATTGATCTGGTTTCCCATCATAAATTGCTACATCAGCCAATGCGAATTTCTTTTCGCTAATGCGTGTTTGCCACCCCTTGGGGGGAGAAACTATTTCCTGATTAACCTGAATAGTCCATGGAATAGATATCTCGATCCATGGCTTTACCTGCGCATTAATTGCATTTTGGCAAATGAATGCAAGATAAATAAGTTCTAAATACACACTATTCATCATTATCACTCCTTCAAATCAATGGCAGTTGAGCAGAATTCATGACCATTTTAAAATGATATTTAAATACAGTTAATTAGCAAGTTACAACATAGTAACTTCTTGCATTATTAATCCAGAATATGTCACCTTTGTCGCGGATAACCCTGGGGGCTGGCGTCATCGATCTACCATTTTTATGTATCTGATCATAAACCTTAAACCCATCCTGAACAGCGCCTCAAAAACTTGCAATATGCTTAGGATTATTCCCCTTAGGATAGGTCCTTCTATCCATAGATATAGCAATAATTGTACCCATCCCAATGTTATTGATATCGCTCATCACATTTAAACCCATACCCAACTTGCTTGATTGTGGAAGTTTTGGCTCCATAAATTTTATAAAATCATAACATTGACCCCCAATTGGTCCTGTCAAATTGAGAGGAGTCGGGTCAGCGATGGCATGGTAACTCTGGCCATTTCGAGGAGGAGTACTTTTTGTCCCAGACGAAGCCCCACTAGCTGTGGGGATGAATTGGCCGTTGTCCCCAATTTTACCAATTGATTCGCCGCTGCCTCTTGCAATAGCGGTTTCTGCTGCGAGTTGATCGTCAGTTCTAAATCCCCGGAGTGTTAATAAATTTATCAACCTCTCACCTGTATGTGACTTATTTTTCTTTTGATTGTTGAACTCCTCCTCTGCACCGCCCACGGCTTGAGTAATGCCATTCCCCTCAGTCGTCATTCCCGTCGGATCGACACCCATGATCGCGTTGTTCCGCACATAGCTGTAGATGTTCCAGCTCTGTGTTTCCTCGAAGTACTGGTCCTGCGCGGGGTCTGGGCTGGTGAACCGTCCGAACCAGGGGAGTAGAAGTGAGCCTGCTTATCTCGGCACTACCTCAGACATGCTCCTCAAAGCGTCAAATTCCCTTAAGGCGCTAGGCTTTTCAAGGATCGTCGGTCCAGCCTACCAGTTGACACCCCCCTGACGCACTTTCGCACCGCACGTCTACCATTCCCGACGAACAGGCAAGAGAAAATCCCAGGGCGGAGAAATCCCGCCCCAGGCTTCAATGTTCCCGTCTTGCCCCTCTCAAGCCTTCGCAGCCCCATTGAACCTGTCGGAGGCTTAGCGGCTACCCCACCCCATGTTTCCCAATTTCCGGAACCTTTCCCGGATGGATTGCCGAGTGCAGCGCCTTCAGCTTCTGAATGTTCGCCTTCGTATAGATCTGCGTCGATTGCCGTCAGGACGGCTGTTCACTCCTTGAGGGTTCCACCGGAGACGAAGACATTGAGTGTCCCGAACTTCTGTCCAGACACCTCTCCAGCCTGAACAGCCACGTCCTATGTAGTCTGCTCCAACTGATCCAGCCCACCTGGAGGACCGCTCAGACCTTGACCCGGCTGACCTGTCAGAGTTGTTTGCACCTATTCTATTTCAGTACCTTTAAGCCACAATTGTTCAATATCAATGGAATATTGTTTCATCTTATTTTTATAAATAATCTTACGCCCCTGAACGATGGGTGTTTCGGCAAGATCATATTCCAATTTACATTTTTTAAGAAGCTTAGATTGAGTTGAAAATAAAATAAAATATTCTCCACGAAATTCTAAATCAGGCATAAAAATCAACAAATCCAAACTTACACCCATAAAATCACAAGATGGCAAATTGTAAATTCTAATTGTTATTGGATTTTTTGTTAATTTATATAAATCATAATTTTCAGCATCAACAATAGGTGACGCAGCAAGGAACCATATCTCTCGAGGGTCATCTTTAAGGATTTTGCAAAATGGATCGTCAGTTTTGATTAGCGAAATTTTTGATTTATTATTAATGTATGATAAAATTTTTGTTGTATTGTCATAAATAAATTTACTACTAGGTTGCTCTATATACGCACCAAGAAGAATGGGGGACAAAATAAATGAGCCAATCAAAATCATTACTCACCTCTGCTCTAAAAATATCCTGGGATTAGTCAATACTGAAGTTCCATATGCATTTTGGCCCTGGATGCAGTGGCGGTGAGGGTTTGGGATGATTTGCGATTGCATGATGTAGACAGAAAATGGCCTTGACGGGCTGAGTCACGGGCTTATCTTTGTGGGCAT
>JAJZPI010000033.1 GCA_021811275.1 Deltaproteobacteria bacterium
CACCTGGTCAGGGTTAAAAAAAGCCTTTCGCGGCATTTGAAGTTGGCCCGCCCACAGCCTTATAATGCCTACTCACCACAGCTAGCCAGGTGGGCGCCGCCAAAATATCCGGGCTAAAACATAACCAGGGCAAGAAACCAGGTGTCGAAGAAAATCAGCCTTCCACATGCCGGACTAGGGATTGTGGCGCCACTGCTGCTGCTCTCAGCCGGCGCGGCCCTCCGATTTCTCTACCTGGCCACCCCCATCCTCGACGCCGACATGTCCATGTGGGGCGTCCTGGCCATGGACATCCTGGAGGGTCGCCCGCACTTCTTCTTTGCCGGCGAGCTGTTCGGAGGTGCCCTGGAGGCCTGGCTGGCCGCCCCCCTGTTTTGGCTGGCCGGCCCCAGCCGGCAGGCGCTTTGCCTGATTCCCTCCCTTTTTTCCCTGGCCTTGGCCTGGATGGTCTGGCGTTTGGCCAGCCGCGAGTTGGGTCGGCCCGCCGCCCTGGCGGCTACGGCCTGGGTCTCCCTGGCCTCTTGGTTTTTGGCCTGGTACGGCAGCCTGCCCCTGGGGGCCTATATCGAGGTTCCCTTTTTCACCGTGGTCTGCTTCGGGCTCACCTTGGTTCTGAGCGGAACCTCGCGCGAGAATAGGGCTGGGAGCGAAACCCGCGCGGCCCTTTGGCTGGGCCTGCTATGGGGCCTGGGTCTTTGGACCCACCTGCTCATGCTACCGGCCATAGCCGCTTGCGGCGTCTATCTGCTGGTTTTCAGCCCCCGAATAGTCTTCTCCAGGCATATTCTTTGGACCGTCCTGGGCTTCCTGGCGGGCGGCCTGCCGCTCTTGCTCATCAGCCTGCCGGCAGGGCTATTTGACCCCTCGGTTCTGGCCGCTGGACGGCCGTTCCGCCTGGCCACGGCCTGGCAGCATCTCTGGGCCGAGGGCCTGCCCCAGGTCCTGGGCCTGCGGCTCCCAGCCATTACCGACGCCGCCTGGTCCTGGTGGCGTGCCGTGTTGTGGTGCTTCTATGGCGTGCTGGCCCTGGCCCCTCTTGCCAAGCCTCGGACCAGGACCAGCCAAGTCCCCCGGCCCCGCGGCGGCCTGCTCACCCTGGCCTGGCTCTACGTTCTGGTCTACCTGGCCGCCTGGCTCCTGAGCGGCGTCTACAATAAACACACCTGGCGGCACCTGACCCCCCTCTTCGCCGGCCTGCCCTTCATTTTCGGGGCGGGCGTATGCTCCCTGGCAAGACGCAGCCGGGTACTGGCCCTGACGGCGGCCTGTCTGGCCTTGGGCTTCAATCTCTGGGGCAGCCTGGGCCAGGCCCCCCTGCTATCCAGTGATGCCCGCCAGGCCTACGAAGGACGCCTCCAGGCCAACAAGAAGCTCTTTGCCTGGCTGCGAAACCAGGGCACTCGCCATGCCTATGCCCAGGGCTTTTGGGATGCCCTGCCTCTTACCCTGGACGCCGCCGGCCAGATCACCTTCGCCGACCAGATCGAGAACCATCTGCCCCGGCTGACCCGTCAGGCCGATGCCGACAACCTCCCAGCCCTGGTCGCCAAATCCCGGGCCACGGACATGGAGAACACCATGCGCGCTGCGGGCGTTGCCTACTCTCGCAAAGACCTGGCCGACTACCGGGTATTTCACGGGTTCCGCCGCTCCCTGCCCGACCTGGAGGAAGTGAACCCCAAACCTTGGAGCAGCCGCCAGGGCGGGGCCTCCGAGGCCTGGGACCGCGACTTGGCCACGGCCTGGGAGTCTCCCCCTCCCCAGCGTCCCGGCCAGGCGCTGGAGATCGACCTGGGGGCGGTGGAGCAGGGACTCTGCCTGGTCGCGCTCATGCCCGGCTCCTACCAGGATGCCGCCACCGGCCTGGAGTTGGCCCTTTCCCAAGACGGCCAACAGTGGGAGACCGTGGCTGGCCAGGGCGGCAATGCCTTCGCGCCTCTGTTCTGGTCCTTGGACCGCCCCCTGGTCCGCTTCGCCCCCGCCCGCCAGCAACTGGCCTTCGCCCCCCGTCCGGCCCGCTTCCTGCGCCTGACCCAGACCGGCAACGCGGCCAACCTATGGTGGTCAGTGGCCGAGCTGTTCCTCTACCGGTCCGCGGGGACGGCCGCGCCCTCGCCCTCGCCCCGTGACCTGGCCGAGGCCGCCCGCGAGGCCTCGCCCCAAGGCCCGATCTTCGCCCCACCCGAGGCCCTGGCCCTGCTGCCGTCCGGGGTCGCGGGGTTCCATGACCCCCAACTGCCCCGGCGCGACTCCTTCCCGTTGGACAAACTGCGCATACCCCTTAAGCCGGAGACGGTGCTCTGTTTGCCCACGGTCAACTGGCCGGCCAGCCTGGAGCTGTTGCGGGGGCGTCTGGCCAGCCCGCCCCAGGTGCGGCAATTGGGCGACCAAGTGGTGGTCACCGGACTCAAGGCTGTCCCGGAGAGCGCCCTGGTCATCCCTCCGCCCGCCGGGGCCCGCCTGGTCTCGGCCAACAATCCCCAGGCCACCCGGCTGGCCCTGGACGGCTCGCCGGCCAGCCGCTGGGACACAGCCCACAACCAGGAACCCGGCCAGGAATTGACGTTGGATTTAGGCCTGAAGCTGGAGGTATGCGGGCTGGTATTGGACCCCGGACCCTGGCCCGCCGACAAGCCTCGGGGATTGCGGGTACTGGTCAGCCCAGACGGCGTGACTTGGAACGAGCCGACCGGGCTCAGCCTGGAAGACGGAGGCCTGGTCTGGGGTGGAGACCGGGTGCTGGCCGGCGGGGGGCCCTTGAAGGTGCGCTTCACCACCCAGCCCCTGCGCCAGGTTCGCCTGGTGCAAACCGGCGCGCACCCTCGCCGTTTCTGGTCGGTGGCCGAGATGAGGCTGTTTGTCCCCTTGGATTAGGCCTGGCGATCAGGCCCTGCGGCAGGACGCCGACCCGCGCAGGCGGCCCAGGAATAACGCCCCCACCGTGGCCAGGTAGCCCGGCCCCCGCCGCAGGAACCCGGAGAGCCCCACGCTGGTCTTGGACTCGCCGCTGTGGCGGGGCGCGCAGACATAGGGAACCTCGGCCAACAAGTAGCCCCGCCGCTGGGCCCGGTGGATCAGCTCGATGCAATACTCGCCATAATCGCCCTTCAGACCCAGCTCCAGCAACAAGGGACGCCGGGCGGCCATGAAGCCGCTGGTCAGGTCCAGCACCGTTCCGCCGAGGAGGGTCCGCGCGCCATAGCAGATGGTCCGAGAGAGCGTCCGCCCCAGCCAGCCGTGGCCCTGATCCAGGCCCCCCCGCGCGTAGCGCGAGCCCAAGGTCATGTCCCGGCCCTCAAGGGCGGCGAGCAGATCGGGAATGACCGCCGGGGGCATGGAGAGGTCGCAGTCCATCCACACCACCACCTCGCGTCCGCTCTCGGCGATGCCCCGGGCTATGGCCGTGGTCAGGCCCTTCTCGCCCTTGCGGGTGATGAGCCGCACCTGGGAATGGGAGCCGGCGAATTCCCGCGCCAGATCACTGGTGCCGTCGGGAGAATCGTCGTCGACCACGATTATCTCCACCCGAGGGCCCAAGGCCTCCAGGATTCCCCGCATGAGCGGCACGATGTTGCCGGCCTCGTTGAAGGTGGGCAGCACTACGCTGACCTGGGCCGGATCCACCGCCGAGCGCTCCCAAGCCGGCTGGCGGCACTGGCTGGCGCGGCGGGTGATGGTCATGGCTTGCTCCCCATGTTTGCGGCTGGGCCCTATACATCCCCGAACAGGCCAGGCTTGTCAAGGCCCGGACCCCGGCTGGCACGCCACCTTGAAAGCTTGACATTGGCCGGGCTTTATTTTATGCCATTGGTGGCATATGCCAAGCCTGACATACTTCGATCCAAGGGACGCACACGCGGCCAAAACCTTACCGAGGTGAGACCCAAATGTCCAAACCCACGTTGAGCCTTGACGGCAAACTGGCGGAATTTTCGCCGGGGCAGACCATCCTGGATGTGGCCCGCGAACAGGGGATAGACATCCCCACCCTGTGCTACCTGAAGGACGCCACCCCCACCGGGGCCTGCCGCATCTGCCTGGTGGAGGTTAAGGGCGCGCGCACCCTGGTGGCCTCCTGCGCCATGCCCGCCGGCAACGGCATGGTGGTGCAGACCGACACCCCGGAGGTGCGCAAGAGCCGCCGACTCAACATCGAACTGCTGCTGGCCTCGGGCAACCACAACTGCCTCACCTGCGAGAAAAATGGGGATTGCAAGCTGCAAGCCCTGGCTTACGCCTACGGCATTACGGACATCCGCTTTAGCGGCCAGACCCAGCAGTATCCGGCCGAAACCGACAACCCGCTCATCGTGCGCGACTTCTCGCGCTGCATTCTCTGCGGCCGCTGCGTGCAGGCCTGCAACGAGTTGCAGGTGAACCAGGCCATCGGCTACGGCTACCGCGGGGCCAAGGCCAAAATCGTCACCACCGGCGACCGGCCTTACAACGACAGCGACTGCGTGTTCTGCGGCCAGTGCGTGCAGGTCTGCCCGGTGGGCGCGCTCACCGAGAAAAAGGCCAAGGGTCTGGGCCGTTCCTACGAAATGACCAAAATCCGCACCACCTGCCCCTACTGCGGAGTGGGCTGCCAGATGTGGCTGCACGTCAAGGACGGCAGAATCGCCAAGGTCACGGCGGTGGAGGACGCCCAGCCCAACCGGGGCATGCTCTGCGTCAAAGGCCGCTTCGGCTACGACTTCATCCATTCCCCCGAGCGCCTGACCACCCCCCTGATCAAGGAAGACGGCGAATTCCGTCAGGCCAGCTGGGACGAGGCCCTGAACCTGGTGGCCACGCGCCTGAAGGCCATCAAGAAAAAGCACGGGGCCGACGCCATCGCCGGCGTGTCCTGCGCCCGCTCCATCAATGAAGACTCCTACAACATGCAGAAGCTCTTCCGAGGGGTCATCGGGACGAACAACATAGACCACTGCGCACGAACCTGACACGCCCCCACCGTGGCCGGTCTGGCCGCGTCTTTCGGTTCGGGCGCCATGACCAACTCCTTCGCCGACTTCGACCGGGCGAAGCTGATCTTCGTGATAGGCAGCAACACCACCGAAGCTCACCCCGTGGCCGGGGCGCTCATCAAGCGGGCGGTCATGAAAGGGTCCCAGCTCATCGTAGCCGACCCCCGCTACACGGGCATCGCCGAGCACGCCCAGACCTACATCCCCCTCAAAGTGGGCTCGGACGTGGCCTTCATCAACGGCCTGATGCACGTCATCATCAAAGAGGGACTGCAGGACCAGGCATATATCGACGCCCACACCACGGGCTTCAAGGAACTCAAGGCCAAGGTGGCCGAGTACCCGCCCAAGAAGGCCGCCAGGATCGCCGGCATCAGCGAGGATCTGCTGATCGAGACCGCGCGCAAGCTGGCCTCGGTCAAGCCGGCCATGCTGGTCTACACCCTGGGCATCACCGAACACACCTGCGGCGTCAACAACGTGCGCTCCACCGCCAACCTGCAGATGCTCCTGGGCAACGTGGGCTTCGACTGCGGCGGCGTCAACCCCCTGCGCGGCCAGAACAACGTACAGGGAGCCTGCGACATGGGCGCCCTGCCCAACGTCTACCCCGGCTACCAGAAGGTCGAGGACAAGGCCGCCCGCGAGAAGTTCGAGAATGCCTGGAGCGTGAAGCTGCCCAAGAAGAACGGCCTGATGATGCCCCAGATGTTCGAGGGCATCGCCGACGGCTCCCTCAAGGCCCTGTGGATATTCGGCGAGAACCTGGCCAACACCGAGCCGGACATCCGCCATGTGGAGCACTGCCTGGAGTCGGTGGACTTCCTGATCTGCAACGACATCTTCCCCACCGAGACCACCCGCTTCGCCGACGTGATCTTCCCCGCCGCAGCCTGGAGCGAGGACGACGGCACTTTCTCCAACTCCGAGCGCCGGGTGAGCCGGGTACGCAAGGCCGTGGACCCGCCGGGTGAGGCCAAGCCCAACTGGTGGATCTTCCGCGAGGTGGCCAAGCGTTTGGGCCAGGAGTGGAAGAGCAAGAGCGCCAAGGACATCTGGGACAAGGAGGTCAGCCAGCTGGCCCCAGCCCTGGGCGGCATCAAGTACTCGCGCCTGGAGGACGACGGCCTGCAGTGGCCCTGCCCGGACTTGAAGCACCCCGGCACCGCCTGCCTGCACAAGGACGGCTGCTTCACCTGCGGCCTGGGCAACTTCCAGGCCCTGGACTGGACCCCGCCCGCCGAGGTGCCGGACAAGAAGTACCCCCTGGTGCTTTCCACCGGCCGCCGGCTCTACCACTATCACACCCGAACCCAGACCGGACGCAGCGGCGGCCTTAACGACCTGTTGGGCGAGGAGACCGCCGACATATCCCTCGCCGACGCCGCCCAACTTGGAGTGGCCGACGGCGACATGGTGCGCGTCAGCTCCCGGCGCGGCCAGGTGGTGGTCAAGGCCAAGGTCACCCGCCAGGTGCCCCGGGGCATGGTCTGGATGGCCTTCCACTTCCGCGAGGGCAACGCCAACTGGCTGACCAACCCGGTTTACGACCCCATCAGCCTGACCGCCGAGTACAAGGCCTGCGCGGTGAAGGTAGAAAAGGCCTAACCGTCTGTTTAGTCAAAACATCGGCCCGGAGGCGGCTTCGCCTCCGGGCCTTGGCTTTGCCGGCTGCCGGGCGGTTGACAAAAACCTTTCCGGTTGATAGCCTTAACCGTTAGTTTTTATAGGTACCTAGGGCCACGGAGGAGTTGGCCGGCCAATCCGTTATCATACCTTGGCCGCCCTTGGCGGATGACACCCGAACCAGGAACTGACCCATGCTGGGCAGAATACTCTGCATCGGCGACGAGATCATGAGCGGACGCACCGCCGACCGCAACTCCCGCCACGCCGCCGCCAGTCTGTGGTCCGCGGGCCTGATGCTCAAAGCCATCACCACCGTGGGCGACGATCCAGAAGCCATCGCCCAAGCCCTTGAACAGGCCCTGGCCGACTGCTCCTTCCTCCTGGTGGGAGGCGGCCTGGGCCCCACCGAGGACGACCTGACCGCCCGGGCCGCGGCGGACTACCTGGGCCTGCCCCTAAACGAGGACCCCGTCATGCTGGCCAACCTGGAGGCCCTGGCCCGTACCAGGGGGCGCGAGCTCAGCCCGCTCGGCCGCCGCATGGCCCTCCTGCCCCAAGGGGCCCGGGTGCTCGACCCGCTCTGCTGCGGCTTCCACCTGACCGGGCCGGGAGGTCAGCCCGTCTACTTCCTGCCCGGCGTGCCCGAGGAATACCGCCGCCTCATCGACCAGTACGTAGTGCCCCAGTTGCTGACCCGCTTCGGCCTGGGGGCACCGGTCAGCCGCATGCTCAGGGTCTTCGGCCTGCCCGAAAGCGAGGTGGGCCGCCGCTTGGAGGGCCTGACCCCGGCCGGCTCGGGTGCCAAGATCGGCTACTACCCCACCTTCCCCGAGGTCAAGGTGCTGCTGACCGCCCGCTCCGACGACCCGGCCCTGGCCGAGGCCCTGGCCCACCACTTGGAACGCGAGGCCCTGGAGCGCCTGGAGGGCCATGTGGTGGCGAGGGGCAGCCAGACCCTGGAGCAGGCGGTGGGCGAGGAACTGACCCGCCAGCGGCTCACCCTGTGCCTGGCCGAATCCTGCACCGGCGGGCTCATCGGTCACCGCGTCACCCGCGTGCCGGGATCCTCGGCCTATCTTGAACGCGGGCTGGTGGTCTACTCCAACCGGGCCAAGCAGGAGCTGCTGGGCGTCAGCGAGGCCACCCTGGCTGCTCACGGCGCGGTGAGCGGGGAGTGCGCGGCGGAGATGGCCGCCGGTGCGCGGGCGCGCTCGGGCGCGGACCTGGGGCTTTCCGTGACCGGCATCGCCGGACCCGAGGGCGGCAGCCTTGAGAAGCCGGTGGGCACGGTCTGGTTCGGTCTGGCCGGGCCCGAGGGCGTGGTCACCGAACACCGGCTGTTCCATGGCGACCGGGCCATGGTCAAGCTGCAGGCGGCCGAGAACGCCCTGAACCTCCTGCGCCGTTACCTGCAAGACCATGCGCTGCTTCGTAGCGCTTGAACTGCCCCCGGAGGTCCAGGAGGCCGCCGGCGGGGTGCTGCGCGACCTCCAAGGCAGCGGCGCGGACGTAAAATGGGTGCGGCCGGGAAACCTGCACGTGACGCTCAAGTTCCTGGGCGAGATCAAGGAGGGCATGGTCCCGGCCCTGGGCCAGGCCCTGGGCCGAGCATGCGCCGGCCGCCCGGCCCTGGAGCTGACCCTGGCGGGCGTCGGGGCCTTCCCCGACCCCCGGCGGCCGCAGGTGGTCTGGCTGGGTCTGACCGGTGACACCGCGGCCCTGGCCGAACTGGCCGGCGCCCTGGAACAGGAGCTTGCCGGGCTGGGCTTCGCACCCGAGGCGCGGCCCTTCAAGGCCCACGTCACCCTGGGCCGGCTGCGCCGGGGCAAGCGCGGCTCGCGCCCGGGGCCGCCCAGCGGGCCCCTGACCAGAGACCTGCTGGGCCTGGCCGGCTGGCAAGGGCCCGCCTTCCGGGCCGGGCGGGTGGTTTTGATGAAAAGCACCTTGACGCCGCAGGGCTCCGTATACGACCCTGTGCAGGTTGTTACCCTGGTTTAGCTCCGGAGGAAATGATGGCCGAGAAGGATCACGACAAGGAGCGCGACAAGGCCCTGGACTCGGCGCTCAAGCAGATCGAGCGCAATTTCGGCCGCGGCGCCATCATGCGCCTGGGCGCAGGCGAGGCTCTTGCCGACGTCTCGGCCATCTCCTCCGGCTCCCTGGGCCTGGACATGGCCACCGGGGTGGGCGGGGTGCCGCGGGGCCGCGTCACCGAGATATACGGCCCCGAATCCTCGGGCAAAACCACCCTGGCCCTGCACGTCATAGCCGAGGCCCAGAAGACCGGGGGCGTGGCGGCTTTCGTCGACGCCGAGCACGCCCTGGACGTGGGCTATGCCCGCAAACTGGGCGTAAACGTCGACGAGCTTCTGGTCAGCCAGCCCGACACCGGCGAACAGGCCCTGGACATCGTGGAGATTCTGGTGCGTAGCGGGGCCATCGACGTGCTGGTGGTGGACTCGGTGGCCGCCCTGGTGCCCCGGGCCGAGTTGGAGGGCGAGATGGGCGATAGCCACGTGGGGTTGCAGGCCCGCCTCATGAGCCAGGCCATGCGCAAGCTCACCAGCGTGATCAGCAAGAGCCGCACCGCCGTGATCTTCATCAACCAGATCCGCATGAAGATCGGGGTGATGTTCGGCAACCCCGAGACCACCACCGGCGGCAACGCGCTCAAGTTCTACGCCTCCCTGCGCCTGGATATCCGCCGCATCGGCAAGGTCAAGTCCGGCGAGGAAGAGGTGGGCAGCCGGGTAAAAGTCAAGGTGGTAAAGAACAAGGTCGCCCCGCCTTTCAGGCAGGCCGAATTCGATGTAATGTTCGGGCAGGGCATCAACAAGATGGGCGAGGTGCTGGACATGGGCGTGGCCGCCGACCAGATCAGCAAGTCCGGCGCCTGGTATTCCCACGGCGACGAGCGCATGGGTCAGGGCCGCGACAACGCCATCGCCTATCTGCGCGAGCACCCCGAGGTGGCCGCCCAGGTGGAGGAGCGCCTGCGGGCCAGCCACGGCCTCGGCCTGGCCGCCGCGGAGTTGGAGCCCGAGGACTAGACCCTGGGCCGCCAAGGCGAACAAGCCTTAGGCGGCCCTCTCATTTACGCAAGGACGATTCAGCCATGGCCAAGACCGGAAACGAACTGCGTCAGTTATTCCTGGACTATTTCGCCCGCCAGGGCCATCAGGTCGTGCCCAGTTCCACCCTGGTGCCCAAGGACGACCCCAGCCTGCTTTTCACCAACGCGGGCATGGTGCAGTTCAAACAGGTCTTCCTGGGCCAGGACAAGCGCGACTATGTGCGGGCGGCCACCAGCCAGAAGTGCTTCCGCGCCTCGGGCAAGCACAACGACCTGGAGAACGTGGGCCGCACCCCCCGCCACCACACCTTCTTCGAGATGCTGGGCAACTTCAGCTTCGGCGACTATTTCAAGCAGAAGGCCGTGCTCTACGCCTGGGAGCTTTTGACCCAGGGCTACGGCCTGGACCCGACCCGGTTGTGGGTGAGCGTGCACGAGAAGGACGACGAGGCGGCCAGGATATGGGAGAACGAAGTGGGCGTGGCGCCTTCGCGCATCGTGCGCCTGGGCGACGCCGACAACTTCTGGTCCATGGGCGACACCGGTCCCTGCGGCCCCTGCTCGGAGATCCACATCGACCAGGGGCCGGAGATCGGCTGCGGCCGGCCGGACTGCGCGGTGGGCTGCGACTGCGACCGCTACCTGGAGCTGTGGAACCTCGTCTTCATGCAGTACAACCGCGACGCCAGCGGGACCATGACCCCTCTGCCCAAGCCAAGCATCGACACCGGCATGGGCCTGGAGCGCATAACCGCCACGGTGCAAGGCAAGAAGAGCAACTACGACAGCGACATCTTCGCCCCGGTGCTGGCCGCCGCCGGCGATCTGGCGGGCATCGCCTACGGGGCGGGGGCCGACAGCGACGTCAGCTTGCGGGTTATCGCCGACCACGCCCGGGCCTGCTCCTTCCTGGTGGCCGACGGCATCATGCCCAGCAACGAGGGCCGGGGCTACGTGCTCAGACGCATCCTGCGCCGGGCCTGCCGCCACGGGCGCAAGCTGGGGCTCACCAAGCCCTTCCTGCACCAGGTTGCCCACACCGTGGCCAGGCAGATGCAAGGGGTCTACCCCAGCCTTGAGGACTCCATCGCCTTCGTGGACAAGGTCATCGTCACTGAGGAGGAGCGCTTCGGCGAAACCCTGGACACCGGACTGCGCCTGCTGAGCGACGCCGTCGCCGAGGCCAAGGCCAAGGGCCAAACGGCTCTCTCCGGCGAGGTGGCCTTCAAGCTCTACGACACCTTCGGCTTCCCCCTGGACCTCACCATGACCATCGTGGAGGAGGACGGCTTCAAGGTGGACGAGGCGGGCTTTACCGCGGCCATGGGCGAGCAGCGCAGCCGCAGCCGCGCCGCCTGGAAGGGCTCCGGCGAGGAGGAGATGCCTCCGGCGCTCTCTGCCTTGCGCGCCCAAGGCTTCAGCACCGCCTTCTTGGGCTATCAAGGGCTCAAAGCCGAGAGCCAGGCCGCGCTGATACTGGTCGAGGGCCAGGAGTTCGAGCTGGTGGGCGTGGGCCAGAAGGCCGACCTGGTGGCCTTCAAGACGCCGTTTTACGGCGAGGCCGGCGGCCAGACCGGCGATGTGGGCCGCATCAGCGGTCCCCACGGCGAGGCCGAGGTGCTGGCTACCAGCAAACCCGGCGGCGAGATCATCGTCCACCACATCGAGGTGACCAAGGGCGCCATCAACAAGGGCGACAAGCTCCGGATGGAGGTCGACCAAGTTTCCCGCAATGCCACGGCGGCCAACCACACCGCCACCCACCTCCTGCACGCCGCCCTCCGCCGGCGTCTGGGCGAGCACGTCAAGCAGGCCGGATCCATGGTCAGCCCCGAGCGTTTGCGTTTCGACTTCAGCCATTTCCAGGCCATGACCCAGGAGGATATCAGGTCCGTGGAGCGCGAGGTAAACGCCGGCATCCGCGCCAACTTGGCCGTCTGCACCACGGTGATGGACCTTGACGAAGCGGTCAAGACCGGGGCCATGGCCCTCTTCGAGGAGCGCTACGGCGACAAGGTGCGCTTGGTGGAGATCGAGGGCGTGTCCAAGGAGCTCTGCGGCGGCACCCATGCCGGCCGTACCGGCGACATCGGTCTGTTCAAGGTGGTAAGCGAGTCCTCGGTGGCCGCCGGCGTGCGCCGCCTGGAGGCATTGACCGGCGCGGCGGCCGTGGAGGCCGTGCTGGCCCTGGAGGACGAACTCAATCGCGCGGCCGCGGCTATGAAGAGCGGCCGCGGCGAGGTGGCCGACAAGGCCGCCAAGCTCCAGGCCGCACTCAAGGAGCGCGAGCGCGAGGTGGAGACCTTGAAGACCCGCCTGGCCGGCGCCGGCTCCCGCGACTTGCTGCAAGACGCGGTCATGGTCGAAGGGGTAAAACTGCTGGCCACCGTGGTTCCCGCCGACAACCCCAAGGCCCTGCGCGAACTCTCCGACAACCTGCGCGAAAAGATCGGCTCCGGGGTGGTGGTCCTGGGGGCGGAGGCCGAGGGCAAGGCCCTGCTCTTGGCCATGGTAAGCAAGGACCTGGTGGGGCGCTTCCACGCCGGGGAGCTGATCAAGGCCCTGGCCCCTCTGGTGGGCGGCGGCGGCGGCGGGCGGCCGGACCTGGCCCAGGCCGGTGGGCAGAACCCTGCCGGGCTGAAGGAGGCCTTGGCCAAGGCGCCGGAGCTGGTGGCGGCCCAGGCGGCCAAGAACCCCAAGGGCTAAGCCGGCAGAGGCCAGATCCAACCAAAAAAAGCGGGACGCTTGCAGGCGTCCCGCTTTTTTTGTCCGATCGATCCGGGTGAAGCTAGAAGGGCCCGCCGCCGCCCCGGCGCTCACTCTCGAAGATGACATGGGGGCTCTCGACGTTGGGCGGTGACACGATCAGGTCGCGGCGTTCGTCGCGACGCTTGGCCCGCTCCTCCTCGGGCATGGCGTCCAACGCCCTCTGGGCCAAGCGAATGCCCTCGATGGCCTCGTTATAGAGGCCCACGTCGGGATACTGGGTCAACACGCGCTTGAAGCGGCCGATGGCGGCCTCGTAGTGCTTGGTGCGATAGTAGTATTTGGCCACCGAGAGGTCGTGCCCGGCCAGGCGCTCCAACGACTCCTTGAGCCGAGGCTGGGCCTTTTGGGCCCATTCGCTGCCGGGGAACTCGCGCGTCAGGCGCTGGAAGGCCTCGGTGGCCTTGCGCGACTGGAGGGGATCGCGGTCCGGGGTCAGCATCTGCTGGTGGTAGACCATGCCCATCTGATAGAGAGCATAGGGCACGGCATCGTTTTTGGGGTGCAGCCGGATGAAGTCATCGTAGGCCAGGGCCGCCTCGTCGAAGCGCTTGGCCTTGGCATAGGCGTCACCCACCCGCAGATCGGCCAGCAAGCCGTAGCGGCTGTAGGGATAGCGATCCTTGAGCTGCTGGAAGAGGTCCGCCGCCTCCTCGTAGTTGCCGTCCCTGAAGGACTGCTCGGCCTCGTTGGCCAACACCTGGGCCGGCACCTCCAGGGCGTCGCCCCGGTCGCTGCCGCTCTTGCCGAAGCCTTTGAACCAACCGCAGCCACCAAGGCCCGACATGGCCAGGATCAGGGTTGCAATGGCGAGAGCGCGCATGACTTTCATGATTGGAAATCTTCCAGATAGCGTTGGGCCGCATAGGAGGCAACCGCGCCGTCGCCGGCGGCCACCACGATCTGCCTGAGCAGGGTGGTCCGGCAATCCCCGGCGGCGAAGACCCCCGCAACATTGGTTTGCATGTTGATGTCGGTCTTGATGAAACCCTCCTCGTCCAAGTCGACCGCTCCCTTGAGGAATCCGGTGTTGGGAGAGGTGCCCACGAAGACGAAGGCCCCTTCGGCCGGCAGGCTGAACTCCTGGCCGGTCTTGAGGTTCTTGAGCCGGACCGACTCCACGCCGTTTTGGCCCTCGATGGCCAGGGGGATGTGCGACCAGAGGACCTCGATGCCGGGGTTGGCCTTCACCCGGTCGCAGAGCAGCGCGCAGGCCCGGAGTTCGTCGCGGCGATGGACCAGATATACCTTGCTGGCGAATTTGGTCAGGAAGCTGGCCTCCTCGGCGGCGGTGTTGCCGCCTCCAAAGGCCACGACGACCTTATCCCGGAAGAAGGGGCCGTCGCAGGTGCCGCAGTAGGACACCCCCCTGCCCATGAGCTCGGCCTCGCCGGGCACGCCCAGCTTGCGCGGACTGGCCCCCAGCGCCAGGATGACGGCCTTGGCCCTGACCTCGCCCTCGGGAGTGGTTATGATCTTTTCCCGGCCCTCGACCCGCAGGCCGGAGACATCCACGCTCTTGACGTTGAGGCCGAACTTGACGGCATGGTCGCGCAGGCGGTCGGCCAAGTCGAAGCCGCTCACCCCCTGGACATCGCCGGGCCAGTTCTCCACCCAATGGGTGTTGAGAATCTGCCCGCCGGGGCTGAACCGCTCCAGAAGGATGCAGTTCAGGCGCGCTCGCGCGGCATAAAGCCCGGCCGTGAGCCCGCCGGGGCCTCCCCCCACAATCACCAGATCGTGGTTTTGCATGCGGGCTCCCCGGACCGGCTAAATGAGCTTCTGCAGGGACTGCTCGATGTGGCTTTTGCTCACCGCGCCGGTGATCTGATCGGCCACCTTGCCGTCCTTGAACATGATCAGGGTGGGGATGGCGCGTATGCCATACTGACCGGGGGTCTTGGGGCTCTCGTCCACATTGAGCTTGGCCACCTTGACCTTGCCGGCATACTGCTCAGAGAGTTCCTCCACCACCGGGGCGATGGCCCTGCAGGGTCCGCACCAGGAGGCCCAGAAATCCACCACCACAGGCAAATCGCTCTTCAGGACCTCGGCGTCGAAGGTATCGTCGGACACATGTAGAACGTTTCCCGCCATGCCTTCATCTCCTTTGAACGAGCACTGCCTCCTCCCCAATAGAGGACGGCCTGCGGTTTAACCACTCAAACATGTATATGACGGGTTGGCCAGTTTGTCAACGCAACCCAAGAAGCTTTCACCCCCTATTTCCTCACAATCGTTTGACTCTTGCCCGAGCGGCCCCTAAGATGGATCTCTCTTCTGGAGGGGTCCATGGCCAAGGCGCGGAGTATCTACGTGTGCCAAAGCTGCGGAGCCGGCCATTACAAATGGCTGGGCCGCTGCCCGTCATGCCAGGCCTGGGACAGCCTGGTGGAGGAGGCGGCGCCCAAACCTTCGCCGGCGCGGACTGCCCGCTCCGGCGCCGCCGCGCCCGTGCCCCTGGCCCAGGCCCGCGCCCGCCAGGAGCCGCGCCAGTCCACCGGCCTGAGCGAGCTGGACCGGGTGTTGGGCGGGGGCCTGGTGCCGGGCATGGTGACGCTTGTCGGCGGCGAGCCTGGCATCGGCAAGTCCACGCTCATGCTGCAACTGGCCGCCAGCCTGGGCCGGGCCGGGGTGCCGGTGCTCTACGTGGCCGCCGAGGAATCGGCGCGCCAGGTGGGGCTCAGGGCCGAGCGCCTGGGCTTGGCCGGCGACAAGGTGCTCCTGGCCGCCGAGACGCTCCTGGAGCCGCTCTCGAGCCTGATGGCCGAGGGGCGCTTCGCCGCGGTGGTGGTGGACTCCATCCAGGCCGTACGTTCGGAGGAACTGGGATCGGCGGCCGGCTCGGTGGGCCAGGTGCGCCACTGCGCCGCCGCTCTGGCCGGCCTGGCCAAGGAGGGCTCCACCGCCCTGTTCCTGGTCGGCCATGTGACCAAGGAGGGCTCCCTGGCCGGCCCCCGGGTCCTGGAGCACCTGGTGGACACGGTGCTCTATTTCGAGAGCGAGCCGGCCATGCGCATGCGCCTGCTGCGCGCGGTCAAGAACCGCTTCGGGGCCACCGACGAGGTGGGGGTCTTCGAGATGACCGAGCAGGGCCTCGTGGCCGTGGCCAACCCCTCGGCGGTCTTTCTGGCCCACCGCCCGGCCGAGGCCCCGGGCAGCGCGGTCTGCGCGGCCATGAGCGGCACCCGGCCCTTGCTGGTGGAGGTGCAGGCCCTGGTGAGCCCCTCGGGCCTGGCCATGCCCCGCCGTCAGGCCCTGGGCGTGGACCCGGGCCGCCTGCACATGCTCTGCGCGGTGCTGGCCATCCACGCCGGGCTGGATCTCTCCGGCCATGATGTATTCGTCAACGTGGCCGGGGGCATCAAGCTCTCCGAGCCCGCTGCCGACCTGGCCGTGGCCGTGGCCGTGGCCAGCTCCTTCCACGCCCGGCCGGTGCCGGCCCAGGTCGTCTGCTTCGGCGAGGTGGGCCTGGCCGGGGAGCTGAGGGCCGTCAGCCGCCTGGGCGCTCGCCTTTCCGAGGCCGCGCGCCAGGGCTTCACCGCGGCTCTCACCGCCCCGGGCAAGCAGGACAAGGCCGCGGGCATCGAGGTGCGCTCCGCCGGCCGCCTGCATGAGGCCCTGGGAATATTGTGGTGAGAGGGCCTTGCAGACCTTCCTGCCCTACCCGGACCTGGCCCGCTCCTTAAGCGTGCTCGACAGCCGCCGCCTGGGCAAGCAGCGCCTGGAGGCGCACACCATCCTGGGCATCCTGGCCGACCCCCAGGGCAAACGCGGCTGGCGCAACCACCCGGCGGTGCTGATGTGGCGGGGCTACGAGGAGGCCCTCAAGCTCTACTACAACCTGTGCCTGGAGGAATGGATTCGGCGGGGCTATCGCAACCGCATGCCCGCCGAGACAGTGGACCGGGCGGCCGTGGTCCTGCCCTGGTGGCTGGGCCGGCCCGAATTTCACGCCGCCCACCGGGCCAACCTTTTGCGCAAGTACCCCGAGCATTACGGATGCCTGGGCTGGCAGGACGACCCCGACCTGCCCTACTGGTGGCCCACCCAGCATGAGGAGCTGCGCCACGGCGCGAAGGCGCGCTGAAAGCTCCTGCCGAGCGCTCTCAGCCCACCAGCTCCACTAGCTCCAGAGCATTCTGCGCGGCATAGGCCGCCTCGTCGTTGTCAAAGTAGCAGAAGACCTCCCTGCCCTCCTCGGCCCAAGCCCTGATATCCCCCGCCAGCCCGGCCAGGAACTCCCGGCTGTAGCAGCCCTGATAGGCCCCGCCGGGTCCGTGCAGGCGCAGGTAGACGAAGCCCGCGCTCAGCAAGCGCGGCGACTGCCGGCCGGCCAGGTCGTAGATGCAGAAGGCCACCCCATGGCGCCGCAGGGCCTCGTAGGCCTCCTCGTTTAACCAGGTCGGGTCGCGCATTTCCAGGGCGTAGCGGCAGTCACCGGGTAGGGCTTGCAGAAAATCCTCCAGCCGGGGGCCGTTGAAGCGCCAACCGGGCGGAAGCTGAAAGAGCACCGGCCCCAGCTTGGGCCCCAGCACCCGCGCCCTTTCCAGGAGCAAAGGCAGATGCCGCTCCGGTTCCTTCAGCTTCTTCTGGTGGGTGATGAAGCGGCTGGCCTTGAGCGCGAAAATGAAGCCTGTCGGGGTCTCGTCTCGCCAGCGTAGGAGGGTCGTCTCCGCGGGCAGACGGTAGAAGGAGCTGTTGATCTCCACGCTGGCCAGGCGCTTGGCGTAGTAGGTCAGATAGCCGGACATGGCCACACCCGGCGGGTAGAACCGGCCCTGCCAATGCCGGTAGTGCCAGCCGGAGGTGCCGATGTGGATTTGACCCCCTTGCGCCAACCCGCCCTCCTCCTTGGCTGTTATGAAGATAGTATAATTAATCGAGGCAAGCCCTGACAGGGCCGTACTTTAGGGAGGCCGTTAAGCTGCGGGGGGGATCAAGCGTTGACAGCCCAAGGAGATCACAACATGCCCTGGAGCCTGAAACAAATTCTAGCGGTGGTCGGAGTGGTCTTGGCCTTGAGCCTGGGTTGGTACTTCGGGCTTCTACCCCTGCCAGCCTGACTGAGCACCTGCCGGGTGCCGGGACTGGCGCCCTAGGGACGAACCGCTTCACTCATTTGTAATAAAAGGCAAAGTAGGAAAAAGGCGCCAGGCCTTTTTGGGTCTCTGGGTCCAGCGGTCCGTAGTACAGGTCGCAAAGGCCCTTGGGCTGGTACTCGCCAGCGACGAGTCGCTTGATGCGCGCCACCCGCTCCCGGTTGCGCTCCGGATGCTGGCTCAGGCTGAAGTTCCTGGGCGCGATGATCATGGCCACCAGGGCCAGGTATTGATCCTCGTCCAGCCCCCGAAAGTCCTTGCCGAAATAGTGCCGCGCCCCCTCCTCAAAGCCATGGGTGCCCTCGCCCAGGCCGATTAGGTTGATGAACAGACGCAGCTGTTCGTCCTTGCCCACCAAGGGATCGAGGGCATAGGCCGCGATCAGGGTCTGCCTGATCTTGGCGACGCCTGGGTGGAACTTCTCGAAGTACAGGATCTTGACCAAGGCCTGGGTGATGGTGGTGAGCCCGGCGCCGGGAGTCGTCAGGTCCACCCCGCCGTGGCTGTAGAAGGCGGGGTCTTGAACCTTGAGCAGTATCCCGCGCTGGCGCGGGGTGAGATCGGCGAGGGTGAGGGGATAGACAGTGTCCTTAAGCTTGGGCAGCAGGGTTTCGGTGGTGTAGGTCCTGGCCTTCCAGACCTCGATGGCGTAGTAGGCGCACATGAGCGCCAGCAAGGCCAGGCCCACTCCCGCCGTGCGGCGCGCCACTCGGCCCCAGTTCATCTCCTCCGGCCCTCCCTGGAAATGCACAGAGGCGGCGGTCAGCGCTCAGCCAGCCGCGTGAGCTCCCGCCGCACCTCCTGGGGCGCGAGCCCGGTCTCCCGGCATATCCTGGCCACGTCCTCGGCTTCGGGGTGATAGCGCCAGCCATCACCCACCCGCGCGCGCTTTACCCGCACCGGCCCCCAGGGCGAATCCAGGCTGAAGATTTCCCGAGGCAGGATGCGCCGGCCCAGGCGGGCCAGACGCAGGCCCAGGGTAGTGGTCTGGACCAGGACTAGGGCGGCCATGTCCTCGGCCAGGGCCGGCGGGCAGAGTACGGTCAGAGCCAGGCCGGGCCGGCCCTTCTTCATGATCAGAGGCGCGGCGGCCACATCCAGGGCCCCGGCGGCCATCAGGCGCTCGAAGACCATGGGCAGGTCCTCGGGGTTCATGTCGTCTAAGTGGCAGGTCAGTTCGCTCACCTCGTCGGCCAGCGCGCCCCCGCCGGCCGCCTCGCCCAGGAGCAGGCGCACCACGTTGGGGGCGTGCGCCGAAACCCGGCTGCCCCCGCCCAGACCGGTGGCCATGAGGCGCATGGCCGGCATGGGCGCGAACTTGGCCAAGGTGCTCACCAGGGCCGCGCCGGTCGGGGTAACGGTTTCCTCGGCCGCGGGCCACTCCCACACCGGGGCTCCGGCCAGCAGGCTCAGCACCGCCGGCGCCGGCAGGGGCAGACGGCCGTGCGCGCACTGCACAAAGCCCCGCCCCAGGGGCAGGGCCGAGCAGACCAGGCTCTCCACTCCCAGCCAGGCCACCCCGGCGCAGAAGGCGGTCACATCCACGATGGCGTCAACCGCGCCCACCTCGTGGAAGTGAACCTCCTCCACGCTCTTGCCGTGAACCCTGGCTTCGGCCTCGGCCAAGCGGGTGAAGACCCGCGCCGCCGGGGCGCCCACCGCCTCGGGCAGGCGGGCAAGCAGGCCGAGGATGTCGGAGAGGCGGCGGTGGGGCTGGTGGCCATGGTGATGGCCGTGGACATGGCCTTGACCATGCGGGTGGCCGTGGCCCTCCTCCACCACCAGCCGCCGGGCGGCAAGGCCCTGGTGCTCCACCCGGGTCTCGTCCAGGCGCACCGGGCCGATCTCCAGCCTTGCCACCAGGCCGCGCAGGTCTTCCAGGGGCCAGCCCAGGTCCAGGAGCGCGCCGGCCAGCATGTCGCCGGAAAGCCCGCCGCAGGCGTCTATGTAGAGCACCTTGGACATCAGGGCTTCTTCTTGGCCGGCGGCTGGGAAGGCGCTTTCTTCGGAGCCGACTTACCGGGCATAGTTCTCTTGGCCGCGGTCTTTTTGGCCGCGGTTTTCCTGGCCGGCTTGCGCCGTGGCGCGGGGCGCTTCAGGCGGGGCTTGTCCACCAGGGCCAGCTCCAGCACCTCGTCCATATGCTCAACGAAGTGGATGTTCAGTCGGCGGCGCACCTTGGGGGGTATCTCGCTGGCGTCCTTCTTGTTCTTGGCCGGGGCGATGATGTTTTTTATGCCCGAGCGCAGGGCGGCCAGGGCCTTCTCCTTGAGCCCGCCGATGGCCAGCACCTTGCCGGTGAGGGTGACCTCGCCGGTCATGGCCACGTCTTCCTTCACGGCCACCCCCGTCAGGGCGCTGACTATGGCCGTGCAAATAGTGACCCCGGCGCTGGGTCCGTCCTTGGGGATGGCCCCTGAGGGCACGTGCAAATGCAGGTCCAGGTCCTCATAGAAGCCCGGTTGAAGCCCCAGCTGCCTGGCTCGGCTGCGGGCATAGGAGAGCGCGGCCTGGGCCGACTCCTTCATGACCTCGCCCAGGGAGCCGGTGAGCGTCAGGTTGCCCTTGCCCTCCACCAGGGAAACCTCTATCCGAAGCACCTCCCCGCCGAAGGCGGTCCAGGCCAGACCGGTGGATACTCCCACCTCGCCCTCCCCGCGCTCGTCCTCGGGCAGGAACTTGGGCACCCCCAGGAAGCTCTGCACCCCGCCGGACTTGACGTGGAAGGAGCCTTTGGCACCCTCGGCCACCCGACGGGCCAGCTTGCGGCAGATGCTGGCCAGCTCGCGCTCCAGGTTGCGCAGGCCCGCCTCGCGGGTCCAGCCCCGGATCACCTCCATCACTGCGCCCTCGCTGATGGTCACCTGGCCGGGCTTCAGGCCATGCTCCTTGATCTGCCGGGGCAGCAGGTGGGTATGGGCGATGGTCACCTTGTCCTCGTCGGTGTAGCCGTTGAGTTCCAGGACCTCCATGCGGTCCAGGAGCGCCTCGGGGATGGTGTCCTCCAGGTTGGCGGTGGTGATGAACATCACCTTGGACAGATCAAAGGGCAGGTTCAGGTAGTGGTCGCTAAAGGCGTGGTTCTGCTCGGGGTCGAGCACTTCCAGCAGGGCCGCGGTGGGGTCGCCGCGCATGTCGGCGCCAACCTTGTCCACTTCGTCGATCATGAATACCGGGTTGTTGGCGCCCGCGGTCTTGAGTCCCTGGATGATGCGGCCCGGCAGGGCCCCGATATAGGTGCGGCGGTGGCCACGTATCTCGGCCTCGTCGCGTACCCCGCCCAGGCTCATGCGCACGAACTTGCGCCCCAGGGCGCGGGCGATAGAGCGCCCCAGGCTGGTCTTGCCCACGCCGGGGGGGCCCAGGAAGCACAGGATGGGGCCCTTCATACCGGGGTTGAGCTTGCGCACCGCCAGATATTCCAGGATGCGTTCCTTGACCTTCTTAAGATCGTAATGATCTTCGTCCAGGATGCGCGCCGCGCGCTTGATGTCGAGCCGGTCCTTGGTGGAGGTGGCCCAGGGCAGTTCCACGATCCAGTCCAGGTAGCTCCGGATGATGGTGGCCTCGGCGGCCTCGGGCTGCATCTGCTCCAGGCGCAAGAGCTGCTTCATGGCCTCCTTGTGGGCCTCGGAGGGCAGGCCCTTTTTTTCCAGGGCCTGGCGCAGGTCGGTCATCTCCTGGTGTCTATCTTCGGCATCGCCCAACTCCCGGCGGATGGCCCGCATCTGTTCGCGCAGGAAGTACTCGCGCTGGCTCTTGGTCATTTCCTCCTTGGCCTCGGACTGGATCTTGGCCTGCATGGTGGAGACCTGCAGTTCCTTGCCCAAGTGCTCGTTCACCTTGGACAGGCGCTCCACCGGGTCCAGCTCATCCAGTATCTCCTGGGCTTCGGCGATCTTGAGCCTCAGGTTGCTGGCCACCATGTCGGCCAGGCGGCCGGGCTCCTCCACCGAATTGAGGATGGCCATGACGTCGCCGGAAAGCAGCCCGCGCAGGGCCAGGATCTTCTCACTGGCCTCGCGCACGTTGCGCATCAGGGCCTCCAGGGAGACCGTGACCTCGGCGTCCTCGTCCTCGTCCAGGGGCTCTATGCCAACCTCGTAATAGGGCTTGGTCCGCAGCCAACTGCTGATGCGGGCCCGGGTGAGCCCCTGCACCAGCACCTTGAGCCGGCCGTCGGGCAGCTTGAGTTGGCGCATGACCATGCCCACCGCGCCTACCTCGTAGAGGTCCTCGGCCAGGGGATGCTCGATGTTCTGGTCCTTCTGGGCGCAGAGCAGCACCAGCTGGTCGCGGTTCATGGCCGCGTCCACGGCGGCGATGGAGCTGTCGCGGGCCACGAACAGGGGCAGGATCATGTAGGGGAAGACCACCACGTCGCGCACGGGCAACAGCGGCAGAGTTTCGGGCAGGGGCGCCTCCTCCTGGTCTTCCTCGGAATTGGCTTCCGCCTCGGCCGGGGGGCCGCCCTCCGGAACCTCCTCCGGCGGTGGCCCGCTCACCGGCTGTTCCTCCAAGCTATCATCCCGGGGCTCGTCCATGATCTCTCCCTGGGCCCCGCCGCCGGCGGGCGGCCCGGCCCGTATCGCGCGGGCTGTCTGTTTATGGGTAATTTCATCGTATCAGAACCATTTGCCGTCAACAAGCGCGGGCGGCCCGGTCCGGTTTCCCCGGCGGGCCGCCCCCTCCCCCGCCTGCGGCCCCTGCCTGCGGCGTTGACCGCGCCCATGGCGGCGTGTAACCTGGAGATCGAATTCCGACGCGGGAGAGCCGCCATGACCGACAGGCCGGGACAGGATCGGGGCGCGGGGGCCGCCAGCCCCGCCGACACCACCAGCGAGCTTTGGGACCGCATAGCCGATGACCTGGCCGATCGTGGCCGCATCTGCGCCGAGACCGTGGAAAAGCTGATCGGCGAAGCCTGCGGCCGGCCGCCCGGCCCTGATCGAGATCCCGAAGAGGCTGGCTGAAAATCCCTCCCGCGGAGGTCGACGTGGATTGGATGAACCATTACCGGCGCCTGCGGCAGGACGCGGCCAAGGCCCTTGGCCTTTTGCGCTCGGGCAGCCGCATCTTCCTGGGCTCCGGCTGCGGTGAGCCCCAGCATTTGGTCCGGGCCCTGGCCGACAACGCCGCCAAGCTCAGCGACGTGGAAGTTATCCACGTGCTCTCCGTGGCCCCGGATGCTTATACCGATGCCCGCTACGCCCAAAGTTTCCGCGGCAAGAAGTATTTCGTGGCGGCCGCCGCCCGTCAGGCCGTGCAGGAGGGTCGCGCCGATTACACCCCCATCTATTTCAGCGACATTCCCCACCTGATCAAGGACGGCAGCCTGGGCATCGAGGCGGCCCTGGTGCAGGTGAGTCCACCCGACGAGCACGGCTATGTTTCCCTGGGCATCGCGGTGGACGTGGCGGGCGAGGCCCTGGAAACCGCCAAGGTGGTCATCGCCCAGGTTAACCCCCGCATGCCCCGCACCCAGGGCGACACCTTCATCCACATCTCCAAATTCAACGCCATTGTCGAGCATGAGGAGCCCCTGGTCCGTTTCCTCACGCCCCAACCCGACGAGATCCAGCTCAAGGTCGCCCAGCAGGTGGCCAAGCTCATCAAGGACGGCTCGACCATCCATTGCGGGCTGGGCCGCCTGCCTCAGGCGGTGCTGGCCGAGCTGGGCAACAAGAAGGACTTGGGGGTGCACACCGATGTGCTCACCGATTCCTACGTGGATCTGGTGGAGTCGGGAGTGATCACCGGCGAGGCCAAGACCTACTTCCCCAAGAAGATCGTGGCCTCCTACTGCCTGGGCACTGAGAAGATATTCAACTTCGTGCACAACAACCCCCGGGTGGAGATGTATCCCATCCGACTGACCAACGACGTGGAGAACATCTGCAAGAACGAGCGCATGGTCACGGTGCACGAGGCCATCGAGGTGGATCTGACCGGCCAGATCTGCGCCGACGCCGTGGGCGGCCGCATCTACGCCGGCCTGGGCGGCATGGTGGACTTCCTGCGCGGCGCGGCAAAGAGCCGCGACGGCTTAAGCATCGTGGCGCTGACCAGCCTGCGCCAGGACGGCAGCAGCCGCATTCGCGCCGCCCTGAGCGAGGGCGCGGGCGTGGGAGTGACCCGGGCCGGGGTGCGCACCGTCGTCACCGAGTACGGCGCGGCCTATCTGCACGGCCTTTCCCTGAACGAGCGGGCGGTGGCACTGATCGACATAGCCCACCCCAACCACCGCGACGCCCTGCTCACCGCCGCCCGCGAGCAAGGCCTCATCAGCGAGAGCCAGATACTGGCTCCCCTGTTTACCGGGGTCTACCCCGAGTCGTACGAGCGGATGGTGACCCTGAGGGCGGGCGAGCAGGTTTTCCTCCGGCCAGTCAAGCCCACCGACGAACGCATGGTGCAGGAGTTTTTCTACTCCATGAGCGACCGGGAGGTATACTACCGCTTCCTCCACGCCATCAAGGCCTTCCCGCGCAAAGACATGCAACGCATGGTCAACGTGGACTACCACCGCGAAATGGCCATCGTGGCGGTAACCGGAGAGATTGGCCACGAGCGGATCGTGGGGCTGGGGCGCTACGTGCTGGGTCAGGGCGACATGCCCGAGGTGGATTTCGCCGTGCACCTGCAGTTCCAGGGCAAAGGCTTGGGCCGGGCCATCATGAACGCTCTGGTGGATATCGCCAAGGACCGCGGCTTCCGGGGCATCTGCGCCTGCGTCATGCCCGAAAACCAGGCCTCGCTGCGCATCCTCTACAGCCTGGGCTACGCCGTCACCGGCGTGATCAGCCAGGGCGTGATCGAGCTGTGCGTCCACTTCGACCAGCCGGTGGACGAGCCCTCGGTTAACCTTAACTACGAACTGGGCTACAACCGCGAACCGGAGAGCCAGGAGCCCCTGACTGCGCTGTGAGGTAAGGGCCGGCCTAGCGCCGGCGCGCGAGCACCAGGTGCTCCATGATCAGCGCCAGGGCCAAGCCCACCACGAAGCCATTGGCCAGGATGGGCCGTATCAGCCGCGGCAACGACAGGCGCACCTCCGGAGCCATGAAGGTCACCACCAGGCCCGCCGTGATCGAGACCCCCACCACCAGACCCGAGCCCATGTCCAGCCCACCCGGACGGCTGTCCAGCAGGTGCAGGGCCGCGTAGGCGCTGTTGGCCATCAGGGCGAAGAGCACCGCCCCCACCACCGCCGGCGGGGCCAGGCGCGCCACCGCCAGGCCGCCCGGCCAAAGGGCCAGCAGCACAAGCAGTCCCGCCGCCGGCAGCAGGGTCCAGCGGCTGGCGCTCTTGGAGGCGAAGAGCACCCCGGGGCTGACCGAGTAGGTCACCGGCCCAGGCACGCCCCAGAGCCCGGCCAAGAGCCCTCCCAACCCACTGACCAGCACTGCCCGGCTGGAGCGGCGGGGCATCTGGCCCGCGCCGGTGAGCGGCCCCAGGGCCTCCACCGAGGCCAGTTCGTTGGCCACCAAGGCCAGATAACAGACGGCAAAGGCCGCCACAACCCCGGGTTCCAGGCTCAACTCCACCGGGGCCAGTCCGGGCAGGCCAAGGCCCCAGCCCGCCGTCGGCGCGCCTAGGGGCAGACCGCCCAAGCCGAGCAGGTAGTAGGCCGCCGAGCCCAGGAGCATGCCCAGAAGCAGCACGGCCGAAGATAGCAGGCCCTTGAGGCGTTGCTGCGCCCAAAACATGGCCAGGGTCAGGCCCAGGGCGAAGGTGAAGGCCCGGGCCGGAGTGCCGGGGCCCGGACCCGGGTCGAACATCTGGTCGCGCATGGTCGGAGCCAGGCTGATGATGAGTAGGAGCAGGGTGGAGGCCAGCACCGGCGGGGTGTAGAGCCGTCCCAGGCGACCGGCCAACCCCGTGGCGCCGGTCAGCGCGGCCAGGAGGCCGCCCGCCGCCATGGCACCGTATACCGCCGCCGGGCCGGCCCCCAGGGTTCCCAGAACCCCCACCAGGAGGACTGCCGAAGGCCCCACCAGCCCGGGCAGGCGGTGGCCCAGGAGCACCTGGGCCACCTGCACCAGCCCGGCCATGAGCAAAAGGCGCTGCAGAAAGGCGAGGCGCTCCGCGCCGGCCAGGCCCTGGGCCGCTCCCACGACATCGCCCAGAACCAACAGCCCGGGCAACAGCGCGGCCAGCCATTGCAGGGAAAGCAGGAGGGTGGCCAGAGGCGGCGGCCACTGTTCCAGAGAGTAGCGCAGGGTTTCGGGCGGATCGTCGCTCAAGATCAGGTCCCTTCGGGTCCGCTATTATCCGGGCCGTGTCGCCGGCGGAGGGGTCAGCCTGCTTCGGGACGGGGTTGCTCGTCCTTTAGCCCCCCCACCATCTCCTCCAGTCGTTCCAGGAGCGGCGTCAGGGTGGCCGGGTTCAGGGCGCTGACCGCGACCCCATTGTGCCGCCGGGAAAGGGCCACCAGGGCGGGGAAAGGGGCCTGGTCCATCTTGTTGAGCACCAGGAGCCGGGGCGTCTCGGCCAGGTCCAGGTCGGCCAGGATGGCCTCCACCGCCGCGATCTGCTCCTCGGCCTGAGGGTTTGAGGCGTCGGCCACGTGCAGGAGCAGGTCGGCCTCGTGCAGTTCCTCCAGGGTGGCGGCGAAAGCTTGGCGAAGTTCCTCGGGCAGGTCGCGGATGAAGCCAACGGTGTCGGTGATGATGACCTCGCGCTCGCGGGGGAAGCGCAGGCGGCGGCTGGTGGGGTCCAGGGTGGCGAAAAGCCGGTTCTCGGCGACTACCTCGCTCTTGGTCAAGGCGTTTAAGAGTGTGGATTTGCCGGCGTTGGTGTAGCCCACGATGGAGAGCACAGGCAGCCCCAGATTTTGGCGGCGCGCGCGCCGGCGCTGGCGTTGGCGGCCGATCTCGGCCAGCTCCCGTTCCAACCGGTGCAGGCGCTCGCGCACCCGGCGGCGGTCGATCTCCATGCGCGTCTCGCCAGGGCCGCGCCCGCCTATGCCGCCGGTCAGGCGCGAGAGCCCGTCGTCGCGCAGGCCCAGGCGGGGCATGAGGTAGCGCATCTGGGCCATCTCCACCTGCAGCTTGCCCTCGCGGGTGCGCGCCCGCTGGGCGAAGATGTCAAGGATGAGCTGGGTGCGGTCGATGAACTTGAGCTCGGCCTCGGTGACCAGCGCCAGATGGTGGGCCTGGGCCGGGCTCAGCTCCTGGTCCACCACCAGCACGTCGGCCCCCAGGCGCAGGCCCAGGGCCAGCACCTCGGAAAGCTTGCCGGGGCCCAGCAGGGTGCGCGGGTCCGGCCGCTGCCGGCGCTGGATCACCCGCCCCCGCACCGCCAGGCCCGCCGAGCGCGCCAGCTCGGCCAGCTCGTCCAGGCTCTCCTCGGCCTCGGCCTTCGGCCCGGTGGTCACCGAGACCAGAAGGGCATTGCCCGCCTGGCCCACTTCCTGGCCGGTGGCCTGGCGGGCCAGCTCCTCTTCCAGGGAGCGCACCAGCCGGCCCATGTCCTCCGGGGCCTGGCCGGGGAGGAAGGGATCGAGACGGCGCAGGTCCTGGCCCCGCGCAGGCCGAGGCAGCAGGTGCACGGCATGAATGGCCCCGGGCAGGCCGTTTTCTTCCACCGTAAGCGCGGCCAGGATGTCCCAGCGCCGGCGCGAAAGCTGACTCAGTTCCTGGCCGCTCAGCCCGCCCGAGCCCAGCCTGGTGTGAATGAGGTAATAGCCGGCCAGGCGGCTGGTCCCTCGGCGCAGGCGCGACAGATCCGGCGCGGGCAGGCTCTCAGGCCCGCCCACGACAACCTGCTCCACCTCGCCCCGGCGGCTGACCACCAGCCCCACCTGGCGGCCCAGCTCGGCCGAGAGCCGCGAAAGGGCCAGGGCCTGTTCGGGCAAAATCAGCTCGGCCACCGGCAGCCGGCGGCGGTAGAGGTTCTCGAGCTGCTTGAGCTGGCTGGGCTTCAAGCCCTGGGTGTGACCGTGGACCTTGGCCAAGGGCTCAGGCGTCCCGGCTAGTCTTGCGCATCGTCAAAGGCCAGGTCCTCGAACTTGGTCAAGTCGTCCTCAAAGTGCAACCTAACGGTACCAGTGGGGCCGTTGCGCTGCTTGCCGATGATGATTTCGGCCACGTGGTCGTCCGGCTCCTCGGGATCGTCCTTCTTCTTGTATACCTTCTTGCGGTAGATGAAGGCAATGACGTCGGCATCCTGCTCGATGGCTCCGGATTCGCGCAGGTCGCTCAGCATGGGCCGCTTGTCTCCCGGGCGCTCCTCCACCTTGCGGTTGAGCTGGCTTAGCGCCACCACCGGCACTTCCAACTCCTTGGCCAATGCCTTCAGGGAGCGGCTGATGTCGCTGATCTCCTGCTCGCGGCTGTCGAAGCTTTCGCGTCGGCCACGCATGAGCTGAAGGTAGTCCACCAGGATCAGCCCCAGGTTGTGCTCGGTCTTCAAGCGGCGGGCCTTGGAACGCAGCTCCAGCACGGAGAGCGCCGGGGTGTCGTCGATGTAGATGGGGGCGTTGTAGAGCCGGTCGGCGGCCTGGGTGAGCGCCGGCCAGTCTTGGGCCTGGCTCAGAAAGCCGCTACGCAGCTTGGATCCGGAGATGCGCGCCTCGCTGGAAAGAAGGCGCAGGCCCAGTTGCTCCTTGCTCATCTCCAGGCTGAAGACCGCCACCGGCACCTGGTGGTCCAGGGCGGCGTTGCCTGCCATGTTCAGCGCGAAGGCCGTCTTGCCCATGGAGGGGCGCCCGGCGATGATGATCAGGTCGCCCGGCTGCAGGCCGTAGGTGATCTGGTCAAGCTGCTTGAAGCCGGTGGGCACCCCGGAGACGGTGCCCTTTTTCATGAAGCGTTTTTCTATGATGGCCAAGGCGGACTTTAGCACCGGACCGATGGCCGAGTAGGCGCTGCTGAAGCGGTGCTGGGTGGCGGCGAAGATGGCCCGTTCGGCTTCCTCCAGGGCCAACTCCGGGTCGGCCTGGCGGGCGTGGGCGTCCTCCATGGCCTGGTGGGCGGCGGATATGAAGGAGCGCAGCTGTGCCTTGTCGCGGACCATCTGGGCGTAGTGGTCCACGTGGGCCGGGGCCAAGGCGATGTCAGCCAGTTCGGCCAGGAAGACCGCCCCGCCCACGGTTTCCAACTGGGAAAGATCGCGCAGGCGGGAGGTGACGGTAATCTCGTCGACCGGCTGACCCTTTTCATAAAGGGCCAACATGGCCTCGAAGATGAGGCCGTGGCGGCGGTCGTAGAAATCCTCGGGTTTGAGCGCGGAGGCTATGCCCGCCAGCACATCGGCCCCGTGGACTAGCACCCCGCCCAGGACCCCCTGCTCGGCGGGCAGGTCCTGGGGAGGCAGGCGACGATGGCCAGCGCCGGGCTCGGCCAATGGGCTACTCCTCGGCCGAGGCCTCCTCGGCCTGGGGCGCGGCGGCCTCCGCCGCCGGGGCTTCCCCGGCCTGCGGCTCCAC
>JAJZPI010000034.1 GCA_021811275.1 Deltaproteobacteria bacterium
CTGGTTGTCCACGGGCAGGAGGGTGGGATCGACCGTGGGCAGCGCGGCGAAGGTTGTGAAGGTATTGGAGTCGAACTTGGCCTGGGGCAGGGTGATGCTCACCTGGCCCGCGCTCAAGGGATCGGTCAGGGTGAGGGCGTTCTCCGGCCCGGTGCCGGTGACCGTGAGGGTGCCGGCGTCCTGCCAGACCGCGCCGTCCCAGTAGGCGTAGCGCAGGGTGATGGGGTTGGTGGCCGAGGGCTCGCCGGTGTTGCTGGTGGGGTCCAGGTAGAATTGGTAGTAGCGGCCCTGTATGGTGGCGTCGGTGATGGCGGGGTCGCTGACCCTGAACTGGATGGGCCCGCCCACCTGCATCTGGACCTGGGCGGTCTTGAGTTGGCCGTAGTCGCCGCTCACCTGCAGCTGGGCGGAGCTGCCGGGGTTGTTGAATCGCCCGGGTACCGCTTCGAAGTAATCCTGGACCTTGTTGTCCTTGGCCAAGGCGTCCTGCCAGTCGGCCAGGATGTCCAGGGCGTTGCTCCAGGCGCCATCGACGTAGCCTTCCTGGCCGTAGAGATCGTCGAGCATGAAATTGTAGCGCAGGCGGTAGTTCCAGGAGAGGTTGGCGTAGAGGGCCTGCTGGTCGCCGCTGTTGCGCCCGACCTTGAGGGTGTAGGTGTCTCCCACGGCGTAGGCGCCCTGGTCGGCATAGACCTCGACCCCGTCGCCCACGTCCACCGCGAAGGAGGTGCCCACCCCAGCCAGGGAGACCTGGCCGCTGATGGTGCGACCGAAGTCGTCGACGTAGGAGTAGCCCATGGTCATGGGCGTGGAACCGGCGGTGACGCTGTTGACGGTCAAAGTCACCAGGCGGGACTTGCGCCCGGTGTAGTCGCCCTGGCCGTAGAGCCGGCCGTCGCCCGCATTGGTCGCCCCGGCCTCGGTGAGGCTCTGCACCTCGGGGTCGCTGTTGATGGCCGGCATGTTGTTCTTGGCGCCGGCGAAGATGTACTTGCCGTCGACCTGGGCGTTGCCCAGGCTCACCAGCTGGCTCATCATCACCTGGGCGTCCTTGGCGATCAGGTCCAACTGCTCGGAGGTGTAGGTCCCGGTGGAGGCCTGCTCGGTGCGTGCCCGCACCTGGGCGAGGTAGTCGCTCATGGACTGCATGGTGGAGTCGCCCTGCCGGAGCCAATCGCGGGCGTGCTGGACGCTGGTGGTGTACTGGTCGATCTCCTCCATCATGCGATGGGAGCCCTGGCCGGCAATGGAGCCCACGGGGTCGTCGCTGGGCTGGCTTATACGCTTGGCGCTGGCGGCCTGGTTGTTCATCACGTACTGGCCGTAGCGCATGCGCAACAGGTTAAACATGGTCTGGCGGTAAAAAGTTTCCTGGGTGACCCGCATGGCGAACTACCTCACGGTTTCCAGCAAGGAGGAGAGCAGGGTGTCGGCGACGTTGATCAGCTTGGCGGCCATTTGGTAGGACCGCTGGAACTGGATCATCTTGACCATCTCCTCGTCCAGGTTGACCGAGCTGACGTTGTCGCGCAAATTCTTGAGCTGGTTGTTGGTGGTCTCGGCGAAGTTCTTGTTGTCCTGGGTGGTGGAAACGTCGGTGCCCAGGGAGCTGGCCCAGGAGATGACCGACTCGTTGAAGGTCTGGGTGCCGCCGCTCATGATCTCGGCGTCCTTCAGGTCGGCGATGTCCAGGGCGCAGGAGTTGTCGCCGGCGGGGTGGTCGCCGTTGTCGGCGATGCGGCCGGCGCAGATATTGCGCACGTCTTCGACCACCTTGGCGGTGACGGTGATGCCCGAGGCCGAGTAGCCGTCGAAGAAGGTGTTGATGCCCAGGGCCGCCAGCACGTGGCTGGTGTCGTTTGCGAAGGCGAACTCGGTGCTGCCGTCGGTGTTGGACAGGTGGAGCTTCATATCGCTGGTGATCTCGGCGCTGACGTTGACCCCTGCGGCGGTGAGCGCCGAGTTGATGTTGTCGCGCAGGGTGACAAGGCTGTTGCTTGGGCTAACGTTGATGGTGGTCTTGGTGCGGGTGCCGTTGTTGTAGGACCAAAGGTCGAAGGAGCCGGTGGTGAGCAGGTCCTTGAAGGCGAAGACGTTGTTGATGTCGTTCAAGGCCATGTTGGCGTCGCTGGAGACGTAAGTGCCGGTCACGTCGGTCATCTTGTCCAGGCCCACCCCGGAGCTGCTCAGGATGTTGACCTGGCCGATGAGGTTCTTGGACAGGTCGTTCAAGAAATCCTGCATGGCCGGGATGTCCACCTCGCGCACCTTCAGCCAGGCCCCGATCTCACCCCCGCTGATCTCTTCGGTGCCCATGACGGTGTCCTGGCGGTGCCAGACGATCTGCTTGTCGGCGTAGCCGCTGACGGTCTCGAAGGAAATGGGGTCGGCGTCGTCGGGCCGGGGGTAGTCGTCCTGGACCAAGGTCTTGCCCTGGCTGGTGAAGACGGTGACGGAGCCGCGCCCGTCCTCGAACCACTGGATGTTCATGCGCTGGGAGAGATCCTCGACCAGGCGCTGGCGCTCGTCGCGGAAGTCGTTGGCGGGCTTGCCGGACTGCTCGCTGGCCAGAATCTTGTCGTTCAATTCGGCGATGCGCCGGCAGGTGTCGTTTACCTTGTCCACCGAGTTGGAGATGTAGCCGTCCATGTCGCGACGGACCTGGGTGATGTCGTTCATGATGGTTTGCAGGCGGCTAACCAGGTTGTTGGCCGTCTCGCGCAGGGCCTCGCGCACGGCGGTGGACTCGGGGTTGTTGCTGACGTCCTGCCAGGCGCTGAAGAACTCGGTCAGCTCCTTGCCCAGGCCGCTGTCGCCGGCCTCGTTGCAGAGCGACTCCAGGCGGTTGAGCTGGCTCAGGCGGCTGTCGTAGAAGGAATAGTCCGTGGCCTTGGAGGTGATGCGCTCAAGCAGGAGCTTGTCCACGTGTTGGATGACGCTGGTCACCTGGACGCCGTGGCCGTACCAGCCCTCCATGGTGTGTTCGGGTTCGCGGGTGGAGAGCACCGTCTCTTGGCGCGAATAGCCCGGGGTGTTGACGTTGGCCACGTTGTGGCTCACCGTGTCGAGCTGCTTGGTGGAAGCTTGCAGCGCCCAGCGGCTTATATCCATCATGGTGTAGATGGTAGGCATGTGGCCTCACGTCCTCGCTTTTGCTTTCGTGGCGCCCGCCGGCCCGCGCCCCGGCCTAGACCGAGCGGGCCAGGATGCGCGGACGGCCGACGGCGGCCGGCCGGCCATGGGGCGAATAGCCTTGGGAGGCTCCGCGCCCGCTCAAGATACCCAGCAGGTGATCCACGGTGTCCAGGGCCTCCTCCACGTAGCGCTTGCTTACGCGGTTCATGTCGCTCAGGCGCTCGGCCAACGACTTGGCCTCGCCCAAGGCCTCGCGGAAAGGAGCCTGGTCCTCCGGGGGCAGGAAGGCCGTCAAGTCGCGCAGGCGCAAGGGCTGGCCCCCGCCGGCGGCGGGGGAGAGACGGCTCATCAGCTGGCGGCGCTCCTGCTGCGCCACCGACAGGCGCTGGGCGATGGCCAGCTTGAGTTGGGCGGTGTCCATCAGTTCCTGGTGCGAGCCCTTGAGCAGGATGTCGCGCTCGCGCTCGGCCACGGTCAGCAGCTCGCGGAAGCAGCCGATCTCCGTCGCCAAGCTGGTCCTGATCTTTTCCATTTGCCCGCGCATGCAAACCCTCCTTGAACAGACCGGCCTAGGCCCTGAGGTTCAGGCCCCCGGCCACCAGGGGCAAGGGGTCGATGGCCAGGCCGTGGGAATCGCGAATCTCGAAGTGCAGATGCGGACCGGTGGCCAGGCCGGTCTGGCCCACCCGGCCGATGTTCTGGCCCTGCGCCACCCGCTGTCCGGTGGCGACCTGGAGGCTCTGGCAGTGGCCGTAGTAGGCCTGGCTGCCGTCGTCGTGCTCAACCACAACCAGCTTGCCGTACTCGCCGAAGTTGCCGGCGAAGGCCACCACTCCGCCCTTGGCGGCCTGGAAAGGCGTGCCCTCCGGCGCGGCCAGGTCCAGGCCGCGGTGGGGGCGCACCTCGCCGGTGATGGGATGCAGGCGTAAGCCAAAGGTGCTGCTCACCTCGCCACGCACCGGCGGCTGGAAGTCCGTGGCCTGCCTGGGCTGGCCGGGGCCGGGCAAGGCCGGAGGCGCGTCGGCCTGGGCGGCCTGGGGCGGCTGGGGAGCCAGATCCGAGGGCGTGGTGCTGGCACCGGCCAGAACCTCCTCCGGGGTGTCGTCTCCCAAGGGCGGCGCCTGCTCCTCCAAATCGATCAGGGGCGGCATGGGCAGGGTGACCGAGTCGCCGGGAGTGAGGCCGGCCAGGGTCATCTGCGCCTGCGCCGCCGCCTTTTCGGCCACGGCGCCTTCTCCGGCGCCGGTCCGGACGGGGACGCGCAGGGGCTTCAGCCCGGCCGGGGGCTTGAGGCCCTGTCCCGCGCCGGGGTTGAGGGGCTTCAGGGAGCCCTGGCCCAACCCGGTGGAAACCTTCGTTACGCGGTCGCGGCTGAGCTGGCTTTCGAGCATGTCGGCCAGGCCCATGGAACGGCCGGCCACGGCGGCGTCGGCGCGGGCCTGATCCAACATGCCGGTGAACATCTCCTCGCCCTTGCCGCCGTTGATGACCCCGCCCTTGGGCACGGTGGCGCGCATCTCCTTCCAGAGTGTCTGCAGGAAGCTGGACTCGAACATGCGGCAGGCCTGGCGCAGCTTGGCCTGCTGCCGGGCCTGCTCGGCCGGGTCCTTGGCTCCGCTTGCGCTCCTGGCGGTCGCGTCCAGCTTCTTGCCCAGGGTGTCTATGCTCATGCCGGCTCAACTTCCCGCCGGGGCGAGGCCCCGGCTAGATCACTTCCAGCTCGCCTTGCAGGGCTCCGGCGGCCTTGACCGCCTGCAGGATCATGATGATCTCCCGCGGCGTGGCGCCCAGGGCGTTCAGGGCCCTCACCACCTCGCCGATGGACACCCCCTGCTCCATGACGGCCAGGGAGCGCTTCTGCTCGCCGACCTGCACCTGGGTCTGAGGGGTGACCACGGTCCGCCCGCCGGGCGCGAAGGGCAGGGCCTGGCTGACCTGGGGCTTTTCGGTGATGCTGATCGACAGCGCCCCGGAGGCCACGGCCACGGTGGACAGCCGCACCGCTTCGCCCATGACCACGGTGCCCGTCCGCTCGTCCACCACCACCCGGGCGCTCTTGTCCGGAGATATCTCCAGCGATTCGAGCTTGGCCACCAGGCCCACCGGGTCCGCGCCGGGGCCGTGGGGCAGGTCGATCTGCACCGTGGCCGGGTCCACCGCCCGCGCCTTGAGCGTGGGCAGGCCCTGGTTGATGGCCCCGGCCACGCGCACCGCGTTGGTGAAGCTGGGCCGGTGCAGGTTGACGGTCATGACCCGCTCGTGGGCGAAGTCGTAGGCCACCTCGCGCTCCACCAGGGCGCCCTCGGGGATGCGCCCCACGGTGGGATGGTTTTTGCTCACGCTGGCGGCTTCGCCGCCGGCCTGGAAGCCGCCCACCGCCACCGGTCCCTGGGCCACGGCGTAGACCTGGCCGTCGACGGCCTTCAAGGGAGTCAGCACCAGGGTCCCGCCGTAGAGGCTGGTGGCGTCGCCCAGGGAGGAAAGCGTCACGTCCAGGCGGTTGCCCACCCTGGAAAAGGCGGGCAGGTCGGTGGTCACCATCACCGCGGCCACGTTCTTTACCTTGACTTGGCCCGGGGTCACCTTGACCCCCATGCGAGTCAGCATGTTGGTGAGGCCCTGGACGGTGAAGGTGGTGGCGTTCTTGTCGCCGGTGCCGTTCAAGCCCACCACCAGGCCATAGCCCACGAGCTGGTTGGAGCGCACGCCCTTGATCCAAGCCATATCCTTGATGCGGGTGGCATGGGCCAGGTTCGCTAAAGCCAGGGCCAGGAGCAGCGTGGCGGCAATGACGATCTTGCGGCGCATCTCAAGCCAATCCTTTCCCTCTGGCTAGAAGGGCCAGATCGAGTCCATGAGCCGGGCCAGCCAGCCCGGCGACTGCTTGTCGGTGAGCACCCCGCGGCCGGTGTAGTGGATCTTGGCGTCGGCCAGCTGGTTGGACTGCACGTGGTTGCTGGAGGTCACGTCGCTGGGGCGCACCGTGCCTTGCAGGGTTATGTACTGGGTCTCGCCGTTGACCTGCACCTCGCGGTTGCCGCGGATGACCAGGTTGCCGCTGACCAGCACCTCGATCACCGTACAGCCGATGGAGCTGGTCATGGTGTCTTCCTTGGTCAGCTCGCCCTTGGCGTCGTGCTTGTTGGAAAAATCGGCCTGGACCACCGCCGTGGGATTGGTGGAAACCTGGTTGCCCAGAAGGCTGGGGATGCCGGCGGAGAGGCTGCCGGTGCGCTCGGCCTTGGTGTCGTTCTTCTTCTTGGCCTTGCTGTTCTCGGTAATCTCCACCACGATGATGTCGCCCACTTGGTGGGCCCTCAGATCGGCGTACATGTCCGAGCGGGCGGCGGCGAAGAGCGAACCCTGGGTGGGGACGGGCCGCTTGAGGTCCACGCTGGAGGGCGGGGCCGGGGGAATCTGGGCCTTGGGGTCGAAGCTGCCGGGGGTGTTGGCGCAACCGGCCAGGAAACCCGCCAGGGTCAAGCCGGCGCCCAGGGCCGTGAAGATTCTATGCCGAAGGCTTCTCATTGCTCGTCGCTCCTATTCCACCGCCACGCTGCCGGAATCCAGAACCCTGCCGTAGACCTCGCGCTTGCTGGCCATGTTGATCAGGCGTATGCGGCTGCCCAGGTAGCCGGTCTGCTCGGCCCGGCCCTTGGCCGTGATGCGCATGCCGTCGGAATCGAAAACCATCATCACCACGTCGCCCAGGCGGACCAGGGGGGTCTTCTCCAGGCGGGTGAGATCCAGGGGCGTGCCCATGGGCACCACGGTGCGGGTGCGCATACCCACCACCGCCGCCGGGGTGGTGGCCGCCCCGGGGCCGGCCTGGTTCAGGCTGACGCGGGCCACGGTCACGTCCTCGGCGCTGACGATGTGCCGGGGCATGAGCGGCCGGGCCGCCACCACCAAATCGGTGTAGATGTCCACCGTGCCCACCACCGGAGCCGCGATTTCGCGCCGACCGTCGATGGAAATGTCCACCACCGCCGGCACCCGGCCCAGGAAATTGTTGCCCAAAAAGCGCAGGTTTGTTTCGAGCTTTCCCGCCGGCAGCACCCTGTCGGCCCCGGCCTCGACTCGGCTCACCTCGGCCTGCGCGCCCTGGGCGCCGAGGCGTTCCATCACCGCCTCGGTGAAGAGCCGGACCAGGTCCTGGGCGGCCAGGCGCTGGCAGGCGCGGGTCACGGTGATCTGGCCGGGGATGAGCACGGTCACGCCTTCTCCCAGGTTGGCCTGCTTGATCAAGGAGCGCACCTTGGAACCCATCACCACCGTGGAGCGTCCCAGGGCCGGGGCCACCGCTACGTTGTAGCGCGCCAGCTGCTCCTTGAGGGCCTGGGGCATCTCCGGGTCCGGCTCGGCCAAGTCCAGCAGGGACACCCGGTCGCCGTTCACCTCGACCTGGGGCGAGAAGCTCACGCTGTCGGCCGCCTCGGCCGGGGCGGCCAGGGCCAGGACCACGGCCAGGACCAATAAGCCGGCCAGGGCCTTGGCCGGAATCTTGCTCGGGTTGCTATGGGCGGGGCGGCGGCTCATGGCGTCAATCCTCATCATGCCTAACGCTTGACGTTGTTGGCCATCTGCAGCATGGAGTCGGCGGTCTGGATGGACTTGGAGTTGGCCTCGTAGGCCCTCTGGGCCACGATCATGTTGACCATCTCGTCGACCACGCTGACGTTGCTCATTTCCAAAAAGCCCTGGGCGATTGTGCCGTACTCGTTGGTGCCGGGATTGCCCTCGGTGGCCGCGCCCGAGGCGGGGCTGGCGCTGAATAGGTTTTTGCCGATGGCGTAGAGCCCGGCCGAGTTGGCGAACTTGTAGATGGTGAGCTGGGCCTGGCCCAGTACGGTGCCGTCGTTGCCCAGGGCGGTGATCTGGCCGCTGGAATCGACGGTCACGCTGGTGGTGCCGTCGGGCACCGTGAACTGGGGCTGAAGCACGTAGCCGTTGCTGTCAACGATGACGCCGGTGTTGTCGAGCTTGAAGGCCCCCGAGCGGGTGTAGACCTCCTGGTCGCCCTTGAGCACCTTGAAGAAGCCGTTGCCCTCGATGGCCCAGTCCAGCTGGTTTTCGGTGCGCTGATAGTCGCCCTGGCTGAAGAGCTTCTGGATGGCCACCGAGCGCACCCCCAGGCCCACCTGCACGCCGGTGGGGATCATCTGCCCCGCGGCCTGGGTGGCGCCGGGCTGGCGCAGGGTCTGGTACATCAGGTCCTCGAAATCGGCGCGGCTCTTCTTGAAACCGGTGGTGTTGACGTTGGAGAGGTTGTTGGCGATGACGTCCATATTGAGCTGCTGGGCGCCCATGCCGGTGGCCGCGGTGTAGAGGGAGCGCATCATGGCGGAGATTCCTCCTGGTCGTTAACGGACGGCCCTAGGCCACCCTGCCCACCTGGCTGGTGGCGCGGTTGTCCATCTCCTGCATGGCCTGCAGGGCCTTCTGATAAGACTCGTAATTGCGGTGGGCGTTGATCATGCCCACCATTTCCGAAAGCACGTCCACGTTGGACATCTCCAGGTGGCCTTGCATAAGCGAGAAATCGGTGGCCGGCGCGGTCACCGGCGGCTTGCCGTCCTTGCCCGTGAAGAGGTTGGACCCCTCCTTGACGATGGTGTTCTTGTCGGCCACGTCCACCACCGCCAGGGCGCCCACCTGCTCGGTGCCCTGATAGATGTTGCCCGTATCGTCGATGTGCACCGCCGGGCCGTTGGCGTTCAGGGCGATGGGCTGGCCGCCCGCGTCCAGCACCTTCAGGCCGTCGGAAGTGACCAGGCTGCCGTCGCCGAGCATCTTGAAGGAACCGTCGCGGGTCAACCGGGGGCCGTTGGGGGTCTGCACCCGGAAGAAGCCGTTGCCGGTGATGGCCACGTCAAGGGGATTATCGGTGGTCTTGAGGCTGCCCTGCTGAAAGGCGGTCTTGGTCTCGCGGTTCATCAGGTGGCTGAAGACCAGGCGGTCGCCCTTGAAGCCCGGGGTGTTCAGGTTGGCCAGATTGTTGCTGATCACGTCCAGATACTGCTGCTGCATCTGGGTGGCGTGAGTCGCGTCGACGAATCCGAAGTCGTAGGGCATTTCCTTATCGCCTTGCTGGAGGTTGTCGCCTCACCCCCCTTAGTAGCAACCTCCGTGCCAGGGCTCGCGGCGGCGGAAGGCCCGGCGGCTTTCAAGATAATGCCTTGTAATTGATTACGATAATACTGAAGAGCAAACCGTGGGGGCGACCGTGGGACCGGGCCGGGGCCTTGGGGCTGCGCCGTGGCCTTGACGGAGGGAAGTTCTTGCCTAGCGGGGAGGGAGGCCCTACTTGCCCAGGCTGAGCGCCAATTCCACCTCGCCGCGGGGGCGGCCGAGGGCCTTGGCTATCTGTTGGGCGCTTTGCCCCTGGCGATGCAGATCGAGCACCCGTTCGCGGAAGGAGGCGGGAACGGGCTCCGGTTTTTTGGCGGGACCGCGCCCGGCCGGCGGGGAGGCGGCCTTGGCGCCCGCCGGGGCTTGGGCCGGCGGCTCCAGCCCGGCGGCCATGCGCCTTAGCTGGGCGATGCGGGCGTCCAGGGTGGCCAAGGTCCCGTTCACCAGCTCGCGCTTTTCCGCCAGCAGGCGGTCGAATTCCCGGGAGAGCCGTCCCGCCTCGGCCAGGAAGCCCTCCAGGTCGGCGGGGGCGGAGCCCCTGCCCCCACGACCCGGGGCGCGGTTCTTGAAAAAAAGCGCCAATACCGCCGCCAGCAGCAGCACGTCGACGGCCAGTTGGGCCCACCACAGCCAGGAGATCATACGATCACGTCCACCACGCCCTGGGTGAGTCGGGGGGCTGGGGCGGGCTGGGGCTCCTCCGTGGGCTGCCGGCGGTGGGGGTGGCCCTGGCCCTGCTGCCCGGCTTCCCGCCCGCCTTGGTCGGCGCGCACCCGGGTTTGGGTGTCGGGCCGGTCCGAGCGCTGGACCTGCTCCTGCTGGCGGGCCTGCTCGCGGGCCCCTTCGGCCGCGGCCGCCGCCTGGTGCACCTGGGGCAGGCGCTGGACTGCTTCCTGCACCCGGCTGACGTCGCCGGCCTGCTGGATGACCAGGGGCAGGTTGGCGCTGAAGGTGGGGTCCATGGCCGATCAACCCGTAATGACGAAATTGGTGAAGTACACTTGATATATTATAACCGATCCGAGCAAGTGGTTGAGTTCCGACTTGATCTGGCCCTGCAAAAGGCTCTTGGAGCGCGCGCTCATGAGTTCCTCGGCCGGGCGGTCGCGCAGGGCCCGGTAGATGGCGTCGCGCAGCTTCAGCTTGTAGGGCACCAGGAGTTCCTTCTCGGCCGGGTCGGAGACCTCCAGGCTCACCCCCACCAGCAGGAGCCGGCCCTTGTCGGTGGGGGTCAGAGGTACCAGGAAGGGCTCCATCTCCAGGCGCAGGGCCAGCTTGGGGTCGGGAATCTTTTCTTCCACCAAGTTGGCGGTGCTCTCCGGGGCCGCCGCCTTCTTGGCCGGGGCCAGCAGAATGAACCACGCCGCCACCCCGAGGACCAAGGCCAGCCCGCTCACGCCTCCGATGATTATGAAAAGCTTCTTGCGGCTCTTGGGGGCCTCGGGCTCCGGCTCCGGCAGCTCCTCGGCCTCGCCGGCCAGGTCCACCTCCACCTCGGGCGGCGGCTCTTCGCTGACGGGCGGCGGTATCAGGGCGTCCAGGATAGGCAGGTCGGCCTTGTCCAGCTCGACCTTTTCGGAGGAGGACTGGGAGGGCTTGGTTCCCGGTTCGGAGTCGAGGCGGCGCTCGATGTCGGAGAGGATGTCCTCGTCGAAGAGGTCGGAGCCCAGTTGGGACTGGTCGATGACCTTGCGGGTCTGGGGGGCCCCGGCCGCGCCCCCCGGCGGGGTTTCCGGCTCGGACAACACCTCCGGAGGCTCGTTCTCGGCGGGTGGGGCGACTGGGATGTACTCAGCCAAGGAGCCCTCTTCGCGGGAGGGGGGTCTTTCACCCCTCCCCTGCGGGGCGGCCCCAGGCGCGCCCCGCGGCTATCCGGGAACCGGCCCCGGACAAGGGCCGGCTATTTGTCCACGAAGATCTTCTCGATCTTCTCGCTCAGGGTCTCGGCCGTGAAAGGCTTGACGATGTAGTTGCTGACCTTGGCCTTGACCGCCTCCAGCACGTTCTCCTTCTGGGCCTCGGCGGTTACCATAAGGAAGGGCAGGTCCTTGAATTCGTCGTGGCTGCGCACCCACTTCAAGAGCTCCAGGCCGCTCATCTTGGGCATGTTCCAGTCGCTGATGACGAAGTCGATGCGCTCGCTCTCCAACTTGCGCACCGCGCTCTCGCCATCGTCGGCCTCGATGATGTTCTCGAAGCCGAGCTGGCGCAGAATGTTTTTTACGATGCGGCGCATGGTGGAAAAGTCGTCCACCACCAGGACCTTCATCTTGGTGTCGACAGCCATTGACCCTCTCCCGGCATCGAAAGTATCCCGGCTATAATCCGTTCAGGCCACCGGCGGCGGAGGGCGCTAGGCGATCACCACGTCGCGAAGCCTGGCTCGCAGCCGCAAAATGGCCTTGGTGTGCATCTGGCTTATCCTCGACTCGGTGTAGCCCAACACCTCGCCGATTTCCCGCATGGTCAATTCGTCATAATAATACAACGAAACCACGAGTTTTTCCTTCTCGGGCAAGCCCTCGATGGCCAACGCCACCTGCCGCCTGAGCTCCAGCAGCCCGAGCTGGGCCAGGGGGTCCTCGCCGTCGTCGCGGGCCATGGCCTGCAGGACCTGCTCGGCATCCAGCGCCGAGAGCGGGCTGTCGGCGTCGTCCAGGGAAAGCAGGTTGACGCCCTTGACCTCCTCCAGCAGGGAGTACAACTCTTCCAGCTCCACCCCCAGGGCCTCGGCCACCTCCTCGTCGCTGGCGGCCCGGCCCAGCTGGTTTTGCAGCCGGTTGTAGACATCCTCCAGCTTGCTGCTCTTGCGGCGCACGCTGCGGGGTACCCAGTCCATGGACCTCAGCTCGTCCAGGATGGCCCCCCGGATGCGGAACTCGGCGTAGGTCTTGAACTTGACGTTCTGCCCCGGGTCGAACTTGTCCACCGCGTCGATCAAGCCCAGCACCCCGGCCGAGAGCAGATCGTCCAGGGAGACGTGGGCGGGCAAGCGCATGGCTATGCGTCCGGCCACGTAGCGGATGAGCGAGGTGTGCTCCAGGATAAGGGCCTCGCGTTCGGCGGGCGTGAAACCGGCCCTGCTCATGCGCCTGTCCTTGTCCCCGTAGCCATCCATGCGCCCCAGCCCTGATTACGGCCTCGAGTCCGCCCCGCCGGTCCGTGACCGGACCGGCTTTCGGCGTAAGAAGCTGCCCGAAGCCCTTCAGGGCAGGTCTGCCGCCAACTGGCCGCGTCCGCGCGGGGCGCGGCTGGCGGCATGACGGCCCGGCGGCGTTTCCCCCACGTAGCCTGCCAATATTACGCCATATCCATCAGTCTACGCCAGAAGAACTTGATATTGCCGGCCTCGGCCGGCGCGGGCGCCTTCAAGAGCGCCTGGGCCAGGGATTCGATGCCCTTGGCCGCGGCCGAGGAGGGAAAGGCCAGAAGCAGGGGCTTCTGCATGATGACCGCCCGGCTTACCACGGGGTCCCGGGGCACGAAGCCGAGATAATCCAGGGAGACCCCGCCCAGGAAATGGTCTGCGGCCATGGCGAGCTTGCGGTAGACGGCCTTGGCCGCCGCCTCGTCGGCCACGTTGTTGACCACCAGCTTGAAGGAGCGCTCCTGGTGCTGGGTAAAAAGAACCTTGATCAGGGCGTAGGCGTCGGTCAGGCTGGTGGGCTCGTCGGTGGCCACCACCAGCCGGTCCTGGGCGGCCAGGTTGAAGTAGAGCACGGTGTCGCTGATGCCGGCGGCGGTGTCGATGATCACCACGTCGGCCTGGGTCTGGTAGTCCTCCAGTTCCTGCATGATGATGAGCTTCTCCTCCTGGGAGAGGCTGGTCAGCTGGGTCACCCCGCTGGCCGCGGGCAGGATCTGGATGCCCTCCGGTCCGGTGATGATCACCTCGGACAAGGGCTTGCGGCCGGCGATGACGTCGTTGATGGTGTGGGCGGGGTTCAAGCCCAGCAACACGTCGACGTTGGCCAAGCCCAGGTCGGCGTCGATGATGAGCACCTTGCGCCCCTTCTTGGCCAGGGCCAGAGCCAGGTTCACGCTCAGGCTGGTCTTGCCCACCCCGCCCTTGCCGCTGGTGACGGCAACGGTGCGGAGAGGCGGCGCGGGGACGTTGCGGGGGCGCTTGGCGAAGGCCATTTCGCGCAGCGACTGAGCTTGGTCCATCAAGGTTCTCCTGAGCTAGAAGTCCATGTCCCGGCGGGGCGGCAGCAGACGCTTGGCCAGGCCCTCCCGGGTGGCCTCCTCAAGGTCCTCGGGCACCTTCTGTCCGAAGGCGAGGTAGCTCGCCGGCAGGCCGGTGCGCGTTATCTGATTAAGTATGGGGCCAAAGGTGGCGGTTTCGTCCAGTTTTGTGAAGATGAGGCTGCGGGGCGCGAATCGGGCGAAGCCCTGGACCACCTCCAGCATGTCGGCGTCGCGGGTGGGGCAGGCCAGCACCAGATGCGACTGAAGGCCCGGGACTCCGGCCAGCACGGCCTTCAGTTCCTCCAGGTTGTCCTCGTCGCGGGGGGAGCGGCCCACCGTGTCCACCAGCACCATATCCAGACCGGCCATGCCCTCGATGGCCTGGGCCAGCTCCGCGGCGCTGCCGGCCACCTGGGTGGGCAGCTCCATGATGCGGCCGTAGACCTTGATCTGCTCGGCGGCGGCGATGCGGTAGGTGTCCACGGTGACCAGGCCCACCTTGAGCCGGTGGCGCAGGGCGAAGCTGGCGGCCAGCTTGGCCGCGGTGGTGGTCTTGCCCACGCCCGTGGGCCCCACCAGGGCCCAGACCGCCGGGCGGACGCCGCCCAGCCGGGGCCCGCCGCTCACCGCCAGCATCTTTTTCAGGCGAATGGTCAGCCTGGCCAAAAGCCCCCGGCCGTCGGCGGCGGCCAGGTCGGCCAGCAGCTCGTTGATCACCGCCGGGGCCACCTCCTGGCTCATGAGGTGGTGGTAGATGGGCGCCACCTCGGGCCGGGCCGCGAAGCCAGCCGAGGCCTCGGCCACCACCAGATGGCGCGAGACCAGGTCGGCCAGTCCCTCCATGCGCCGGGCCAGGGCCGAAAGCGCCGGGGCCGCGGGCTCGCCGCAGTTGAGCGCTTCTACGGTCTCGGCCTGGGCGGCGCGGCCGGTCAGGGCCTCGTCCACCGCGGCGCTGATCTCCACCCCGCCGTCGGGCAGGCGGCTGGTGCCCAGGATGATGGCCTCCGGACCCAGGGACTGACGCACCTGGCGCATGGCCTGGGCCATGTCGGAGGCGGTGAACCTTACTACGCGCATGGCGCAACCCTACCGCGCCGGAGACGCCGGGGCAAGCCCGCCTGTGGGTTGTAGGGTCTCACTTGGGGCGCTCCTCCATGCGCACCACGCCCACCGAGTGGACGTTGAGCTCCATGACCAGTTCGTTGTGGCTGAGCACGGCCAGGGTCGGCGCGAAGCGTTCCACTATGCGGCGCAAATGGCGGCGCACCACCGGCGAGCAGAGCACCACCGGCGGCTGGGCCAGCTGGGTGAACTTCTCCATGAGGCCCGAAAGACCGCCCAGAATTCGCTGGACCTTGCCGGGGTCCACGGACAGATAGGCGCCGTGTTCGGTCTGCTGCACCCCGGCGGTGATCACGTCCTCCACCGTGGGGTCCAGGGTCAGCACGTGCAGTTCCTTGACCCCGGGGCCAACGATGGACTTGATGATGCTGCGCGAAAGCTTCTGGCGGCAGTACTCGGTGAGCATGTCCGGGTCCTTGGTCAGCCCGGCGTAGTCGGCAAGGGTCTCGGCGATGGTCAGGAGGTCGCGAATGCCCACCCGCTCGCGCAGGAGATTCTGCAGAACCTTCTGCACCTGGCCCAGGCTCAGAAGATGGGTCAGCTCCTCCACGGCCTTGGGCGCGGTCTTGGCCAGGTTGTCCAGGAGACGCTGGACCTCCTGGCGGCCCAGGAGTTCGCCGGAGTGGCTGCGGATGACCTCGGTCAGGTGGGTGGCCACCACGGTGGAGATGTCCACCACCGAGTAGCCGGCGAACTGGGCCTCCTCCCGCCGCGAGGCCGGAATCCACAGCGCCGGCAGATTGAAGGCCGGCTCCTTGGTGGGGATTCCCTCCAGGCTCTTCTTGGCGTCGCCGGGGTCCATGGCCAGCAGGTAGTCGATCATCAGCTCGCCGCTGGCCACCTCGTTGCCCTTGATCAGAATGGCGTAGCCGCCGGGCTTGAGCTGGAGATTGTCGCGCACGTGCAGGGGCGGCACCACCAGGCCCATCTCCACCGCCAGCTGTTGGCGGATGCTCCTAATGCGCTCCAGGAGATCGCCGTTCTGCTCCTCGTCCACCAGCGGGATGAGCCCGTAGCCCACCTCCAACTCCAGCATGTCGAGGGGCAGCAACGCCTCCACCTGCTCGGGTCCCAGGGGCGCGGCCGCCGGGGCGGCGGCCCTGACTGCGGTCTCCTGGATTTCCGCCCGCTTTTGGGCCTTGTAGAGGAGCATGGAGAGACCGCCCACCGCCGAGCCCAGGAACAAAAAGGCCAGGTGGGGCAGGCCGGGCACCAGGCCGAAGCAGAAGACGATGCCGCCGGCCACGGCCAGGGCCCGGGGCTGGAGCGAGAACTGGCGGCGGAACTCGGCCCCCAGGGAGAGGTCGGTGCCGGCGCGGCTGACGATGATGCCCGCGCCGGTCGAGATGATCAGGGCCGGAATCTGGCTGACCAGGCCGTCGCCGATGGTAAGCACGGTGTAGGTGGCCGCGGCGTTCATGAAATCCATGTTCTTTTGCAGCACGCCGATCAACAGGCCGCCGATGATGTTGGTCATGACGATGATGATGCCCGCGATGGCGTCGCCGCGCACGAACTTGGAGGCGCCGTCCATGGCCCCGTAGAAGTCGGCCTCGCGGGCGATCTCCTTGCGTCGGGCCTTGGCCTCGTTCTCGTCGATGATGCCGGCGTTCAGGTCGGCGTCGATGGCCATCTGCTTGCCGGGCATGGCGTCCAGGGTGAAGCGGGCGCTCACCTCGGCGATGCGCTCGGAGCCCTTGGTGATGACGATGAAGTTGATGACCACCAGAATGACGAAGATGACCAGGCCCACGAAGTAGTTGCCGCCCACCACGAACATGCCGAAGGCCTTGATGACCTGGCCGGCGGCGGCGGTGCCCTCGTCGCCGTGCAGGAGCACCAGACGGGTGGCGGCCACGTTCAGGGAAAGTCGCAGCAGTGTGGTGAAGAGCAGCACCGAAGGAAAGACGCTGAAGTCCAGCGGGCGCATGGTGTACATGCCGATGAGCATGATGATGATCGCGAAGGTGATGTTGAAGGCCAGCATGATGTCCAGGAGGAAGGTGGGCAGGGGCAGGATCATGACCACCAGGATGGCCACCACCGCCCCGCCCATGCCGATCTCGGCGATGTTCCTGGAATCTATGGCCGGCAGGCCCATGAACCTGGGCGCCTTGGCTTGCATCGCCTCGGCCATTGCTTTCCTCCTTGTCCCTAGCCCAGGGACCTGGCCCGCTGGGCGGCCAGGACCTGCTGGTGTTGATTCTTGCTGCGGTAGACGTGGGCCAAAATGGTGGCCACCGCCTCGTACAGTTCAAAGGGAATGGACTGGCCCACCTCGACCTGGCGGTAGAGGGCCCGGGCCAGGGGCTTGTCCTCGATGATGGGCACGCCGTGCTTGCGAGCGGCCTCCTTGATCCTCTCGGCGATGAGATTCATGCCCTTGGCCACCACCTGGGGGGAGTCCATCTCGCCGGCCTTGTAGGCCAGGGCCACCGCGTAGTGGGTGGGGTTGGTGACCACCACGTCGGCGTCGGGCACGGCCGAGAGCATGCGCTTGCGGGCGGCGTCACGCTGGATGGAGCGGATGCGGCTCTTGACCTGCGGATCGCCCTCGCTCTGCTTGTTCTCGTCCTTGACCTCCTGCTTGGACATCTTGAGGTTTTTCTCGTAGTCCCACTTTTGGTACATCCAGTCGAGGATGGCCAGTATCAGCATGGCCAGCACGCAGCGCCAGAACAGGCGCAGGCATATGCTGATCACGTACTCCATGCCTTGCTTGAGGTCCATGTCGGCCAGGTTGGGCAGATTGCCCCATTCCGAACTCATGGTCGACCAGGCCACCCCGCCCACCACCGCCAGCTTGGCCAGGTTCTTGCCCAGGTCCACCAGGACCCGCAGGCTCATGAAGCGCTTCAGGCCGGAAAAAGGGTTTAGCCGGCTGAAGTCCATCTTCAGGCGTTTGGTGGCGAGCAGAAACCCGACCTGGCGGAAGTTTTCCAGCAAGGCCGCCAGCATCACCACCCCCATCACCGGCAGGGTGACCTTGAGGAAGAAGGTCATCACCCACATGCTGAGACCATGGGCGTTGTCCGGGTCCAGGTGCAGCTGGCCCAGGTTGCTCAGGAAGTAGCGCAGCAGGTTGCTGGTCTGGGTGTAGTAGAAACCTCCCATGGTGTAGAGGGAGACCAGGCCGGCCAGGAGCACCGCCACGCTGGTCAGTTCGCTGCTTTTGGCGACCTGGCCCTGGTCGCGCGCCTTTGACCGCCGTTTGGCGGTTGGTTTTTCGGTCTTGTCCTGCGCGCCCTTGTTGGCCATGGCCTCACATCGCCTTGAGCAGGTTGGTCAAAAGCGTCCCCAGGCCTCCGAAGATATGGCTGAGCACCGGCAGCATCACCAAGAGGGTGATGGTCATGAACACCAGACCTACGGTGATGGTGATGGGGAAGCCCACCATCAGGATGTTCATCTGAGGCACGGTCTTGGCCAGGATGCCCATGCCCACCTGGGTGAAGAGCAGGGCCCCGATCACCGGCAGGCCCATGCGCAGGGCCAGCATGAACATCTGCCCCGACAGGTCGAGCACCTGGTCGTAGAGGGCGCGGGTCAGAGTGAAATGCCCCGGGGGTACCAGCCTCAGGCTGTCGGCCATGGCCTCGAAGAAGACCAGGTGCCCGCCCACCGCGAACATGACCAGCATGGCCATCAGGTAGCAGAGTTGGGCCAGGACCGAGACCTGGCCGCCGCCCATGGGGTCGAGCACGTTGGCCACCGCGAAGCCCATCTGGAAACCGGCCAGCTGGCCCATGATCTGCACCGCGGTGAGCAGCAGGCGCACCGTGAAGCCCAGGATGGTGCCGATCATCAGCTCGCCTACGATCAGGGGCGCGAAGCCCCACAGGTCGGTGGGGTAGGCCGCCGTCCCCACCTGAGCCGCGGGATGGATCAGGACCGCCATGGAAAGGGCCAGGCCTGCCTTGCAGATCATGGGGATGTTGGCCGAACCCAAAAAGGGCATGGTCGTCACCATCGACCCGGTGCGCAACAACACCAGCAAGAAGCCCGCCCATTGCTGATAGCTGAAATCGCCGAAAAACACCCGCCGCCCCCTAGTCCCGTTGCCCGGCCGCCATGGCGGACCTACCTGATATAGCTTGGGATATTCACGATTATCCCCTCAGTGTAGGTCAGCATCTTGCTGAGCATCCAGGGTCCGAAGAAGAGCATGCCCACCAGCACCGCCAGAATCTTGGGCACGAAGGTCAGCGTCATCTCCTGAATCTGGGTTACCGACTGGAAGACGCTAATGAACAGGCCCACCACCATGCCGATGCCCAGCACGGGCAGGGCCAGCAGCAGGGTTATTTCCACCGCGCCCCGGGACAATGTGGTGATGAATTCGGGGGTCATTCGCGGCTCTCCCGCCTGGGCCGCCGCCCCTTGCCGTCAAGGAATTGGCTGGCCCGTCAGAGAAGGAACATCCTGGCGGCCCCGGTTCGGGTCCGCGCACGCTGCCCTTGGCTTGGCGGTCTTGGGGTTCGGTGGCCTAACTCGCTTATCAGGCGAAGCTTTTCACCATCGAGGCCACCAGGAGATACCAGCCGTCCACCAGCACGAAGATCATCAGCTTGAACGGCAGCGACACCATGACCGGGGGCAGCATCATCATCCCCATGGATAGCAAAACCGAGGCCACCACCATGTCGATGACCAGGAAGGGGATGTAGAGCAGGAAGCCGATCTCGAAGGCGGTCTTGAGCTCGCTGATGACGAAGGCTGGAATCAGGCTGGTGATGGACACGGCCTGGGGGTTGGCCGGCCGTTCCTCGCCGGAGATCTTGATGAACAGGCCCAGGTCCTTCTTGCGGGTTTGCTTGAGCATGAAGGCCTTGAGGGGTTTGCCCGCCTCCTCCAGGAACTGCTGCTGGCTGATCTTTCCGTCCATGTAAGGAGTGATGGCGTTGTCGTTCACCTGGTTGAAGGTGGGGCCCATTATGAAGAAGGTTAGGAAAAGGGCCAAGCCGGCGATGATTTGGGCCGGGGGGGTCTGCTGGGTGCCCAAGGCATTCCTGAGCAGGGAGAAGACCACGGCCAGGCGGGTGAAACAGGTCATCATGATTAGAATGGAGGGGGCCAGGGTCAGCACCGTGAGCAGGAAGACGATCTGCAGGGCGGTGGAGACCTGCTCTGGGCTCTTGGCCTCGCCCACCCCCAGGGTGATGCTGGGCAGGCGCAGGGCCCCGGCCCCGCCCGCCCCGCCGGCCTGCTGGGCCAGGGCCGGCCCGGCCAGGGCCAGCAAAAGCGCCGCCGCCAGGGCCAGGATGAGCAGGGGGCGCCTCATGACTGGCCTCCCTCGCCCCCATCCGGGCCGGCGGCCTGGTTCGCGGCGCGGGCCTTCTTGAGGGCGCGGCCAAAGGCCCCCCGTCCGGCGGTGAGCCCGGCCACCTCCTGCGGGTCGCTCAGGGTGGTCAGAAGATTGAGGCTCTGCTCGGAGACGCCCAGGATCAGCACCCGGCCCGCCACCTCCACCAGCACCAGGCCCTTGCGCGGGCCCAGGGGCAGCCGGCCCACCACCCGCATGCCCCCCGAGGGGCCGGCCACCTGGGAGGGCAGAAAACGCCGGGCCAGCCAGTAAAGGCCGACCACCAGGCCCAGCACCAGGGCCAGGGCCAAGAGCATCTTGGTCAGGGCCGCGCCGAAGTCCTCGCCGGCCAGAGGCTGGGCGCTCTCCTGGGCCAGGGCCCAGGCCGGTGCAAGCCAGCCCGCCAACCCCAGGCCCGCGACCCGGAGCGGATTTGGTTTTCGCCGGCTCATCCCAGGGACTTCACGCGTTCGATGGGGCTGACGATGTCGGTCAGGCGCACGCCGAACTTCTCGTTGACCACCACCACCTCGCCGCGGGCGATGAGCTTGCGGTTGACCATGATCTCCAGGGGTTCGCCGGCCAGCTTGTTCAGCTCGATGACCGAGCCCTGCCCCAGTTGCAACAGGTCGTTGATGAGCATGGAGGTGCGCCCCAACTCCACCGTGACCTCCAGGGGGATGTCCAGGATGAAGTCGATGCTCTGGGCATTCTTGGGCGCCGGCGCGCCGGCCGGCTCCCCGAACTCCTCCAGGCCGGCCTCGGCCGCGCCACCTCCGCCGCTATCCCACTCGTCAGCCATGATATTTCCTCTCACTCAGAGATAATCCGCCGTTGAGGCCCCCCGGCAAAACCGCGCCTCCGAGGCCAGGTCATGGAACGGCCGCCTCGGCGGCGGCCGGAGTATCAGGCCGCCTGGCCCTTGGGTAAAAGATCCTCCACGCGGAAGGCCTTGGCCCCCCGGCTGGTGCCGGGCCGACCCGCGTACTTGGGCACGCCCTCCACCATGGCCACCAGCGGCTCCTTGACGTCCTTTTCCAGGGTGATGACGTCGCCCACCTGGAGTTCGAGCAAGTCGCCGCTGCGGATCATCACCCGGCCCAACTCCACCGCAACCTCCACCGCCGCGTCCTTGAGCTGCTCGCGGAAGCGCCGCATCCACTCGTGGTCCACCTCCAACTGGTCGCTCTGGAACCCAGCGTAGAGCTTGCTGCGGATGGGCTCCACCGTGGAGTAGGGGATGCAGACGGTGATGGTGCCGGCGGCGTGCTCCATCTCCAGCTCGAACTTGACCACGATGACCACGTCAGAGGGGGGCACGATGGAGGCGAACTGGGGGTTGATCTCCGTGCGCTGGTAGACCAGGGATATCTCGTGCACCGGCTTCCAGGCATGCTCCATGTCCTTCAGGGCCATCATCACCACCTTGCGGGTGAGCTGCTGTTCGATGGCGGTGAAGTCGCGGCCCTCGATCTTGACCTCGCCGCCCCCGGCGCCGCCGAAGAAGGTCTCCACCAGGTTGAAGACCAGCTTGCTCTCCAGCACGAAAATGGCGTGCCCGCGCAGGGGGTCCATCTTGAAGATGTGCAGGCTGGTGGGCACGGGGAGGCTGCGCATGAACTCGCCGAACTTGACCATGTCGACGCTGGTGGTGGTCATGTCCACGATCTTGCGCAGGGAGCTGGACAGGGTGGTGCGGAAGATGCGGGCGAAGCGGTCGTTGATGATCTCCAGGGTGGGCATGCGCCCGCGGATGATCCGGTCCTGGTTGGTGAGGTCGTAGACTATGACCCCGTCCGCCCCCGGACCGGCGTCGGTCTCCACCTCGATCTCGCCCCCGCTCATTCCCTTGAGTAGGGCGTCAACCTCGTCCTGGCTGAGTATCTTGCTCATGGTCCATCCCTTCCCCTCGCGGGGGGAAGCGTTAGCTTGGCCGCTACTGGATTACGAACTCCATGAAATACACCGCGTGCACCTGTCCCGCCGGCCCCAGGGCCTGGTTGATTATTCTCAGGATGTCGTTGCGCAGCTTGAGCTTGCCTGCCACCTGGGAGATCTCGGCGTAGGTCTTGCTGGTCAGGAGCAGCAGGATGGAGTCCCTGATCTGGGGCAGGCGGTTCTCGATCTCCTTCTTGACCTTCTCGTCCTTGACGTCCACCGCCAGGGAGAGCTTCAGGAAGCGCTTGCCGGCCGGGTCGGCCAGGTTGACCACGAAGGGCTCCAGGTTCATCATGGCCCCCGGCTTCTCCACCGCCTTGGCCTCGGGCTCCTTCTTGGCCTCGGCCTCGGCCGCGGGCTTGGGGGACAGGAAGAGCTTCCAGGCCGCGAAGCCGCCGCCACCCAAGACCAGCAGTCCGCCCACCGCGATGATGATCAGCTTGATGGGCAGGCCCTTCTTCTTGGACTGCTCCTCGCCCGGCGCCGCGGGCTCCTCCCCCTTCTTCTTCTTGGCCATGCTACCTCCTACCTTCTCCTCAGCGGCCCTCGTCCAGGATGACTATCTCGGTGCGCCGGTTGGCGGCCCGGTCGGCCGGGCTGTCGCCGGCCCTGAGCGGCCGGATGTCGGCCAGGGCCCCCACCCGCAGGCGGGCCGGGTCCAGGCCCTCATCATGCCACAGAACCTCGAGCACCGCCCGGGCGCGGGCCAGGGACAGCTCCCAGTTGTCATGGTAGCGCCCGGAGGCCGGCGGCGCCAGGCTGTCGCTGTGCCCCTCCACGCTCACCGGGGCGTCCAGGTGCTTCAACAGCTCGGCCACGCGGTGGATCTGCTCCCTGGCCCGGGGCGAAAGCTCGGCGCTCCCCTGCCCGAATGTCACGTCGTTGGCCAGGGTGATGACCAGGCCCCGCTGCTCGCGGCGCAGGCTGAGGCCCTTTTGCAGCTCCTCGGGCAGGAGCGCCTCGGGTGCGTCGGGCAGGTCCAGCTGGTCGGGCACCTGGGGCGCGCCGGCGCCGGCCTTGCCGGCCGGGGCCCGCGAAAGGCCCTCGATGAGCCTTTGCAGCTCGCGGGCCGTGGGCGAGGCCGGGGTCAGCTCGTGGCGGCTGGCCTCCACCTGGTGGAAGGCCCCGAAGGCCTGGCGCAGGCGCTGGACCTCCGGCATGCGCACGGCCAGCATCATGACGAAGAAGGTCAGGAGCAGGGTCACCAAGTCGCTGAAGGTGAGCATCCAGCTCCTGGGATCGGGCCCGCCCTCCTGCCGCCAGCGCTTGAGCATGCTCACCTTCCATCCGGATTCAGGTCGAAGGTGAAGCCGCGGAATTCGAACTGGCGCCGTCCGGTTTCGACGGGCAGGTGGTGCTGGCCGGGGTCGCGGCCGTCCATGACCAGCTCCACCCGGTTGTTCAGGCCGCGGTTACGGGCGCTGGTGTTGGGGACCAAGGGCCGGTAGCCGGCCAGGCCGAAGGCGGACAGGCGGGAGGGGCTCACGCCCAGTTCGGTCAGGTGGCGCAACACGCTCAAGGCCCGGCCGGCGGAGAGGGCGAAGTTGTCGGGCGCGCCGGCCGGGGGGGGCGCATCGTCGGTGTGGCCATGGATGGCCAGAGGGTAGTCGCTGCCGGCCAGCACCGCCGCCACCCGGCGCAGGAAGTCCTTGCCCTTCTGGTCCAGTTCGGTGGCCCCGGCGGCGAAGAGCAGCCCGGAGCCGACCACCACGGTGCGGAAGGAGCCGGAGCGCAGGAAGGTTAGGTCCTGGTCCAGGCGCTGCTCCCGGGCCAGGCCGCGCAGGAAGAGGTAGTCGGCTTCAACCGGGTTCAGGGAGCCCGCGGCCTCGGGCGGACGCATCAGCACGCTGCCGAAGGGGCCGATCACCCCCTCCTGAAAGCCGAAGGCCCCTTTAAGGGATTGGAAGGCCGCCGCCAGGCGCGCCTCCTCTACCCGGCCCAGGCTGTTGAGCAGGATGAAGAAGGCCAAAAGCAGGATCATGAGCGCGGTGTAGGTGGTCACCGTGCCGGCGCGCACCTCGCCGCCCTGTCCCGCGTCTTGGCTGGTCCGGCCGGCCATGGAGCCCCCTAGGAGTGTGTCGGAGAAAGCCATCCACGGCTTTCTCCTCTTGCCGCTTGCCAAAAATAGATTTTGGCAACCTTTCGAAATTGCGCCAAATCGTCATTTGGCACGATTCCGGGCGGGCCGTCCATGGCCCGCCAAGGAGCCTGTCGAAGGATTACTCCGAAGGCTCCTAGGTGAAAACCGACCGCCGGCGTTCCGGCGGCATGTAGCAGAGCAGGCGCTGCTCGATGACCCGCGGGTTGTCTCCGCGGGCGATGCCCAGGATGCCGTGCATGACCATCTCCCGGAGGGTGACCTCCCGGGACGAGCGGTTTTTAAGCTTGCCGCTCATGGGCAAAAAGAGCAGGTTGGCCAGCGCCGCGCCGTAAAAGGTGGTGATGATGGCCACGGCCATGGCCGGGCCTATCTGGGCCGGGTCGTCCATGGACCTGAGCATCTGCACCAGGCCGATCAGGGTACCGATCATGCCCAGGGCCGGAGCGAAAGTGCCCATGGTGGTGAACATCTCCGCGCCCAGGCGGTGGCGCTCGGCCTGGTGGTCGATGTCAGTCTGCAGGATGTCCTGGATGCCCTCCGGGGTCACGCCGTCGATGGCCAGCTGCAAACCCTTGAACGTGAAGGGGTCCTTGATCTCCTTGATTTCCGCCTCCAGGGCCAGGATGCCCTCGCGGCGGGCCTTGATGGACAGCTCCATGAACTGGCTTATGATTTGGGGCATGGGCTCCAGGCGGTGGAAAAACACCCTGCGGGTGACGGCCACTAGGCCCACCACCTCGGCCATGGTGTAGTTGATCAGCGTCACCCCCAGGGTGCCCCCGAAGACGATGAGCACGCTGGGCCAGTCCAGGAACATGCGCAGGCCGCCGCCGCTGGCCATGGCTATGAGCACCAAGGCGAAGGCGCTTACGATCCCGACTATGGTGGCCAGGTCCATGTGTCCTCCCCGGAGCCGACAACCATCCCCTTTCGGTCACAGCAAGGGACATGCCACTTCCCAAGAAGGGGCCCCCTGTTTTTTTATAGCAATTTTCAGAGAGTTAAGCAATCAAGGAGCGGGACGGTTCCGCCAAGGAAGCGTCGGGCGCGATAACAGTCAATGATTTGACGGGATGCCGGGCTTGGGAGGAAACGATGAATTTTTACGCTCTTTATTAGGGCGATCATACCACCTAAGCGTTCAAAGGATAACTTTGAACGCTTATTGGCATGCGGGCCAAGTCTCACCCCAGCCAACAAATACCATTTGGCCTCGGAAGCAGGATGAATGGGCGAGTGAAAACCCTTTCACCAAGGAGGCCAACATGGCGGAAATCAGTTTAGCAAAGCTGGGACGGTTTGTGAGAGCGCAAGAAGGGGCTTCTTCCTGGCTTGGTTTGGATGTCCACAAGAAGACGTACAGCATCGCCATCAGCCGAGTCGGCGGCGGGGCCGAAGTCTGGAGCGCTCCCGCCAACCCGGAGGTGCTGATCGATCAGTTAGGGTCATTTGGTAGTGAAGATCGGTGGGGTCGCCTACGAGGCAGGACCGGCGGGCTTTGGTCCGGCCAGGGCGAGGATGGCCCGCGGAGCGCGTCAGCGTTCGCCAGGCAGGGCAAAACCGGGGGTCCCCACAAAGCTTGCTTGGTGGGGTCGAACCACGCTTCTGCCCGGCTGGCAAGCATTCAAGGCCATGGATGGCCTTGAATGCAACCTGGCATGATGTATCGTGCTTAAAAAATGATATTGCCACAATAAACCCGGCGCCCCCATGGCCGGAGTGGCCAAGCCGCGAGGGCCCCCCGCGCCGGCCCGCGCAAACCCCGCCATTTGTTCCTTACCGCCGCCTTGCCGCTGGTTACGTTGGGCCGGATTGCCGCTTGGAGTTCTGTTTCTCTGAATTTCAGAAATACCTTGCCGGCGCGAGCCCTCGCCGGGGGCGCGCGAGGCCTGGGCGCGGCGCCGCCGGCCCGCCTTGGCCACCGGGGCGCCCGGTTAGCTGCCGGTGGCGCGGAATTGGGAGCGGAAGTTTTTGGCTTCGGCCAACACCTGTTGGACGAACTCGCGGGTCTCGGGGATGTCGGGCATGGCCGGTCCGGCCTCGCGCACGCGGGTGGGGCCGGCGTTGTAGGCGGCCAGGGCCAGGACATCATCGCCCCTGAAGAGTTTGCGCAGGCGGGAGAGGTAGCGGATGCCGGCCTTGAGGTTGGCCATGGGGTCCATGGGGTTGCGCAGGCCCAGGTGGCGGGCGGTGCGGCGGTCGATCTGCATGAGGCCCCGCGCCCCGCGTTCGCTGACGGCCTTGGGCTCGAAGCGGCTCTCGACGTGGACCACAGCCATGACTAGGGCGGGGTCCATGCCCTCGTGCTCGCTCAAGCTCTGCACCACCGGCCAAAGCTCCGCCTGGCGTTCTGCCAATGGCAGATCCCAGGGCAGATGGGCCTTGCCGGGCTTGTCTGGGGGTGGCGGCGTCCGCGCCTCTATAGCGATGGGTTCGGGACCGTGGGGACCGCCCAAGTTGTGCCAGGCCAAGCCCAAGGGCAGGCCCACGGCAACCACGAAGGCGGCCATCACGGTGCCGGCGAACCAGAGCCGGCTATGGGAGGCATGGGGTTCGGCCATGAGGTCAGACTCCATGTTGCCATTATTAAGCCAGGCAATAGGCTGTCAAGGCTGGAAAGTTTCTTCACAAGCCCCCTGGCGGGTTCGGTTCGCGATCACACGCGCTTAGGCATCCTCAAAAAAATGTTTGACTAGCCGGTCAGGCAAGCATATGCTTAAAAATCTGTCTCAAATCATAACAGCCATGATTTTCAGGGGGATAGCCATGGAGGCCTTGGTTCGGGCCGAACGGGCGGTGCGGCATCTTAGATCGCGCTTGCCCAAAAATTGGCAGCCGCAAGCGGCAGTTACCCTGGGAACCGGGCTTTCGGGCCTGGCCGAGGAGATCGAGCCCTTTGCGGTGGTGCCCTATGCCGAGATACCGGGCTTTCCGCTGTCCACGGTGGAGAGCCACGCCGGCGAGCTGATCCTGGGCAACCTGGCCGGACGGCCGGTGGCGGCTCTGGCCGGGCGGTTCCATCTATATGAAGGTTACAGCGCCCAGGAGGTGGTCTTCCCGGTGCGGGTGCTGGCGCTTTTGGGGGCCCAGGCCTTCATTTTCAGCAACGCCGCCGGAGGGCTGGACCTCGGCATGGCCCCGGGGCGGGTGATGCTCGTCCGCGACCACATCAACCTGACTGGGCGCAACCCCCTGCGCGGACCCAACCTCGACCAGTGGGGCGAGCGCTTCCCCGACATGAGCCGGACCTACGACCCCGGGCTCATGGACCTGGCCCGGCGGGTGGCCCGCCAGGAGGGCATCATTTTATATGAAGGGGTCTACGTCAGCGTAATGGGACCCTCGCTGGAGACCCCGGCCGAGACGCGTATGCTGCGGAACATGGGAGCGGATGCGGTGGGCATGTCCACGGTGCTGGAGGTGATCGCCGCCCGGCATATGGGCCGGCGGGTAGCGGCGCTCTCGGCCATCGCCAACGTCAACGACCCTGACGACATGGAGGCCATCGCCCTGGAGGCCATCATCGACAACGCGGCCCGCTCCGGGGCTGATCTGGCCCGCCTTATGAAGGGCATGCTGGCCGGGGTCTGATTTTCCCTGCGGCGATTGCCGCATGCGCCAGGGGCGGAGCCAACCCCGCCTCCAGCCATTCGGGGGCGGCCGGATGACGGTTCAGGAGAGGGTGGGCGTCTGGTGGATGATCCCGGCTTGGCTGAGCAGGTGGGGATGTCGGCGGCAGACCATGTCCTGCCAACGGGGGTCGAAGCGCCGGCGGTCGTAGATGCAAAGGGCGCTCAGGGGATAGCGGTTGAACACCCGCTCGTTCAGCATGCCCTCGTACTCGGCGAGCAGCTTCAGGCCCTCGGCGTCCTGGCCCGCTGCCCAGTCCATCTCCGATATCGCCCGCACCTGCCGATAGCCCTGCTCGATGACCTGGTCCAGCGCGCGCTCGACGCGCCTGACCTGCCGTTCGGGGTCGAAGGTGCCCCCGGTGAGGTAGAAATGGCCGGAAGGCATGATGGTGAGCTGGCCCCGCGCCTGGGCGGCCTCCACGTCCACTCCCAGCTTTTTCAGGTCGGCGGCCTGGGTCTGGCCGGTGCCGTGGGTGAAGAAGTAGGTCACGCATTCACCCAGGACCAGCCCGCGGGCCGCGAAGGAGAGCGCCGCCTGCCGCCAGGGGTCCCGGGGGTCGTAGATGAAACCCAAATGGGCGGGCGGCTTGACGGCCAGCAGATCGAGAAGGGCCTTGGGGTCCATGGCGGCGTCCGGTGAAGCCTGGTTGGCACAATGAGTTCTGGCATATATGCCGGGGCTGGCCGGCAATTGCAAGAATAAATTAGGTATTCATCCGCCGCAAATGTTACCCCCGGGAAGGCGGGAGACCCGGCGCGCGCCTGCAAGCCGGTTTGCCTTGCCGAGCGATGTGTGGGAGAATTGGATTACCTCCAAGTGAATCGCAGCGCAAGCGGCCCGGCACCGGAGGCCCGGCGGGGCCCGCCGCTGGCGGTCTCCCTCCGCAACCCTTTGCAGATGCTAGTGATCGGGGATGCGGCCGGGCGTTAAAAATGGGTTGACTTGACCTGGCAGGCGTGCTACCAAGATGCGACCGCTCTGGGCGGCCTTGCCTATGGCGGGCGCGGTTTGCGCGCCGAGCCGGAAACTGGCCCCGAAGGGGCCGAAGGCAGGTCGATATGGGCCGGTTCATCAGCGATCAGACGCGGGACTATCTTCGTCTCCTGGCCCGGGTCAGCTCCATGGGGATGGCCATGGTTATCGCCACCATCATGGGCTTCGGCTTGGGCTACTGGGTTGACAGCAAGTGGGAGTCCCTGTCCCCCTGGGGCAAGCTGGTGGGGTTGGTGCTGGGGATCGTGGCGGGCTACCGCAACATCTACGTCATCTGGAAACGCAGCAAGTTCTAGACCCGTCTTCGGGAGGGCAGGACTTGCTGGA
>JAJZPI010000206.1 GCA_021811275.1 Deltaproteobacteria bacterium
AAGAGCCTGGAGCAGAATTACCAGAAGGTGGAGGGCGTGGCCGGGGCCACCATCCTGGGCGACGGCCGGGTCAGCCTGATCCTGGACATCCATGGCCTGGAAAAGCTGGCCTTCTCCCACAACTAGGAGCCGAGGAAGCCGTTCATGGGCGAATTCGACGACATCATTCCCGAGTTCCTCACCGAGTCCACCGAGCTGTTGGAGACCGTGGAGAAGGGGCTCCTGGGTCTTGAGCAGGGTCAGGCCGAAGACGAGATGGTGCACACCGTCTTCAGGGCCATCCACTCGATCAAGGGCGGGGCGGGCTTCGTGGGACTGACCAAGATCGAGCGCCTGGCCCACCGCATGGAGGACCTGCTCAACCTGATCCGCAACCACGACCTGGTGGCCACCCCGCCCATAACCGACGCCCTGCTCCAGGCCTTGGACGTGCTCAGCTCCCTCTTCGAGCGGGTGGATGAGCATTCCGAAATCGACATCGAGGGGCCGATCCAGGTTCTGCAAGAGGCGCTCAACGCCGGTGTGGAGCCCCAGGTAAAGCAGGAGATGCAAGCCGTCAGCCAGCCTCCGGCCCACACCGGCCTGCCCGGTTTCGAGGTCAGCGACTACGTCCTGCGCAACAAGTTCAACCAGGGCAACGTTTTTTTCATCCATCTCAATCTGAGCGCCATCGAGGCGCGCGGACTCACACCCATCCAGCTGGTCAACGAGATGCTCTCCATGGGCGAGATCCTGGACGCCAACCTGGTGTTGCCCCGATTCGAGCAGTCCGGGGCCGACGAGCAGGCCTACGACTCGATTGAGGTGAGCTTCGATGTGCTCTACGCCACAGTCCTGGAAGGCGATCTGCTTTCGGCCGCCCTGCGCCTGGACGATGGCGATTACCGGCAGGTGAGCGCCGAGGACCTGGGCCTGAGGGCCGCCGGGCGGAGCCCGGCGCAGGCGGTCCCGGCCGCGCAGGCACCTTCCGCCGGCCCGCGCCGTGAGGCCGCGCCCGCCCGGGAGGCGCAATCCGTGGCAACTCCGGCTCCCCCGGCCCCTACGGCCCCGGCGCCCGCTCCGGTCGCGGCCGAGACGGCTCCGCCGGAAGCCGGCCAAAAGTCCGGCGAGTACCTCACCTTCACCCTGGGCAGCGAATCCTACGGGGTGGACATCCTCTCGGTTCAGGAGATCATCGGGCTTCCCCAGTTGACCAGGCTGCCCCGCTGCCCGGGCCACGTGTTGGGAGTGATGAACCTGCGCGGCATGGTGGTGCCGGTGGTGGATCTTCGACGCAGGCTGGGCCTCCCTCCGGACGAATCATCCTCGCCGGTGGTGGTGGTGCTCCACGTGGGCGACAAGATCATGGGCGCGGTGGTCGACGGGGTGAGCGACGTGGTGCATTTGAGCGAGAGCCAGGTCCAAGAACCGCCGGAGTTCGCCGGGGCCGTGCGCCGGGAATACCTGCGGGGCTTGAGCCGCCACGATCAGGACATGCTCATCCTGTTGGAGCTGGACCGGCTGCTTGCCCCGGAGAACGCCGGTTATGCGGCCTGATTCCAACCCAGGCAACGGCAACGAGGACGCGGGCATCAGGGTCGGTTTCACCATAACCGACCAGGAGTTCGAGACCATCCGCGCCCTGGTCAAGAGCAAGACCGGCATAAGCCTGGGCCTGCACAAGCGCGACCTGGTCATAAGCCGTCTCTCACGGCGGCTCAGGGCCCTGGGCTTGTCGAGCTTCAGCCAATATATCGAAGTCCTGCGCCAGGCCGGCGACGGCGGCGAACTGGTGCAGATGATGAACCGCATCACCACCAACAAGACCGACTTCTTCAGGGAAAAACATCACTTCCAGATGCTGGCCGACACCCTGCTGCCCCATATCTACGCCGAGGGCGAGGTCAGCGGCAAGCGGGTGCTCCGGGCCTGGTCGGCCGGCTGCTCCTCCGGGGAGGAGCCCTACACCATAGCCATAACCCTGCAGGAGTTCTTCGCCGAGCGACCGGGCTGGGACTATAAGCTGCTGGCCTCCGACCTGGACACCACCATGCTGGAAAGGGCCAGCCGGGGAGCCTATGACTCCGCCATGCTTGAGCCAGTGCCCAAGAACCTGCTCAACAAATACTTCGTCCGGACCGGCAGGGGCGAGGAGGTGTTCTACCAGGTCAAACCCGAGTTGCGCCAACTCATCAGCTTCCGCAAGTTCAACCTCATGAACGACACCTACCCGCTCAAAGTGGCCATGGACTTCATCTTCTGCCGCAACGTCCTGATCTATTTCGACGCCGACGACAAGGCCAGAATCCTGCGCCGGTTCCACCAGGCGCTCAAGCCGGGAGGCCATATTTTCGTCGGCCACTCCGAGTCGCTGATGATGGTCAAGGACATCTTCACCTACGCCGGCACCACCGTCTACCGCAAGATCTAATGGTATGCACAAGCGCTACCATCCCCAGCTCAAGCGCCCCATGGTCATCATTCAGCCCGGTGAATACTATGTCACCAAGGAAGATGAGGTCATCGCCACGGTGCTGGGCTCATGCATCAGCGTGTGCATCAAGGATGAGAAGAACAACATCGGCGGAATGAACCACTTCATGCTTCCGGGCGATTTCCGGTTGGAAGACGTATTCAACAGCCAGAGCGCGCGTTACGGGATGTACGCCATGGAGATGATCATGGGTGACATCATCAAGCTGGGCGGGGACCGCTCCAACCTTACGGCCAAGGTTTTCGGCGGCGGACACGTCCTGCAATCGGTGACGCTCAACAAAAACAGCGTCCCATCGAGCAACATCCAGTTCATCAAGGCCTTTCTTTCCATGGAAGGCATCACCATCCTCAAGTCCGATGTGGGCGGATACCACGGGCGCAAGGTGCTGTTCGTGCCGCGCCTGAACAAGGTGTTCGTCAAAAGGCTGGTGCCCGAGGCCGACAGCGTCCTGGCCGACCGAGAGAAGACCTATCAAAGCCATCTGCGCCGGGAGAGCAAGGAGGAGGACTTGGTCCTGTTCAGGTAGTAACCGAGCGGCTTGGCCGACCGCTAGGAGCGGGGCCGGCCGCGGCATTTGGGAAAGGTTCCACCATGTCCAGCCCCATAAGGGTGCTCATCGTAGACGACTCGGCCATGATCAGGGAGTTCCTGCGCAACATCCTGGAGGCGGAGCCTGACATCCAGGTGGTCGCCGCCGCCGGCGATCCCTACCAGGCCCGCGACAAGTTCCTGAAAGAGCGCCCGGACGTCATCACCCTGGATATCGAAATGCCCAGGATGGACGGCCTGACCTTCCTGCACAAGCTCATGGCCGCCTATCCCACCCCGGTGGTGATGTTCTCCAGCCTGACTCAGCAGGGAGCCGAGGCCACCATCAAGGCCCTGGAGATGGGGGCCGTGGATTTCGTGGCCAAACCCACCTCCAACCTGCGCGAGCAGCTGGCCGACCTTTCGCGGGAGATCGTGGACAAGGTGCGCGCCGCCGCCCGGGTCAAGGTGCGCCGGACCAAGCTCTCACACGAGACCCTGCGGGTCCCCGAGAAGATCGAGGTGGACCGGGTGGTGCGGCTCACCAAGAGCCCTCCCCGGCCCGGCGGGCCCATGGTGGTGGTGATCGGCGCCTCCACCGGCGGCACCGTGGCCCTGGAGCAGGTGCTCTGCCGGCTGCCCGCCGACAGCCCGCCCATCGCGGTGGTGCAGCACATGCCCGAGCACTTCACCCTGGCCTTCGCCAACCGGCTAAACGATAGGGCCGGCATTACAATATGGGAAGGCCAGGACGGTCTGCCCCTGGGGCCGGGCCAATGCGCCATCGCCCCCGGCGGACAGCACATGTTTCTGGAGCGCGGCGCCAGCGGCTATCTGGTGCGGATCAAGGACGGTCCGCCCGTGAACCGGCACAAGCCTTCGGTCGACGTGCTTTTCCGTTCCAGCGTGGGCAGCGCCGGGCCCAACGCGGTGGCGGTGATCATGACCGGAATGGGCGATGACGGGGCCCGGGGCATGAAAGACCTCCACGACGCCGGCGCGCTGACCATCGGCCAAAGCGAGGAGACCTGCACGGTGTACGGCATGCCCAAGATGGCCGCGCAGCTTGGCGCGGTCGACCGGGTGGTGCCCCTGGACCGCATCGCCCCCCTGTTGGTGGGCTTGTGGCGAGAGTCATCCGGGAGAGCTATCAGATGAACCTGGCCGAACAAGCGCCGGAGCCGTCGACCATCCTCATCGTCGACGACGCCAAACTCAACCGCGAGTTGCTGCGGCTGCACCTGGCAAAGCACGGCTACCGCTTCATGACCGCCGTGGACGGTCGGGAGGCCGTGGAAATACTGAGCGCCCATCCGGAGGTGGACCTCATCCTTCTGGACCTCATGATGCCCGGCATGAACGGCTTCGACTTCCTGCACTGGCGCGCAGACCACGCCGAGGCCCAGGCTATCCCGGTGATCGTCAACAGCTCCCTGGACGACTTCGACTCCATCGCCCGGGCGCTTAACATGGACACCTACGACTACTTCACCAAGCCTCTGGCCAAGCGCGACCTGGAGGTCGTGCTGCCGCTGAAGATCCACAACGCCGTCAACACCCGCCGGCTGGTGGCCGAGACCCGCCGCCAGAACGAGCTGATGCGCGCCGATTTGGAGATGGCCGCCCGCTATCAGCAGTTCCTTCTCCCACGCCAAGTCGACGTGCGCGGAGCCCAGGTGGCCTATCTCTTTCAGCCCTGCCGCGGGGTGGGCGGAGACTACTTTGATTTTTTGGAACTGCCCTCCGGCCAAGTGGCCTTCATCATGGCCGACGTGGCCGGCCACGGCGTGGCCTCGGCCATGACCGCCTCCATCGTAAAGGCCATATGGCCTGGGCTCTTGGCCCAGAGCCCCTCGCCGGCCCTGGCCTTCCAGCAGCTCAACGCCGATCTACTGCGGCTTACCCAGGAGGATGTCTTCGTGACCGCCTTCGGGGCTCTCTACGACCCCGCCCGGCGCGCTCTGACCTGGTCCCTGGCCGGCCACCCGGCGCCCCTGTTTTTCCCCTGGGGAGAAGAGCCGGTGCCTCTGGCCATGCAATCGGTCTTCCTGGGCATATTCGAAAACGACAACCCCCTGGCCGGCTACGATGACCAGGAGCGGCCGGTCAAGCAGGGCGACCGCCTGCTGCTCTATACTGACGGCCTGACCGAGGCCCCCGGCGCGGGAGGGGGCATGTATGGGCTCGAACGCCTCTGCCGGCTGGTTTGGGA
>JAJZPI010000207.1 GCA_021811275.1 Deltaproteobacteria bacterium
ATGGCGTGGTAGAAGCGCAGCACGTCGGGGCTGATGGGGGCCGCGCCGCTGATGGCCACGCGTACCCGCTCGAAGCCCAAGCGCTCCTTGAGCTTGGCGAACACCGCGAAGTGTGCCAGGGAGAAGGCCGCCTTCAGCGCCGGGCCCACGCCCGAGGGCGAAAGCCGGGTCAAGGCGCGCTGCCTGCCTATCTTGAGCGCCGCGCCGAAAACCAGCCGCTTTAACCAGGTGGCGTCCTTCATCTTGATGAAGATGGTGCTGTAGTACTTTTCCCAGATGCGCGGCACCGCGAAGATCACGGTGGGCGATATCTCGATGATGTTGTCGGTTACGGTGTCGGTGTTCTCGATGAAGTTGATGGTGTACTTGAACTGTAGGGGCATGTAGACGCTGAACATGCGTTCGGCGATATGGCTTAGCGGCAGGAAGGAGACCAGCTCGTCGGACTCGAAGACCGGCACCGCCTTTTGCAGGGCCTTGGTGGTCCAGAGCACGTTCTTGTGGCTGAGCATGGCCCCCTTGGGCGGGCCGGTGGTGCCGCTGGTGTAGATCAGAAGCGCCAGGTCCTCGGGGGACCGGCTGGCCAGGCGTTGATCGAAGAGCCCGGGGTGGGCCTGGTCGTGCTCCGCGCCCAGCTTTAGGAGCGTCTCGAAGTCGATGACCATCTCGTCGTGGAAATGGCGCAGGCCCTCGGTGTCGATGACCACGATCTTCTTGAGGTGCGGCAGTTGGTCGCGGACCTGAAGGGCCTTGTCCAGCTGCTCCTCGTTCTCCACGATGTATATCTTGGCCTCGGCGTGGCCCAGGATGTAGGCGCACTCCACGGCGGCGTTGGTGGTGTAGATGCCCACCGTGACCCCACCGGCGGCCAGGGCGCCCATGTCGGTGTAGAGCCACTCGGGGCAGTTCTCGCCGATGATGGCCACGGTCTCGCCGGGCTCAAGCCCCAGGGCAATGAGCCCCAGGCAGGCTTGGCGCACCTTTTGTCCATACTCGGCCCAGGAGATGTCGCGCCATAGACCCAGCTCCTTGACGCGCATGGCGGTGCGGGAGCCCAGCTCGGAGACGCGCTCCATGAGCACCTGGGGGATGGTCCTGGTTTCCTGGCTGTCTATCTCAGGCATGTTTTTCCCTTGGCGCAGGATTTGGCCTCTCCGGCTCCCGAGGCCATGTAGCAGCTGGAAGGCCCAGTTTATACCAATTTCGGAGGCTAAAGGTAAAGATGACAAGTGGCGGGGGTAGGTTGGGGCTTCGCCGCCGGGCAGGCCCTTGAGCCTGGCCGGCCTCCTTGACTTCGCAGATTCCCCCCGGTAGATTAATTTTCTGTTCATCAGTCCCGTCAAGGCATTACGGGAAGGGACCCATGCAGTACGAAGCCGTCATAGGGCTGGAGGTTCACGCCCAGCTCCTGACCGAGTCCAAGATATTCTGCGGCTGCTCCACCAAGTTCGGGGCGGCCCCCAACACCCACGCCTGCCCGGTCTGCTTGGGGCTGCCCGGAGTGCTGCCGGTCTTGAACCGCAAGGTGGTGGACTTCACCCTGCGCGCGGCGCTGGCCACCAACTGTCGCGTCAACAGCCGCAGCGTCTGGGCGCGCAAGAACTACTTTTATCCGGACCTGCCCAAGAACTACCAGATCAGCATGTACGAGCTGCCCATCGCCGAGCATGGCTGGCTCGACGTGGAGGTGGAGGGCCAGGCCAAAAAGCGCATCGGCATCACCCGCATCCACATGGAGGAGGACGCCGGCAAGCTGGTCCACGACCCCCACCAGCCGGTGAGCTACGTGGACTACAACCGCACCGGCACCCCGCTGATGGAGATCGTCAGCGAGCCGGACATGCGCAGCCCCGAGGAGGCCGCGGCCTATTTGAAGACCCTGCGCGACGTGCTGGTCTACCTGGGCATCTGCGACGGCAACATGGAGGAGGGCTCCTTCCGCTGCGACGCCAACATCAGTCTGCGCCCTCTGGGCCAGGCCGAGTTCGGCACCCGCACCGAGCTGAAGAACATGAACTCCTTCCGCTTCGTGGCCAAGGCCCTGGAGTACGAGATACGCCGCCAGCGCAGCGTGCTGGAAAGCGGGGGCAGCGTCGCGCAGGAGACCAGGCTCTGGGACACCCATGCCGGCAAGACGGTCTCCATGCGCGGCAAGGAGGAGGCCCACGACTACCGCTACTTCCCCGACCCGGACCTCCTGCCCCTGGTGGTGGACGAGGCCTGGATCGAAGCGGTCAAGGCAGAGCTGCCCGAGCTGCCCGAGGCCAAGCGGGCGCGCTTCGTGGAGCGGTACGCTCTTCCGGCCTACGACGCCGGGGTGCTCACCGCGTCTAAGCCCCTGGCCGACTACTTCGAGGCGGTCGTCAAGGACGGGGCCGCCGCGAAGGCGGCCAGCAATTGGATCATGGGCGAGCTCTTGGGCGCGCTGAACGCCCAGGGCCAGGAGATTGAGGCCAGCCCCATAGCTCCGGCCCAACTGGCCGGCCTGCTGAGGATGCTCGAGGCGGGCGAACTCTCGGGCAAGATGGCCAAGGATGTCTTCGGCGAAATGTTCGCCAGCGGGGCCGACGCGGCGGCCATCGTGGAGAAGAAGGGCCTCAAGCAGATCAGCGACGCTCGCGCCCTGGAAGGCATCGTGGCGGGGGTCGTCGCGGCCAATCCCGAGCAGGCCGAGCAGTTCCGGGCCGGCAAGGAAAAGGTGCTGGGCTTTTTCGTGGGCCAAGTCATGAAGCAGACCAAGGGCCAGGCCAACCCGGCCTTGGTCAACGATCTTGTCAGAAAGATACTGGCGGGCTAGGGACGTCATGGGCAAGCAGGGCGGAAAGACCGAGGACAAGCGGGCGCGCCCCGGGCCGGGCCAAGAGTTCTGGCCGGGCGGGCTGACGCCCACCCTGTATTGGGAGGGCGACACGGTCATGATCCTGGATCAGCGCAAGCTGCCGGAGCAGACCGTTTTCATCGCTTGCCAGGACATGGCGCGGGTGATCCACTGCATCAAAACCCTGGCCGTGCGCGGGGCCCCGGCCATCGGGGTGGCCGCGGCCATGGGCCTGGCCCTGGCGGCGAAAAACATCGCCACCGACGACCCGGCCGAGTTCATCCGGCGCTTTATCGCCAAGGTTGACGCCATGCGGGAGGCCCGTCCCACGGCGGTGAACCTGGCCTGGGCCTGCCAGCGGGTGCTCAGCCTGCTCACGGACGCCCCGCCGGAGGTTTCGGCCATGCGGGCCCTGATCCGCCGCGAGAGCGAAATCATGCTGGCCGAGGACATCGCCATCAACCGGGCCATAGGCGACCATGGGGCCAAGCTGGTGCCCAAAGGCAAAAGCACCGTTCTCACCCACTGCAACGCCGGGTCGCTGGCCACCGGAGGCTACGGCACGGCGCTGGCGGTCATCTATTCCGCCCGCCAGGCGGGCAAGGAGGTCGAGGTCATCGCCGACGAGACCAGGCCGCTCATGCAGGGAGCGCGGCTCACTGCCTGGGAGCTGGTCCAGGCCGGCGTGCCCGTACGCGTGGCGGTGGATTCGGCCGTGGGCGTGATCATGAGCCGGGGCCTGGCGGACCTGGTGGTGGTGGGCGCCGACCGCATCGCCATGAACGGCGACGTGGCCAACAAGGTGGGCACTTTCAACGTGGCCTTGCAGGCGGCCCGCCACGGCGTGCCCTTCTACGTGGCCGCCCCCCTGTCGACCATTGATCCCGATTGTCCAGACGGGGAGCACATCCCCATCGAGGAACGCGAGGCCGAGGAGGTTACAGCCCTGGGCGGACGGCGTCTGGCCGCGCCCGGGGCCGGAGCTATCAACTTCGCCTTCGACGTGACGCCCCACGACCTGGTCACGGGCATCATCACCGAAAAGGGCGTGCTGCGGCCACCCTACGGCGAGTCCCTGGCCCAGGCCAAGGCCGGGGAAAAGACGAGCGAACACCCGCGGATGAAACGCGGGAACAAATAGATTCAAGGAGACTACGCGATGTCACTCATCAAGAACCTGCTGCATCCCAGCCAGCGCAAGCCCAAGCCGGCCGACGAGACCAAGTTGGGCTTCGGGCGCATTTTCAGCGACCATATGTTCCGCTGGGACTACAAGACCGGCCAGGGCTGGCACAACCCCCGGGTGGAGCCCTACGCCCCCATCGTGCTGGACCCGGCCGCGCTCATCTTCCACTACGGCCAGGAGGTCTTCGAGGGGCTCAAGGCCTATCGCGGGGCCGACGGCGGCATCTACATGTTCCGGCCTCGGGCCAACTTCGAGCGCATGAACCGCTCCAGCGCGCGGCTGGTGATCCCCCAGCTGCCGGTGGACGAGGCCCTTGAGCACCTCTACGAGTTCATCCGGGTGGAGATGGAATGGATCCCGCGCGTGGCCGGCACCAGCCTCTACGTGCGCCCCACCATCATCGCCACCGAGGCCTCGCTGGGGGTCAAGGTGAGCAGCGAGTATCTGTTCTTCATCATCGTGGGACCGGTGGGGGCCTACTACCCCGAGGGCTTCAACCCGGTGAAGATCTACGTCGAGGAGAAGTACGTGCGCGCCGCGCCCGGCGGCACCGGCGAGGCCAAGACATCCGGCAACTACGCGGCCAGCCTGCTGGCCGCCGAGGAGGCCCACGCCAAGGGCTACACCCAGGTGCTCTGGCTCGACGCCTGCGACAAGAAGACCGTGGAGGAGGTGGGCACCTCCAACATATTCTTCGTGATCAACGACGAGGTCATCACCGCGCCCCTGGGCGGCACCATCCTGCCCGGCGTCACCCGCGACTCGGTGATCCAGCTCTGCAAGAGCTGGGGTCACAAGGTGGGCGAGCGCCGGCTGACCATCGACGAGATCATCGCCGCCCAGAAGAGCGGAGCGCTCAAGGAGGCCTTCGGCTCCGGCACCGCCGCGGTGGTCAGCCCCGTGGGCTCCATCGCCTACCAAGGCCAGGACTACGCGGTGGGCGGCGGCAAGACCGGCGAGCTGGCCCAAAGGCTCTATGACGAGATAACCGGCATCCAGCTGGGCACCCGGCCCGATCCCTACGGCTGGGTGGTCAAGGTGGCTTGAGGACACTTCGGCCGGAGGGGCGTCGAGCCCCTCCGGCCGGTTCCCCGCGGCGGCTCCATGGACGACACTGACAAGGCCATATTGCGGGCGGTGCAGTCGCGCCTGCCCGTCCACCAGCGGCCCTTCCTGAAGCTGGGCGAGGAACCGGGCCGGAGTGAGGACG
>JAJZPI010000035.1 GCA_021811275.1 Deltaproteobacteria bacterium
GTTGAATGGATCAGGGCGGGGCTGACGGCAAGCGCCGCCGAGACGGCGTAGCGCACCGCGAAGATGGCCATCATCAGGCCCAAGGGGGTCCAGCCGCCAGGAAGCGCAAAGGCCTGCTCAGCCGGCGAGTAGGAGGTTCCGCGCGGAGCCTTGAGCAAGAGGCCCAGACCCAGGGCGGCCAAAAGCCCCGCGCCCCGAAGGCGCCGACCAGGCCCAAAGGTGACAGTCCCAGCATCAGGCCGGGCAGGATAAAGAGCGTCCCCCGGCGAACCAGGCGCGGCCTGCTCTGCCACCAACCCAGGCCCAGCAAGGCCAGCAATATGCCCCAGGCCCAGGCAGGGGTGCGGGCGAGGAACTCGGCGATCATGGCGCCCCCTTCTCCGGCCCGGGGGCCGCCTGCGAGGAAATTCTCAGCCCTTGAGGCTCTGCATGGCGGCGATGCGCTGCTGGAACAGCCGGTCGATGACGTACCCGCGCAGGGCGCGGGCCGCCCGCACCAGGCGCAGGGTGATCTCGGCGTCCTGCTCGGCGGCCAGGCCGCCGGTCAAGCGCCGGCGAAGGCCCATCTCCTCATCCACGATCATGGCCCCCAGGCGGGGGTAGAAGGCCAAGTCCTCGGTCTTCAGCCCGCTGTTGAGCGCCCCGGCGTAGATGCGGGCCATAGCCAGGTCCTCCTGGTCGAAGCCCTCCGGCTGCATGGGCAGGAGCAGCTTGGCCTTGAGCAGGGCCTTGAGCTGCGCGGGCTTTATCCCGGCCTGGCGGGCCAACTCCTCGGCGCTGAGCAAACCGCCCCGGGGTCCGGGAAAGATGGTGCGGTGCAACTCCAGGAAGGGGCGGGCGTCCGCGCCTTGGTCCATCAGCGTGAGCGCGGCCTTGATCCGCTCCAGGGGTAGGCGGTAGTCGGTTTGCAGCGATTTGATCAGGCGCAGGCGCGCCTCGCACTCGGGGGCGTAGTAGGCCATGTTGCGGCTGGTCTTGACCGGCGCGGGCAACAGGCCCTGGTTCACGTAGTAGAGGATGGTCGAGCGGGGTAGGCCGCTGACGGCCATCAGCTTGCGCATGGCCAGGCCGGGCCGGGCCGGGACGTTCATTTTCTTGCTGCTGTTCTTCATGCTTTTCTTCAGGCCTGCGCGGTAAGGCCCGCTCAGGCCGCCCAGTCCTCCATTAGCTTCATGTAAGCGTCGCGGCCGGCCAGCATGGCCCCTGTGAAGCCGCCGCCGGGATGGCCCCAGGCGCCGCACAGGTAGAGGCCCTTGACTGGGGTGCGGTTCTCCAGGCGGTTCATGAAGGCGTTGTCCAAGGACTGCTCGAAGCCGTAGATGGCCCCTTGGGGGTTTTTGGTGAAGCGCAGGTTGGTCAGCGGCGTGGCGGCCTCCCTGACCTCGATCATGCCCGAAAGCCCGGGCAGGAGCCGCTTCTCCACCCGCGCCACCAGTTCCCGGGCCACCCGCTCCTTCTCGCGGCGGTAGTCGTCCTTGCGGCCGGCCAGGTAGTCGGCCTCGAAACGCCGCCAAGGCTCGTAGCCGCTGACGAACATGATGGTCATGGTGCTGGTGCCGGGCCGGGAGTAATTCGGAGCCAGGTTGTCGTAGAGGGCCACGCCCAGGCCCACCTGGTCGGCCCGGCCGGCCAACGAGGCTTCGTACTCAGCCTCGGCCGAGAGGCCGGCGCTGAGGCTGACGCCGTAGCCCTTTACCCGGCCCCGTATCTCCTGGTTGAGACCCAGCCAGACTATGAAGGAGGAGAGCGAAGGCCGGTAGGCCGTGAGCTTGGCCAGGTAGTCGGCGGGGGCCGCGCCGGCGGCGAGCATCTTGCCGAAGACCGTGGGCGCGGCGGCGTCCGCCAGCGCGGCCTGGGCCGGCAGCCGCTCCCCCCCGGCCAGGACCACGCCGGAGACCCGGCCGCCGGCCAGCTCGATGCTCTCGACGGCGTTCTCGTAGATCACCCGGCCCCCAGCCTTCTGGATGGTGTCGGCCAGGGCCTCGCTCAGGGCCTGGGAGCGGGGCAGGTAGTAGTAGCCGCCGTGCTTCATATAATCGCCGGTGGCCACGGCGTAGTAGAAGCCCGAAAGCTGGGAGGGCGGTAGACCGTAGTAGCCCCAGTAGACCGAGAGCAGGTCCTTGAGCCGGGGGTTCTTGATATGACGCTCGATGAACTGGGCCATGGTGAGCTTGCGGATGTCCCAGAGCAGGGGGAACTTGCCCGGGAAGGAGATATAGTCCGCCGCGCCCATATTCTCCGGAATCCTGGCCGTCTCCTCGGGCACTTGGGTCAGCTCCCTTATGTAGGCGGCGATGGACTCGCGCTCGGCGGGGAAAAGCCGGGCCAGGGCCTCCACGCAGCCCTGCGGGTCGGCGGCGGGCAGGGTAAGCTCCAACTCGGGAGTGACCAGGTGGGCGAACTCCGGCGCGGCGGCCAAAGGCAGGCGCTCGGCCAGACCCAGCTCGCTGAGCACGCGCAGGGTGGTCCCGCTCTTGGCCGCGGTCTGGTGAAGACTCACCTCGAAAGTGAAGCGGCCTCCGGCGCGGTCGAAGCTAGTGGCGTAGCCGCCGGGGATGTCGTGGCTCTCCACCAGGGTCACGGGGAAGCCGTTTTGAGCCAAATAGGCGGCGGCAATGAGACCGCCCAGGCCGGCCCCGATCACCACCACCGGGCGGTCCTGGCGGCCGGCCACGCGCTGGGCCATCTGGGCCGGGCTCCTGGCCGGGCCGGCCGCGCAGCCGGCCGCGGCGGCGGCCAGGGCCAGTCCGGAAACGGCCAGGAAACGACGGCGGCTAAGGCGCAAATCGTAAAAATCGGACATGGCGGAAGCCTCCCTGGATTTTTCCTGCGGCATGGGACCATCTCGGCCGGCCTCGGGTTCACCTTCAGTCTGGGGGCTTCCCCGGCTAACATCAAGTGCAAAGTTAAACTTTATACTATTGACCAAAAAACGGGCCGCCCCGCGGGACGGCCCAGGCGGCGCCGGCGGGACCGGCGCCCAGGCCCCTAGGACTTGGTCTTGCCGCGGCCCTTGCGCTCGTCGATGTCGCCGGGGTACATCACCGCCTCGTGGCCCCGTTCGCCGGTACGGATGCGCACCACCTCCTCCACGGGCAGAATGAAGATGAGCCCGTCGCCGGCTTCGCCGGCCACCCCGCTGCGGGCGGACTTGACGATGGCCTGCACGGTCTCGTCGACGTTCTGCTCGCTGAGCACTATGTTGAGCTGAATCTTGGGCAGCAGATCCACCTGGTAGGTGCCCGAGCGGCCGCTGAGCACGATGCCGCCCTGGCGCCCGTGGCCGCGCACGTCGCAGACGTTCATGCCCATGATGCCGATGGCCTTGAGGCCCTCCTTGACGTCGTTGAGCTTGTCCTCGCGAATGATGGCTTCGATCTTTCTAAGCATGTTCCCGGCTCCTTGTCCTGGGGCCTGAAGCGTTCTTGGTTTCGGGGGCCGGGGCTTGCCGCCCCGGGTCCTGCGGCCTAGCTGTAGGCGCGCTCGCCATGGGCGCTGATGTCCAAGCCCACCTCCTCCTCCTGGGTGGTCACCTTCAGTCCGATGCTCAGGTCCAAGAGCTTCGCCAGTACATAGGTTACCACGAAGCTATAGGCCATGGTGGTGACCACGCCCACCAGCTGCGTCCAAAGCTGGCCGGGGTTGCCGTAGAAAAGACCGTTGGCCCCGGCGCTGTTGACCCCCAGCGTGGCGAAGAGCCCAGCGGCCAGGGTGCCCCAGGTGCTGGCCAGGCCGTGGCAGGCCCAGACGTCCAGAGACTCGTCCAGATCGCGGCGCTGGCGGAAGCGGATGGCGTAGTAACTCAAGGGCGCCGCCGCCGCGCCGATCACCAGGGCGGCCATGGGCGTGACGAAGCCCGAGGCCGGGGTGACCGCGGCCAGGCCCACCACCATGCCCGTGGCCAGGCCCAGGGTGCTGGGGCGGCCGTCCAGCCAGGAGAGCACCATCCAGACCAGGGCCGCGGCGGCGGCGGAGGTGTTCGTGGTCAGCAGGGCGTTGACCGCCACGCCGTTGGCCGCCAGGGCGCTGCCGCCGTTGAAGCCGAACCAGCCCACCCACAACAGGCCGGTGCCCAACACCGTGAAGGGGATGTTGTGAGGCTCCATGGGGGTCTTGGGGAAGCCCCGCCGAGGACCGATGGCCAGGGCGAAGGCCAAGGCCGAGAAGCCGGCCGCGATGTGCACCACGGTGCCGCCGGCAAAGTCCAACAGGCCTTTTTCGGCCAGCCAGCCGCCCTTGGCCCAAACCCAGTGGCAGAGCGGGTCATAGACCAGGGTGGCCCAGGCCAGGGAGAAGAGCAGGAAAGTCTTGAAGCGGATGCGTTCCACGAAGGCCCCGGTGATGAGAGCCGGGGTGATGACCGCGAACATCATCTGATAGGAGGCGAAAAGTTGGTGGGGGATGGTGGCGCCGTAGGCCGCGCTGGGGGTCGCGCCCACGCCCTTGAAGCCCACGAAGTCCAGCCCGCCGATGATGCCGGCGATGTCCGGGCCGAAGGACAGGGTATAGCCGTAGATCAGCCACTGCACCCCGATCAGCGCCATGAAGATGTAGCTGAGGGTCAGGGTGGAGAGGATGTTCTTGCGGCGCACCATGCCGCCGTAGAAGAAGGCCAGGCCCGGGGTCATCATGAGCACCAAGGCGCAGGCGACCAGCATCCAGGCGGTGTCGCCGCTGTTGATGGCATTTTCCATGGATCGCGCTCCTAATGGGTATGGGGCGGCCGGACGGGCCGGCGGCGGTTGCCTATCACCCTCCGAGCCTAGAGCAGGGGGCGTGCCAGCCGCCGGGCCGACAACAGAACCTACAGATATGTAAGGCTATTTGGATCGGAACCCAAAACCGGGCCGCCTGGCATTCCTACCAATCGGTCGGCTGCGGTCTGGATGACATTTACCAATTTGTCGTCAATCGCCCGGCCGACCCCTTCGCTTTCCCGCCCGGCAGAGCGTCCTAGAAGCCTGGCTATTTGTTTTTTCTTGCTTTTTTTATAAGCTATTCATTGGCATAGAGCGTCTCCCCGGCCAAGGGCTCGGCCCCATCCCCCACCGCTGATTTGGCGGCGCTTCTGCCCCTGCCCAAAAGCTACATTCAGGTTGGTTTGCGGGCTCAAGCTACATTCACGTAGCTCAATTTCGTAGGACCGGCGCGCGCCGCGCAAACCCCTGGGACTACCTGGCGGTAGCTTACGAGGCATTGGCCGAGGCTTGCGCGGTTTCGGTGGGCGGTTATAATGAGGTAAGTGCAGGTCCGGACAAACCTGTTGAAGGAGTCAAGCCATGAAGGTCAAAGCCGCGTTTTTATTGCTGCTGACCTTGACCGCCCTGGCCAGCGCGACCGGTTGCGTGGTGGTGGGGCCTCCCCCCCCGCCGAGGGTTTATGGTCCTCCCCCTCCGGTGGTGATTTTCCCCGCTCCACCTCCGCGCAGGTGGTAAGCGCGTTCCCACCCCGGCAGCCCCCCAGGCTGCCGGGCCTGTTTCATCCCCTTGCCCCTGGCCGTCAATGAGCACCGTCGCCCTGGCCAAATGCCCGAACTACGACTCACCCGGCCTCGACCGGGCCCTGGAACTGCTGCTGGAGCCCCTGTGTGGCATGGGGGCCTTCGTGCGCCCCGGACAGCGGGTGCTCATAAAGCCCAACATGCTCTCCGGCCACGCCCCCGAACGCCAGGTCACAACCCATCCCGCCCTGGTGCTGGCGGTGGGCCGGCTGGTTCGGCAGGCCGGGGGAAGCCTGGTCATAGCCGACAGCCCGGCTATCGAACCCTTCGGCCGGGTGGCCGCCAAGACCGGCCTGGCCCAGACCGCCAGCGAGCTGGGGGCCGAGCTGCGGGAACTTACAGAGCCTATGCCCGCGCCCGCCGTCCCCGGGGCCATCTTCAAGGGCCTGCAACTGGCCCGGCTGGCCCTTGAGGCCGACGTCATCATCAACCTGCCCAAGCTCAAGACCCACGGCCAGATGCTCCTGACCATGGGGGTGAAGAACCTCTTCGGGACGGTAGTGGCCCAGCGCAAGAGCGAGTGGCACCTGGTGGCCGGGGTGGACAGGCCGGCCTTCGCCAACCTCCTGCTGGACATCCACCAGGCCCTCAGGCCGGCGCTGACCATCCTGGACGGTGTCTGGGGCATGGAGGGTCAGGGGCCCAGTAACGGACGGCCCCGGCATCTTGGCCTGCTGGCCGCCTCGGCGGACGCCTTGGCCCTGGATCTGTCCCTGTGCCGGCTGCTGGGGGTGCCCCTGCCCAGCTACCCCCTCTACCTGGCCGCCCGCCAGCGGGGGCTGTTGAATCCGGAGGTGGAAAATCCCCGCCTGGTGGGTGACCCGGCCGCGGAATTTGCCGTAGCGGACTTCAAGCTCCCTGACCTGCAATCGGTGGGCTTTCTGCCCCGCCCCTTGGCTCGGCTCGCCCAGCGCCATCTGGTTTCCAAGCCGGTGGCCCGGCCCGGACGCTGCAGGGCCTGCGGACAGTGTCAAAAGATCTGCCCCGCCGGCTGCCTGAGCCTGGAGCGTGAAGGCCCCCGCTTCGACTACCAACGCTGCATCCGCTGCTACTGCTGCCAGGAGGTCTGCCCCGAGGACGCCATCGCCTTCGAGCGCGGCCTGCTCCTGAAAACACTTCAACGCCTGGGCCGCTGATAACAATTAGCGTTCAAACGAGTAGTTTGAGCGCTAATTGGTATGCGGGCCATGGATGGCCCGCCGAGTGCGCAAGCGCTCGCGAGACAGGGCAAAACCGCGCCTTTGCCCTGCCGATCGGCGATCAAGGCCATGGATGGCTTTGATCGCATATTGGTATGAAGCCGTTCAAATGCCAGCGCGGCGGTCCGTCTCCGGACCGCCGCGTTTATATCCGTCTCGTTGGCTTTTGCGGGCTGGCGCCGCCTCCGTCCTGCCTACCGTCGGTTAGTGCTTCAGCTTGAGGGTGTCGCCCACGCTCAGACTGGTGTCGCTCATGCGGTTCCAGCGCTTGAGGTCATCGGTGCTCACGTTGAAGCGCTTGGCGATGTTCCAGAGGGTGTCGCCCTTCTGTACGCGGTAGATCTGATCGCGGCTCTGGCTGGGCGGGGGGGTGCGGGAAGACTTGATCTCCACCTTGGCCTCGGCCTTGGCCGGGGGCACATAGAGCACCAGTTTCTGGCCCAGGATGAGCTTGCCGTTCTTGAGGCCGTTGGCCCGCTCGATGTCCTTGTAATCCAGGTTGTACTGCTGGGCGATGTTCCATATGGTGTCGCCCTTGGCCACCACGTGGGTCAATTTGCGGGTGTCCCGGTGGGGCGCGGAAAAGACCGGCTCAGGGCTGTGAACGCGGCCCGAACCGGCCGCGGAGGCCACCGCCACCGGCTTGGGCGCGCTGACGGTTCTGATCTCGTCCCTGGTCTGGAGGGCCGGCACCAAGACCTTCTGGCCGGGCTTGAGAGCGCGGGCGTGCTTCAGGCGCGGGTTGAGGGCCAGCAGCTCATGCAGGCTCACGTTGTAGGCCTTGGCCATGCTCTGAGGGGTGTCGCCCTTCTCGGCGGTCACCGCTCCGGGGGCCAGGCGCGCGGTGCGCTCCTGAACCGGCAGCTGGGCGTATGCCGTTTCGACCTGGAGCTTGGAGCCCACCGGCACCCGCAGGGTGTAGGCGCCGCCGAAGGGCGGAGTGACCCCGCGCTTGAGTTCGGGGTTCAGGACAGCCAACTCCGCGGCGCTCAGGCCCGCGGCCCGCGCCACCGCCCCCACCGAAACCCCGGCGTGGACGGTCACCTCGTCGAAGGCTAGAGGCGGCTCGTAGGGGATGTCGGTGAAGCCGTAGCGGGCCGGCTCCTTGGCGATGATGGCCGCGGCGATCATCTTGGGCACGTATTCCTTGGTCTCGTTGGCCAGGATGCTGCGCGGATGATGGCTGATGCTCCAGTAATCATTGCCCTGGTAGAGGCTCAAAGCCCGGCGGATCTTGTTTTCCCCGGAGTTGTAGCCGGCGGCGGCCAGATACCAGGAGCCGAACTCGGCGTGCAGGTCGCGCAGGTAGCGGGCGGCGGCGTGGGTGGATTTCACTGGATCCTGGCGCTCATCCAGCCAGGGGTCCACGCGCAGGCCGTAACGGGTGGCGGTGCCCTTGATGAACTGCCAGGGCCCCACCGCCGCGGCCCGAGAAACCGCCTGGCAGGAGAAGCCGCTTTCGATGAGGGCCAGGTAGATCAGGTCTTCGGGAAGACCGTACTGCTTGAGAATGCCCCGCATGATGGCCTCGTAGCGGGTGGAGCGGGACAGGTAAAGGTTGAAGCGCTTGGGGATCTTGTTGGTGAAATAGTCGATGGCCTGTTCGACCTCGGCATTGATGGTGATGGGAATGTCATAGGAGGTGCGGCCGTCGGGGCCCAGGAAACGGCCGTCCTTGAAGGTGCCCGCTTCGCCGAAGTGTTCCAGCTCCTGCACCACCCGGGCCTCTATCTCGGCTCGGGACGGCCGCACGTTCTGGCTGCCAGCGGATTTGAAGGATGTGGGAACCTCGGCCTTGTCGCCGCTGCCGGCGCAGCCCGCCAAGATCAAACCAGTGATCAACAATAAAACGGTCAGCCGCTTTTGCATGGAACCTCGTCGGGATGGGGGTCAGCCGCAAGGTTATTCGCCTAGTCTTTATTAACAAATCGATACGAGGCTTGTAAAGGGAAAAATGCGCGCCGGCGGGAAAAAAGTGCGAACTTGTCCAGGGGTTACCTCGCGGAGCGGACATGCATGGCCGGCCCCGGCCGGCGGGGGGATTTCGTTTGACCCCCCCCGGCCGGAACGGTATTTTTGGGGGAAGCCGTACCTGAACCGGCCCCCAGCAGGCCAGGCCCAGGCCATTTAGCACAACAGGGTGAGCAAATGACACCTACACCGAGAGTTAGCATGGCGCACCTGGCACTGGCCCTGGCGATGGTCACGGCCTTGCTCCTGGGCCCGGCGCCGGCCAGCCAGGCGCGGGCCGAAAGCCCGGCCGCCCAACCCGGCGCCCCGGAGCGGCCCCAGGTGCTCATGGTGCCGGCCCTCACCGGCTATCCCGCCGGGACCTCCCTGCCCCTGGTGCTGCTCCTGCGCCTGCCCCCCGGCCAGACCCTGGCCCGTCCCCCCGCGGGTCAGACCGGCCCCCTGCCCCTGGAAATGACCCTGGACGCCGGCCCCGGCGTCAAGCTGGGCCGGGCGGAGATGCCCCCCCTGGAGCAGGGCGACGAGCCCCGCGAGCGCACCCTCATCCTGGCCCAGATTCTGGTGGACCCGCAGACCGCCGCCGGGCCCCGCGCCGCCGATATCAGCCTGACCGTGCCCATGGAGGATGCGCCGCCGGCCAGGCTTAACTTCACCATCCCTCTGGAAATTTTGCCGGCCCAGGAACAGGCCAAGGTCACCAGCCCCCAGATGCTGGCCCGGCTGGGCATCGAGATCGAACTGCCCCTGGCGCCCGCCGCCCCGGCCCAGGCCGCGCAAGCCGTTAAGGCTTCGGCCGCTCCCGCCGCCAAGGATGCGGCCAGCCCCGACCCCTACGGCGGCCAGGATCTGTGGTGGCTCCTCCTGGTCGTCTTCGCCGGCGGTCTGGGGCTCAACCTCACCCCTTGCGTCTATCCCTTGCTGCCCATAACGGTAAGCTTCTTTGGCGGCCGCGCCCAGGGCAGCAAGGCCGTGCTGACCCTGAGCGCCCTGGCCTATTGGGCGGGCATGGCGGTAATGTACTCGGCCCTGGGGGTCTTCGTCTCCTTGAGCGGGGGCATACTGGGCGAGGCCCTGACCAGCCCCCTGGTGACCTTGGCCCTGGCCGGAGTGATGCTGGCCCTGGCCCTGTCGATGTTCGACGTTTGGGAACTCAAGCTGCCGGCCAGCCTCACCCGTCTGGGTTCGGCCAACCGCCAGGGCGTGGGCGGGGCCTTTCTTATGGGACTGACCCTGGGCATCCTGGCCGCCCCCTGCGTGGGGCCCTTCGTGCTGGGACTCATGACCCACGTGGCCTCGGTAGGCCGGGTGCCCTACGGCCTGGCAGTCTTCCTGGCCCTGTCCCTGGGTCTGGGCCTGCCTCTGACCGTGCTGGCCTTCTTCTCCGGCTCCCTCACCCGCCTGCCCGGCGCCGGCGAGTGGATGATCTGGGTCCGCCGTTTCTTCGGGGTGGTGCTCGCCCTGATGGCCGTGCACCTGGCCCAGCCCCTCATCGGCCAGACCGCCTACCGCTGGGCCATGGCCCTGGTGGGCGCGGCCGGAGGCATCTATCTCGGCTTCTTCGAAAAAAGCGGACGTGGGGCCTTCCTGGCGGTCAAGAAGACCATCGGCGTGGCCGCGGTGCTGGCGACCGGCATCTTCTGGTGGCTGACCATGCCCTCCCCCACCGGCCATCTGGACTGGCGGCCCTTCACCCCCACCGCCCTGGCCGAAGCGTCCCAGGCCGGCAGGGTGGCGGTGGTGGACTTCTCCGCCTCCTGGTGCGCGCCGTGCCGCCAGCTCGAGGCGGAAACCTTCTCCGATGCCCGGGTGCAGGCGGCGCTCAAGGCCTTTGATCCCATACGGGTGGACGTCACCAGCGATCCCGGCCCCGAGGCCAAGGACCTCATGCGCAAGTGGCGGGTGCGGGGGGTGCCCACGGTGGCCTTCCTTGACCGCTCCGGCAACATGATCGGCGAACTGACCCTGGTGGGCTTCGAGGGGCCGGACCTTTTCCTGCTGCGCCTGCGCCAGGCCCTGGCCAAGGCGGGCCCCCCGCCGGGAGACAAATAGCCATGCCGCCTCTGGCCAAGTCCCTGGACGCCGCCGGGGTGGAGAGACTGGTGGGAGTGGCCCTGGGCCGCCGGCCCGCCGACACCGTCATCCGCGGGGCCCGCCTGGTCAACGTCTTCAGCGAGCAGGTGGAGGAGCCCGGGGCGGTGGCCCTGGCCGAGGGGCGGGTGGCCTCCCTGGGCCCTGAGCTGCCGGGCTGGGTGGGGGGCGAGACCATGGTCATCGAGGCCCCTGGGCAATATCTGCTGCCCGGGCTGATCGACGCCCACAACCACCTGGACGCCATCTTCCAGCTCGGCCCCTACGCCGCCTTGGCCCTGCCCCGGGGCAACACCACCGTCATCACCGAAACCGGCATGATCGCCGGGGCCTGGGGCCAGCGGGGGGTGATGGAGGTGGTGGCCGAGGCAGCGGCCATGCCCATGCGCTTCTTTCATCTGGCCCCGGCCATGTGTCCTCCCTTCCCCGAGCTGGAGACCAGCGCCGGGCTCGGCCAGGACGAGTTCCTCTCCATCCTGATGGACCCGGCCTGCTTGGGGCTAGGCGAAACCTACTGGCCCTCGGTCATCGACCTCGACCCCCGGGTGGGGCCGCGCTTCGCCGCCGTCCAGGCCCTAGGCAAGCGCCTGGGCGGCCACGCCGCCGGCGCGCGCGGCGAAAAGCTCATGGCCTACGCCGCCAGCGGGGTGGGCGACTGCCACGAGTCCACCACCGCCGCCGAGGCCTTGGAGCGCATTCGCCTGGGTCTGGCCGTGCAGGTGCGCGAGGGCTTCATCCGCCAGGAGATGCCCGCCGTGGTCCCGGCCCTCAAAGACCTGCCCGACTCCCGCCTGGTCATGCTGGTCACCGACTTCCCCCCCATGGACGAGCTGATCGCGGAAGGGGCCATGAACGTGCTGCTCAAAAAAGCCGTGGCCCTGGGGGTGCCGCCCGCCCGGGCCGTGGCCTGGTGCAGCCTGAACCCCGCGCGTTACTACGGACTCGACCGCCTGGGCGCGGTGGCCCCGGGCTGGCTGGCCGACCTGGTGCTGGTGGATGACCTGCAGGGATTCAAGGCCAGCCGGGTTTGGGTGGAGGGCGAGCTGGCGGCCAGCCAAGGCCGGCTTCTGGCCGAGCCCCCGGCCTACGCCTACCCCCCCGAGGCCCGGCACAGCATCAAGAGCCCGGCCCTGACCCTGGGTGACCTGCGCCTGCCGGGCAGCGGCGACCGGGCCCGGGTGCGGGTGGTGGAGGCGGTGAACGGCACCATAACCCGCGAGGGCCAGGCTGAGCTGGCGGTCCGCGCCGGCTCCCTGGAGGCCGATCCCGCCCAGGACGTGCAGAAGATCGCCCACGTCAACCGGCAGTCTCCGGAACTGCGGATGGCCCTGGGCTTCGCCCGCGGCTGGGGCCTCAAGCGGGGGGCCCTGGCCTCCACCCTCATCTGGGACACCTGCAACGTCTTCGGGGTGGGGGCCAGCGACGCCGAGCTGTTGCTGGCCCTGAACCGGGTGCGCGAGATGGGCGGGGGCTGGGTGGTGACGGAAGGCGAGCGGGTGGTGGCCGAGCTGCCCCTGCCCATCTGCGGCGTGACCTCGCCCGAGCCCATCCCGGCCATCCAGGCCCGGGCCGAGAAGTGCGAGGCGGCCCTGAGAACTTTGGGCTGCCCCATGCCCCGGCCCTTCCTGACCGCTCAGACCTTCTGCTTCACCGGCCTGCCCTTCCTGCGGCTGACCGACAAGGGCCTCATGGACATGCGCCGGCGCGAGTTGGTCCCCGTGCTGCTGAAAGACTGATCCAAGAGCTGGAAATGCAGAGAGGGGGCCCTTGCGGACCCCCTCTCGAGTTTTCGGATCAGGCTATTTCGTGGCCTTGGCCGCGGCCTTCTTGGCCAAAGGCTTGCTGGCGGTGGGTTTCTTGCCCACGGCCTTGGCCGCCGGCTTGCCGGCGGGCTTCTTGGTCTGGGCCTTGGCCGCGGCCTGCATGACAGAGGGCTTGACCGGCGCCTTGGCCGCAGCCTTTTTGGGAACCGCAGCCTTGGCGGCGGGCTTCTTTAGCGCCGGCTTGGCCGCGCCCTTCTTGGCCACGGTCCTCTTGGCCACGGCCTTCTCGACAGAGGCCTTCTCCGCCTTGGCGACCGTCTTCACCGCCCTCGTCTTGGCCGGAGCCAGGGCGTGCCTGGCCACGTCCTCCACCCGCTCGGCGAAGACGAACTTCATGTGGTTCTTGATGTTCTCGGGCACGTCCACCAGATCGCGCTCGTTGCGGGTGGGCAGCATCACGGTATGGATGCCCGCCCGGTGGGCGGCCAGCACCTTCTCCTTTACTCCACCTATGGGCAGCACCAGCCCGCGCAGGGTGATTTCCCCCGTCATGGCCAGGTCGTTGCGGGCCGATCGCCCGGTCAACAGACTCAAAAGCGCGGTGAACATGGTCACCCCGGCGCTGGGGCCGTCCTTGGGGATGGCCCCAGCCGGCACGTGGATGTGCAGGTCGTTGGCGCTGAAGAAGCCGGGATCCACGCCCAGCTTCTTGGCGTTGGCCCGCACCAGGCTCACCGCGGCCTGGGCCGACTCCTTCATCACGTCGCCCAGCTGGCCGGTCAGGCTCAAGTGCCCCTTGCCCGGCATGGCCGTGGCCTCCACGAAAAGGATGTCGCCGCCGGCGGCAGTCCAGGCCAGGCCGGTGGCCACGCCCGGCACCGCGGTGCGCAGGGCGACCTCGGGCGTGAAGTGCTCCGGTCCCAGGACCTCCGCCACCTCGGCGCGTCCTATGTTCACCTTTTCGGCCTCGCCCTCGGCTATCTTGCGCGCCGCCCAGCGGCAGAGCGAGCCGATCTCCCGCTCCAGGTTGCGGAGGCCGGCCTCGCGAGTGTAGCTGGCGATGAGCAGGGCCAAGGCGGCGTCTGCGATGATGATCTGGTTGGCGCTCAGGCCGTGCTCCTTGCGCTGGCGCGGCACAAGATAGCGCTTGGCGATCTTGAGCTTGTCCTCGGCGGTGTAGCCCGGCAGCTCCAGAATCTCCATGCGGTCGCGCAGGGGCGGCGGGATGGTGTCGAGCACGTTGGCGGTGGTGATGAAGACCACCTTGGACAGGTCCATGGGCAGGTCCAGGTAATGGTCGCTGAAGGTGTTGTTCTGCTCGGGGTCCAGCACCTCCAAGAGCGCGCTGCTGGGGTCGCCCCGGAAATCGGCCCCCAGCTTGTCCACCTCGTCGAGCATGAAGACCGGATTCTTGGTGCCGGCCCGGCGCAGGGACTGCACGATGCGCCCTGGCATCGCCCCCACGTAGGTGCGGCGGTGGCCCCGGACCTCTGCCTCGTCGCGCACGCCGCCCAGGCTTATGCGGGCGAACTTGCGCCCCATGGAGCGGGCGATGGAGCGGCCCAGGCTGGTCTTGCCCACGCCCGGAGGGCCCACGAAGCAAAGGATCGGCCCCTTCATGCCGGGGTTGAGCTTGCGCACCGCCAGGTACTCCAGAATACGGCGTTTGACCTTGTCCAGGTCGTAGTGGTCGTCCTCCAGGATCTTGCGCGCCTGCTTGATGTCGATGTTGTCGGGGCTCTCCTCCGACCAGGGCAGGTTAAGGATCCAGTCCAGGTAGGTGGTGATGACGTGATATTCACTGGAAGAGGGGTGCATCTTGGCCAGGCGGTTGAGCTCGCGCTCGGCCTCGGTGCGCACCTGCTCAGGCAGCTCCTTCTCCTTGAGCTTGGTCCTGAGCTCCTCCACCTCGCTGGCTCCGGGCTCCTCTTCGCTCTCCCCCAGCTCCTTCTGAATGGCCTTGAGCTGCTGGCGCAGATAGTAGTCGCGCTGGGTCTTGTCCAGACCTTCCTTCACCTGGCTCTGGATCTTGCTGCCCAGCTCCAGCACCTGGATCTCGCGGTTGACCAGAGTGGTGATGCGGCGCAGGCGTTCCTTGACCTCCAGGGCCTCCACGATGCTCTGGCGCTCCTCGCTGCTTATGTTGAGCGAACTGGCCACCATGTCGCAAAGCGCGCCCACGTCGTCGACGTTGGCCACCAGCGACTGCAGCTCGTCGGGCAGATGGGGCGCCAGCTCCACCACGCGGCGAAAGAGGTTGCGCAGGTTGCTGGTCAGAGCCATGGTCTCCAGGTCATCGTTGGGGATGTCGGACACCGGGCGGACCAGGGCCTTCAAATAGGGCTGGGTCTGCACCAGATGCACGATGCGGAAACGGGTCATGCCCTGGGCAATCAGGCGGGTGCCCTCATCCTCGCTGCGAGCCATCTTGAGGATCTGGGTGGCCACGCCTATCTCGTGCAGCCCTTCCATGCTTTGAATGGCCGAGCCTTTGCCCTCGCCCTTCATGGCCACCAAGCCCAGGAGCTTGTCTCCGGCCAGCACGTCGTCTATCAGGCTCTGGTTGCGCACGTCGCCCACCACCATTGGCAGCACCATGCGCGGGAACATGCTCATGTCCTTGACCGGCAGGATGGGCAGGACCTCGGGCAAGCTGAAGGCGCGTTCGCGAGGGTCACCCTCGCTCTTTTCGCCCTTGCCGCTGACATCCACTTCCACCGGGCCTCCGGCCAACTTATGATTATCGGCGTTCATATCTTGATTCCCTTCCTGGCGCAGCGGGCTCAGGGCTATTCCCGATCCGGGTTGAGCTTGGGCAGAACCACGTAGAGCAGACCGTCCTCGAAGCGGGCCGAGACCTGACTGGCCCGGAAGGGCACGTCTATGCGGAAGCTGCGCACGAAGCCTCCGGATGAGATTTCCATGCGATGGTAACGGGCGCCGGGGCCGCAACAGGTCGGGCGGCGGTGGCCGTATAGGCGCAACACCGAGCCGTCCACCAGCACCCGCACGTCCTGGCGAGTAAGCCCCGCCACCTCGGCCACCAAAACCACCGCCTCGGCGGTTTCGAAGATGTCCACCGAGGGCGACCAACCGCTCTGCTCGCCTTGGTCCAAACGCGAGAGCCTGTCCATCATCTGGCGCATATGCTCGCCCAGAAGATCGACGCCGTTGAAGACGTTCGTGGCCATGTTCATCAAACTCCTTGGACACATATGTAGGTACTGTCCCGGGGTGCCGCAAGCGGCCCAGGAACCGGGGGCTATCTTTCAATATACCGAGGGCCTAGGGCCAAGAAAAGCGGGGATTTGCTCGACGGAAAGCGCTTTCGGCCTTGACTGGCCACCATACAGACTTACTTTTTTTTCAGAAAGCGGCGCGGGTGGGGCTCCACGGGGAGCCTCGCGCCGCGAGGTATGACAGCGTAACCCACCCGCTCGTCTGGGCGGATAAGAATTATGAGGGAGGAACAAACCATGGCGGGAACCGAGAAAATCATCGGCATCGACCTGGGCACCACCAACTCCGTGGTGGCGATCATGGAAGGGGCCGAGGCCAAGGTGATCACGAACGAGGAAGGCGGACGCACTACCCCCAGCGTGGTGGCCTTCACCGACAAGGGCGAGCGTCTGGTCGGCGCGGCGGCCAAGCGCCAGGCCGTGACCAACCCGGCGGGCACCGTATACAGCATCAAGCGCTTCATGGGACGCCGCGGGTCCGAGGTTGGCGAGGAGACCAAGCAGGTGCCCTACAAGGTCGTGGGCGGGGCGGTCGAACCGGTGGCGGTGGAGGTGCGCGGCAAGCGCCAGACTCCCCCGGAAATCAGCGCCATGATCCTGGGCAAGCTCAAGAAGGCGGCCGAGGACTACCTGGGCGAGAAGGTCACCGCCGCGGTCATCACCGTGCCGGCCTACTTCAACGATGCCCAGCGCCAAGCCACCAAGGACGCCGGCAAGATCGCCGGTCTGGACGTCAGACGGATCATCAACGAACCCACCGCCGCGGCCCTGGCCTATGGTCTGGACAAGCAGAAGAGCGAAACCATCGCGGTTTTCGACTTCGGCGGCGGCACCTTCGACATCAGCGTGCTGGAGGTGGGCGACGGCGTGGTGGAGGTCAAGAGCACCGGCGGCGACACCCATCTGGGCGGCGACAACATCGACCAGCGCCTGATCGAATGGCTGGTGGAGGAGTTCAGGAAGGACCAGGGCGTGGACCTCGCCAGGGACGCCATGGCCTTACAGCGGCTAAGGGAGGCGGCCGAGAAGGCCAAGATCGAGCTCAGCTCGTCCTTGGAGACCGACATCAACCTGCCCTTCATCACCGCCGACCAGAACGGCCCCAAGCACTTGCATATGAAGTTGACCAGAGCCAAGTTCGAGTCATTGGTTGAGGACATTCTCCAGCGCACCCTGGGTCCCTGCCGGCAGGCCCTGAAGGATGCCGGCCTGGCCTCGGCCCAGGTCGACGAAGTGGTGCTGGTGGGCGGCTCCACCCGCATCCCCAAAGTCCAGGAACTGGTCAAGGGGTTCTTCGGCAAGGAGCCCCACAAGGGCGTCAACCCCGACGAAGTGGTGGCCCTGGGGGCGGCCATCCAGGGCGGCGTGCTGGGAGGCCAGGTTGACGACGTGCTGCTCCTGGACGTGACCCCGCTCTCCCTGGGCCTGGAGACCCTGGGCGGGGTGATGACCAGGCTCATCGAGCGCAACACCACCATCCCGGCCAAGAAAAGCGAGATATTCAGCACCGCCGCGGACAACCAGACCACGGTCGACATACATGTCCTGCAGGGCGAGCGCGAGATGGCGGCCAACAACCGCACCCTGGGCCATTTCCAGCTCACCGGCATCCCGCCGGCTCCGCGCGGCCTGCCGCAGATCGAGGTGACCTTCGACATCGACGCCAACGGCATCGTGCACGTGAGCGCCAAGGACCTGGCCACCGGCAAGGAGCAGTCCATCGAGATCAAGGCAAGCGGCGGCTTGAGCGAGGCCGAGGTGGAGCGCATGGTCAGCGAGGCCAAGCGCTTTGGAGCCGAGGACGGCCAGCGGCGCAAGGAGGTGGAGGCCAGGAACCGCCTGGACAGCCTGGTCTACCAAACCGAGAAGCTGGTGGCCGACCATAAGGCCAGGCTCGACGCCGGCACCCTGGGCTCCATGGAGACGGCCCTGGCCGCGGCCAAGAAGGCCCTGGAGGATGGCAACCTGGCCGAGATGGAGGCCCAGTTCGAGGCCTTGCAGCACGCCTCCCACGCCATGGCTCAGGCGCTCTACGGCGCCCAGGGCCAGGGGCCGGACCAAGATTACGCCCAGGGCGCGGCGGGTGGCGGCTGCGCTGGCGGTTCCTGCGGCCATGGCGCGCAGGGCCCGCACCCCGGCGCGGGACGCCCTCCGGCCGACGACGTGGTGGACGCGGAGTTCACCGTGCACTAGGCGATTGGACATCAACAAACCGGGGGGAGCCTTCGCAAGGGGGCTCCCCCCTCTTGTTTTCAGGAAAGACCGGCCATGCGAGCGATAGCCTGGGCCACCCGGCGCGAGGACTGGCCGTCCAGGGGTTCCAGCTGCTCGGCCCGGCAACGCACGCGCCCCTCGGCGTCGAGCGAGGGGTCGTCCAGGTAGGCGCGCACGGCCTGGGCCAGTTCCGGAAAGCCCTCGGCCAGGCGCAGGCCGCCGCTGGCCACCACCGGGGCGTAATGGTCCAGTTCCAGCCAGCGGGACGCCTTCCGGGCGTGGGGCACGCTCAGGTCGCCATCGAAGGCCAGATTCACGGCGCAGGTGTCCAGTGCCATGGCGTCCAGGCAGATGGAGCCCGAACTGGCCACCAGCAACGCGGCGTGAGAGAGCAGGCTGGCCAGGAAGTGCAGGCGACCCAGATCGGCCGGCAGCACCACCACCAGCGGGGGAGCGTGCAGGTGACCGAAACGCTGGCCCCAGGCCCCGTCCTTGGGGTGGGGGCGGATGACCAGGGAGCAGTCAGCGCCGAAATCGCCCGCCGCCAGGCGCTCGGCCAAAAAGGCGGCGATGGAGGGCTCGTGGGCCCCCAGGCGGGCGCTGTTGGCCCCCAGCAGGATGAAGCGCCGGTCGACGGGCAGGCCCAACTCGGCCGTCAGCTCCGCCCGGTGGGCGATGACGCCGGACTGACGGTAGACGTCCATCTGCGGCCAGCCCGTGACTTCCACCCGCTCCTCAGGCACCCCGTGGTAAAGGGCCAGTTCCTCCCGCATGCGCCGGCTCTGCACCAGGAAGCGGTCCACCCCGGCCACCAGGGGGCCCTTGGTGGTGGGCTGGTCCCAGGAACCCACCACGCCCAGCACCGGGATGCCACGGCGGCGGGCGGCGTTGGCCCAGGGCCGCACCATCTCGTTCTGCAGGTGGTGCAGCACGATCAGGTCTGGCCGAAAGCGGTCGCAGAAGGCCTCCACCATGGGCTCGCCGTACCAGCGGGCGTAGTGCAGGCGGTAGAGCAGGTTGAACAGGGCCCGGCTGTCGGGCAGGGGCCGGCCCAAGGCGGGGTCGGCGAAGTTGCCGGCCTGGGCCTCCCGGGCGCGGTCCTCGGGCGGCAGGGCCTCCTTCTGCCTGTGGCCGGCGAAGCCCCGCAGGCGGTTGAAGCGATAGACCAACTGGGGAAAGCCCACCCAGGGCCGGAGCAGCCGCGCGGTCAGGCGCTGGGCCAGGCGGGCGGCGGCCGCCACCGGCCCGCCGTAGGCCAGCCCGGGGTCCGGGGTTGGGCGGCCCAGGTCCGCCCAGGAAACCAAGGGAGAGCCCAGCTTGGCCACAGCCTCGGCATTGGCCGGATAGGGGGTGAGCACGGCGATTTCCAGGTCGCCGCGACCGGCCAACTGGGCCAGGACGGTGGTTTCCAAGGTGTTGCGGATCACCATGGAGTTGGGCAGCACCATGGCCACCCTGGCCCGGCTACCGGCCTGAACCATTTAGGCCTCCCACCCGGCCGGACGGGCCTCGGCCCAGATCTCGCCCCAGCGGGATTCCAGGTGGATCAGCTCCATGCCTGACGCGGCCATCTCCGCGGTGAAGGACTCCAGGGTGTGCTCGATGTGGTGGGTTCGGTCCAGCCGCCACTCCACCCCCAATTCCTTCTTCAGGGGCACCCGCCAGTCGCGTTCGAAGAGCGGCACCCGGATGAGCAGGCGTTGGGGATGGTGTGAGGCCAAGAGGGCCCGCAGGAACCCGACCCGGTCCGGCAGGTGCTCCAGCAGATTGGAAAGCACGACCACCTCGAACTCCCCGCTGGGCAGGTCGACAAGGGCGTCGCCGGCCACGTATTGAACCAGGGGGTGGGGGTTGTCGCGGCGGGCGACCTCGATCAGGCGCGGCTCCATATCCACCCCGGTCACCCTGGCCCCCGCCCGCTCGGCCAGGGACTTGGCCAGCAGGCCGGTGTTGCAGCCCACGTCGAGCACCCGCTGACCCTGAGCCAACCGGCTGACGAAGAAGTCGTGATAGCCGATGAGCCGGTGCCGGGGATGGCCGGCGCCGCCCTCGTAGGCCACTCCCGCCTGGCCGGTCAGCTCGTAGATGGCGTTGTCCAGCCTGAGCAGCAGGGCCAGCCCCTCGGCCGGCGCGAGGCGCCTGGCTGCGGCCCGGGCCAGGGCCACGATCAGCGGTTCGGCCAGGGAGGGGGGCATAAGTCCCAGAATCAGCTCCAGGGGCTTCAACAGCGCTTGCTTGAAACCGGCCACGGCTGGCGGCCTCCCACAAATTTCGAGCCTAGTAGCGGATGCGCTTTTGCACCTGGGGCCGGGGCATGGCGGCCAGAATGTCGGCGATGCGACGCCCGGCCTGGCCGTCACCGTAGATGGGCTCCGAGGGTCGACGGCCGGCGGCCATCTGCCGGCGTACCGCCGCCACGATCTGGGCGCGGTCATTGTCCACGTCGATGACGTTGCCGCCGCGTTCGCGTCCGGCCTGGCGCGAGCCGATGTTCACCGCCGGCGCCCCCAGGAAGGCCCCCTCGCGCACCGCCGCGCTGGAGTTGCCCACCAGGCAAGCGCTGCGCAGCATCAGCCCCACGAAGGTCTCCACCGGGAAGTTCTTGTAGAAACGGATGTGCTCGTGCCGGTAGCGCTCGCGAAACTTGCGCATGCCCCGGGCGATGTCCTCGCTGCCCGCGTCGGCGTTGGGCCAAAGCATGATGGTGGGCATGTCCAGTTCCACCAGGGCCATGAGGGTCTCGGTGATCTGGCGCTCGCCCTCGCCGAACTCGGTGGTCACCGGGTGCTGGCTCACCAACAGGAAGGGCTTGTCCAGGTCCACCTGGCCGCCGACGCCCTCTTTGGCCAGGAACTCGGCCGCCGAGCCGTTGGCCTGGCCCGCGCGATAGCGTTCGGCGATCTCGGCCACCAGGTCGATGCGCGGGCATCCTACCACGTGCACGTTGGCCGGTTCCTCGCCCATCTTGACGATGCGCTCGGCGGCCTCGCGGTTGGCGGGAAAATGGATGTGGGCCAGCTTGGTCACGGCATGGCGGATGCTCTCGTCGATGGTGCCGGTGACCTCGCCGCCCATGGTGTGGGCCAGGGGGATGTTCATGTAGGCGGCGGCGATGGCCGTGGCCATGGTCTCGAAGCGGTCGCCCACCGTTATGACCACCTCGGGCTGGAGATTGTCGAAGATGGTGGGCAGCTCCAAAAGCCCCAAGCCGGTGGACTTGGCCATGGTCAGCGGGGTCTCGCCCTCGATGATCATGTTCACCCGCGCGCTGGGGGTGAAGCCGTCGGCCTGGATCACCTCAATGACCGCGCCGAAACGGTCCAGAAGCGCCGAGGCCCCCACCACCAGCAGCAATTCCAACTCCGGGTGTTCCCGCACCGCGCGCATAACGCTCTTGATGCTGCTGTAGTTGGCCCGGGAGCCCACCACCACGCAGATTTTACGCATCGCTAAAGCCTTCCCGGCCCCGCCGGGGCCCAGACCGAAAAACCAGTGGCGGCACTATCTTACTGGATAGGCCCGGCGCAAACAAGCGCGGGGGAGGCATTTCGGCCGCGCCATCGCCGGGCTCTACGATGGACGGGGACCCCTGGCGGGTCCCCGTCCGGATGCTGGTCGGGGCGGGCGGATTTGAACCGCCGACCCCCTGCGCCCAAGGCAGGTGCGCTGCCATGCTGCGCTACGCCCCGACTATTTTTTTTCCTGCAAAAAGACCTTGATCCTGGGGACCAGATCCCGCAGGGCCCGGCCCCGGTGACTGATGGCATTCTTCTCGGCGGCCTCCAGCATGGCCACGGTCAGGCCACGCTCGGGCAGCTCGAAGACCGGGTCGTAGCCGAAACCGTTCTCTCCGCGCGGGGCCAGCGCGATGCGCCCTTCCAGGCGGCCCTGGCCGATCAGCGCCGCGCCGTCGGGCCGCACGCAGGCCATCACGCAGACGAAGGCCGCGCCCCGCTTCTCCGCGGGCACGCTGGCCATCTCCCGGAGCAGCTTGGCGTTGCGCTCGGCGTCGGTAGCGCCCTCCCCGGCGTAGCGGGCGCTCAGCACCCCCGGGGCCCCGCCCAGGGCCTCCACCACCAGGCCCGAGTCGTCGGCCAGGGCCGGCAGGCCCAGGGCCGCCGCCACCGTCCGGGCCTTGAGCAGGGCATTTTCCTCGAAAGTGGTCCCGGTTTCGGCCACCTCCTCGGTGAAGCCCAACTCGGCGGCGGTGGGCGCGGCGATGCCCAGGGGCGCCAGCAACGCCTCGATCTCCCGGCGCTTGCCCGGGTTGGCGCTGGCCAGGACCAGGCGCATCCTCACGCCTCCTCGATGGCCTTGAGTTGTGCGGCGAAGACCGCCTCGGCGGCCGTGGCGCCCATCTCCACCAGCGAGGCCAGCTCCACCGGGGAGAAGGTTCCCTGCTCGGCGGTGCACTGCACCTCGATGATCCGCCCGCCGGGGGCCAAGACCAGGTTCAAGTCCAGTTCGGCGGCCGAGTCCTCCTCGTAGCAGAGGTCCACCAAGAGCCCACCCTCCACCCGGCCCAGGCTAACCGCGGCCACGGGCAGCCGGGGGGTCCGACCCAGGGAGGCCAGGGCCAGGGCCAGGGCCACGAAGCCGCCGCTGATGGAGGCGCAGCGGGTGCCGCCGTCAGCGACCAGCACGTCGCAGTCCACGCGCAGGGTGTAGCCGTCCAGGGCGGCCAGGTCCACGCAGGCCCGCAGAGAGCGGCCGATGAGCCGACTGATCTCTTGGGCCCGGCCCGCGCCCACGTGACCGCGGGCGGTGCGGGTGTGGGTAGAGCGAGGCAGCATGGCGTACTCGGCGGTCACCCAGCCCCTGCCGCTGCCTTCCAAAAAGCGGGGCGCGCCGGCCTCCAGCGAGGCGGTGCACAGCACCTCGGTGCGGCCGAAGGCGCAAATGGCGCTGCCCTCGGCATAGGGGTTCACCCCGGCCTTGATCAGTACCGGGCGCAGGGACTGGGGCTGGCGGCCATCTTGGCGCATTGGCGAAAAATCTTTCTGCTTGCGGTCGGTTGCAGGCTGGTAACTCTAGCCCAGCCCAAGGGGGGTGTCAAGCCGAGGGGCCTTGCGAAGGGCCAGCCCGGAAGGCCTCCCCAAGGGCGTGGTTGACGCCTGGGGGGCCATGTTCTAGAGTTTGGGGCGGCCCGTCGGGGCCCGGAGCGAGAGTGGCGGAACTGGTAGACGCACTGGACTTAGGATCCAGCGGGCCTAGCCCTTGGGGGTTCGAGCCCCCCCTCTCGCACCAACCCCACCCTAGGGCAGCAGCGTCCGCAGCACGTCCTCCTTGCCCACCACTCCCACCAGCTTGACCCCATCCACCACCGGCAGGGTGTGGTAGTTCTTCTCCACCATCAAGGCCGCCACCTGCTCCAGGGTGGTTTCCGGGGTCACGGTGATTGGGTCGGGGCTCATGGCCTGGCCCACGCTGGCGGCGGTGATCTTTTCCATCTCCTGCTCCAGATGCCGTGGCGAGGACAAAGGGATCAGGCCGTCGAGCAGGGTGAAGTAGGAGGGCAGGGGCAGACTCTTTTGCAGGGCGATGAGGTCGCTCTGGCAGATGATGCCCTTGAGTCTGCCCTCCTGGTCCACCACAGGCAAGGCGTTGAAATGATGCTCCAACATGATGCGCGCCGCTTCGTTGACTCCGGTCTGGGGAGTGACGCTGATTACCTTGGCGGTCATGATGTCCTTGACCTTGGGCATGCGGTCTCCTTTGGCATGGCGGTTGTTCGGGGCTATATCCATATATCTATGGCACGCCGAGAGCACGAGGGCAAGCCACCGGCTTAGGGTTCCGGGCGGGTCTTCGGCAGCCGGCGGCCCGGTGGTATATTTGGACCATGATTTTCTTTGCCCACATCGGCCCCTCGGCCTGGCTGGCCCGGCGGCTGGGTTCCTGGTTGGCCCCCGAGACGGTCTTCGACCTCAAGGCCCTCACAGCGGTCTCGCTCTGCGCCATACTGCCGGACATCGTCGACAAGCCTTTCTTCTACCTGGGCCTTTACCCGGCCCACACCGGCCGGCTCTGGGGGCACACCCTGCTCTTCAGCCTGGCCTGGTGCCTGGCCTGCCGTTTCCGGCTCAAGGCCCTCTGGCCATGGGCCCTGGCCACGCCGGGGCACCTCATCCTGGACGGCATGTGGGACCGCCCCCACACCCTGGCCTGGCCGGTGCTGGGCAACTACTTCGACGAACCGCCCATGTATTTCCCCAGCCACAAGGACTACTGGGTCTGGCTCTATCACAACGACCCCCTCGTTCTGGCCGGCCTGGTCCTGGGCGACCTGACGGGCCTAGTCCTTTTCGCCGCCGCGGCCTGGCCGCTGGCGGCTCCGGCGCTCGGTCGGTGGCTGCCCGCCGCGGCCCGGGGCCGTCCCCGGACCTCGCCTCCCAGATAGGTCTGCCGCCCTTCGGCAGGGCGGCGCGCGGAAAGGGGCCGGGACTTTACACCCCGCCCCGGCGGTGGTAAAGGTTTTTACTTGCTCAAATACGAACTCGGCAACGGGCAAAGGGCCCAAGCGGAGAAAGCATGATCGAGGTACGCGAGCTTACCAAGCGCTTCGGAGCCTCAGTGGCCGTGGATCGACTCAACTTCAAGGTTAACCAGGGCGAGGTTCTGGGCTTTTTGGGACCCAACGGGGCCGGCAAGACCACCACCATGCGCATCCTCACCGGCTTCTTCCCCCCCACCAGCGGCTCGGCCGCCATCGCCGGCTTCGACGTGGTCGACCAGCCCCTGAAGGCCCGGCGGGCGGTGGGCTACCTGCCGGAGAACGTTCCCCTCTACGTGGATATGCGGGTGGGCGAGTATCTGCGGTTCGTGGCCGGGGCCAAGGGCCTGGGCGGCCAACAGGTCGCCGCCGAAGCCGAGCGGGTCATGAACGCCGTGGGCATCAGCGCTCGCTCCGGCCAGCTCATCAAGCAGCTCAGCAAGGGCTACCGCCAGCGGGTGGGCCTGGCCCAGGCTCTCCTGGGCGATCCTCCCGTGCTCATCCTCGACGAGCCCACCATCGGCCTGGACCCGGCGCAGATCGTGGAGATACGCACCCTGATCAAGAGCTTCGCCGGCCAGAAGACCGTGGTGCTGTCCAGCCACATCCTGCCCGAGGTGGCGGCCACCTGCTCGCGGGTGGTCATCATCAACCAGGGCCGACTGGTGGCCGAGGGCCCGCCGGCCATGCTCACTCCCGAGGCGGCCAGCGGCTGCCTGGTGCGCCTGGTGGGCATGGGCCCGGCGCAGGAGCTTCAGGCCGTGGTGGGCCGGGTGGACGGCGTCACCGGCGTGCGCCTGGAGGACCCGCCGGCCGGCCAAGAGGGGGTCTGCGTGCTCAGCCTGGACACCGACGGCGGCCTCCCCGTCCGCGCCGAGGTCGCCAAGGCCGTGGTGCAGGCCGGCCACCGGCTGGTGGAACTGGCCCCGGTGACGGTCAGCCTGGAAGAAGTTTTCGTACAGCTCATCACCGAGGACAAGGCCCACAGCCAGGAGGAGGAAGCCGCATGAAGGCGCTAAAGGCCATCTACCTGCGCGAGCTGAGGGCCTATTTCCACTCCTCCATAGCCTATGTGCTCTGGGTGAGTTTTCTGGTCATCACGGGTTACTTCTTCTTCACCGGCGTGGCCTCATACTCCATGGCCAGCATGCAGGCCATGCAGAACCCCATGTTCATGCGCCTGAACCTCCAGGAGTGGCTGGTGTCGCCCCTGATGTCCAACATGTCGGTCATCATGATGCTCATCACCCCGCTTCTGACCATGCGCCTGTTGAGCGAGGAGAAACGTTCGGGCACCCTGGAGCTGCTGCTCTCCTATCCGCTGACCGACTTCAGCGTGGTGCTGGGCAAGTACCTGGCCTCGCTCACCATGCTGGCCCTGATCCTGGCCCCCACCCTGCTGCACCTGGCCATCCTGGCCAGCATGGGCAGCCTGCATTGGCCGGCGGTGCTGGTGGGATACCTGGGGCTGCTGCTTGAGGGCGGCGGCTTCCTGGCCCTGGGCCTGGCCGCCTCGGCCATGACCGAGAATCAGATCGTGGCCGCGGTGGCGGGTTTCGCGGGCCTGCTTTTCCTGTGGGTGGTGGGGTGGTCCTCCACGGTGGTGGGGCCCGAGGCCGGCGCGGCGCTCAAGGGCTTGAGCCTGGGCTCGCACTTCGAGAACTTCCCCAAGGGCCTGCTGGACACGGCCGACCTGGCCTACTTCCTCATTTTCATAGGCTTCTTCCTGTTCCTGAGCACCCGCGCACTGGAGGCCAAACGGTGGAAAGCCTAAAGATGAAACCCTGGGCCAAGGGGCTGGGCTGGCTGGGACTGATCCTTCTGGCCGCCGGCGGCCTACACTACTCCGTGAGCATGCAAGACGCTCGCTGGGGACTGATCGGCATGGGGGCGGGCCTGGCCTGCCTGCTGCTCACCGCCCTGGTGGCGCGCCAACAACTGAGCCGGTTCCTTAGCCGGCGCTCGGCCAGGCTGGGCCTGGGCGCCGGGGCCAGCGTGCTGGTGGTGCTGGCCCTGGCCATCTTCCTGGGGGCCCTGGCCGCCCGCCACCACACCCGTTGGGACCTCTCCCTGGGCGGCGCGCACACCCTGGCCCCCCAGACCGTGGCCGTGCTCAAGAAGCTCGATGCCCCTGTGAAGGCCTACGCCTTCTTGCGCGAGGGCCAGCAGGGGCGGGCCGAGGCCCAGGACCTGCTGGACCAGTACTCCTTCGCCAGCCGCCAGTTCACCTACCAGTTCGTGGACCCCGACCGCGAGCCGGCCCTGGCCAAGCGCTACGACATTCGCACCTACGGCACGGTGGTGCTCATCCGGGGCGAGCGTGAGGAACGGGTCAAGCTGGCCGAGGAGCAGGGTCTGACCAACGCCCTCATCCGCCTGGGCCGCGCGGGCAAAAAGCTGGTCTACTTCCTCACCGGCCACGGCGAACGCGGCCTGGCCGACATCGGCCAGGAAGGCTACTCCGAGCTGAACAAGGCCGTGGAGCAGCAGAACTACGAGATCAAACCCCTGATCCTGGCCGCCGCCGAGGCGGTGCCCGCCGACGCCCAGCTTGTGGTGATCGCCGGACCCAAGAAGCCGCTGGCCGCCCCGGAGAAGGACCGCCTAGGGGCCTACCTGGCCAAGGGAGGCGCCCTCCTGGTCATGCTCGATCCCCAAAACGACGGCGATTTGACCGAGTGGCTGGCCGCCCGGGGGGTGGAACTGGGCGACAACCTGGTGGTCGATCCCCAAAGCCGGCTCTTCGGGGCCAGCCCGGCCTGGCCCATCGCCGCCGACTTCGGCGACCACGACATCACCCGCTCCCTGGAGGGCATGATCTGCTACTTCCCCCTGGCGCGCTCCGCGGAGATGATGCCCAAGCGCCCGGAGGGTATCACCGGCGTGACCCTGGTGCGCAGCGGCCCCGGTTCCTGGGGGGAGACCGACCTTGACTCCCTGGCCAGCGGCCAGGCCCGCTTCGACCAGGGCAAGGACCGCAAGGGTCCGCTGGCCCTGGCCGTGCTGGCCACCCTCCCCCCGGCGGAGAACAAGGACAAGGCCCCGGCCGGTAACGACCGCCAGCCCCCCCATGGCCGTCTGCTGGTGATCGGCAACTCATCGTTTGCCGCCAACGCCCACCTCAACCAGGCCGGCAACCGCGACCTCGTCCTCAACTCCATCAGCTATCTGGCCGAGGAGCAGGACCTCATCGCCATCCGACCCAAGGAAACGGCCAACCAGCCGCTCCTGGTCAACGCCGGGCAGGCCCAGGTGATCTTCTGGGTCCCGGTAGTGGTCATGCCCCTGGCCTTCCTGGTGCTGGGGGTGGCGGTGGTGGCTTCCCGCCGGAGGAAGAGGGCGTGAAACCACGCGTGCTGATAATCTGGGTGGCGCTGCTGGCCCTGGCCGCCGGAGGCTATTTCTACAGCCAGCGGCGGCAGGCAAGCGTTGAGAAGGTCAAGGACCAGGAATCACGCCTGGTCACCGCCCTGGCCGACCCCCTGAACGTGCAAACCCTGGAGTTCAATGGCACCGAGGCGCCCAAGCCCATGCGCGTCGAGCGCCGGGACGCCGAACACCGCTGGGTTCTCACCACACCGGTGGACTATGAGGCCGACGGCATGGCGGTGGGGCGGGTCATCGGCTCGCTGCTGGACGCGCGGATCAAGGAGCGCGTTCAGCCCAAGGGCCCCCTGGCCGACTTCGGCCTGGAGCCGCCGCGCATGGCCATCACCCTCACCGACCGCCAGGGGGCCAAGTCCGAGGTCCTCCTGGGCGATTTGAGCCCCAGCAAGGAGTACCTCTACGCCGCCCTGCCCGGGGCCGAGGAAGTGCTCCTGCTGCCCGCCTCGGTGCGTTCCGAGGCTGTGCGCACTCTCTTCGATCTGCGCAGCAAGTCCGTCCTCGATTACGTGGTGACCGACGTCAAACGCGTTGATTTTGCGGCAGGTGACTCTTCCCTTACCCTGACCCGCCGGAGCGCCGGCGCCGACCCCAAATGGACCCTGGAAGGCCAGGGCGAGGCCTCGTCCAAGGCCGTCGACGATCTGCTCTATCA
>JAJZPI010000208.1 GCA_021811275.1 Deltaproteobacteria bacterium
TCCTGCGCGAGTTCTTGCAGCCATGGAGGGGGCCAGGGAGCTTTCGCGCGCGGAATTGATCTCCTGCCTGGAACTGGGCAAGGCGCTCACCTCGGAACTTGAGCCGGACCGGCTTTTGCAGGCCATTCTGGACAAGGTCTCGGCCCTGGTGCCGGCCGACAACTGGTCGCTCCTGACCATGGACGAGGCCCGCGGCCGGCTCAGGTTCGCCGTGACGGTGGGGCTGGATCTCGCCCTGGTCCAAGATCTGACCCTGTCGCCGGAATCGGGGGTGGTGGGCAGGGCGGTGACCGGGATGCGGCCGCTGCTGGTGCCGGACGTTAACGCCTGCGAGTTTTTCGACCCCAGAGTTGATCAGCTCACCGGCTTCATTTCCCGCGCCATCATGTGCGCCCCGTTGATATTCGCCGGCAAGGCCTTGGGGGCCATCGAGGCGGTGAATCCCAGCCGCCTGGACCCGGGGGCCCTGACCCTTCTGGCTATCATCGCCGACTTCGCGGCCATCGCGGTGGAAAACACCCGGCGCTACGAGCGCATCCGCGAGCTCAGCGTGCGCGACGACCTCACCGGCCTCTACAACACCCGCCATCTCTACCGGTCGCTACAGGAGATGGTGGAGGCGCGCCGGGAACTGGGGCTGGTCTTCGTGGATATCGACGGCTTCAAGCAGGTGGTGGACGCCCACGGCCACCTTTTGGGCAGCCGGGCCATAGCCGAGGTGGCCGGCACCATCGTCGGCTGCCTGGAGCCGCCGGCCTACGCCGTGGCCTATGGCGGCGACGAGTTCGTGGTGGTTCTGCCGGGCAGCGGCAAACGGGACGCCCTGGCCAAGGCCGGCCAGATCAGGAAAAGCATGGCCGGAACCGTCTATCTGGCCGGCCACGGGCTTCGGGTGCGGCTCACCGCCAGCTTCGGGGTGGCCGCCTTCCCCGGCGACGCCCAGGGCGTGGCCGATATCCTGGCTTTGGCCGACCAGGCCATGTTCAAGATCAAGGGCCAAGGCAAGAACGCGGTGGGATCCAGCTGAGCAGGCCGCGCCCGCGCGGCTCGAGGGGAGGACGACAGTGGACGGCACGAGGGGCGGGAAGGGGGCCGTGAAGGCCCCGCGCAGCCTTGATCAGGAGCTTGAGGAGCATGCCGCCAGACTGGCCCACCGGCGCGGGCGCGAGCTGGTGGGCCTGGGTCAGGGCTCCATCGTGCGCCTGGACCGCGCCACCCTGGGCCTACGTGGGCTCATGCTCCTGGCCGCGGCGCCCAACGTGGGCAAGACCACCCTGGTGATGCAGCTGGGCCTGGACGTGGTGCGCGCCAATCCCGACGCCTGCCTGCTCTTCGTCTCCCTGGAGATGACCAGGGCCGACATCATGACCAGACTACTGTGCAACCTCTCCCGCCTGGATTGGAAGACCGTGATCCTGGGCGAGGGCGGCCAGTTGAGCGCCCAGGCCAGCCATTCACTGGAACAGGCCCAGACCGAGCTGGCCGAGATGGGCCCGCGCATCATGATCCTGGATGAGCAGAATTACCCCCGGCCCACGGTGGAGGGCCTGGCGGCCGAGCTCAACGCCCTCAAACAGAGAAGCGGGGCCAGCAGGGGGCTGATCATCATAGATTACCTGCAGGTCTTTCCACTGCCCGCCAAGGACGACTCGGGCGGGCCCCTGCCGGGCGAGGCCGACGCCGACATGTGGCGGGTGGGGGCCCTGAAGAGCCTGCGCGACGCCACCGGCGAGGCGGTGCTGGCCATCAGCGAGGTGGGGAAACCCGTACCCGGCCAGGCCTGGGCGGGCTCGCTCACCGACATCGCCGGCTCCTCGCGGGCCATCTACACCCCGGACATGGTGTTTCTGTTGCAGACCTTGAGCGAGGAAGAGGCCCTGCGCCAGATCGGCGGAGACCCCCGCGCCGCCAGGCAGCAGATGCAGCAGCTGGGCATCACCTTCCTGCGCCTGGCCGTGGCCAAGGGCCGCGACGGCGTGGTGCGCGACACCATCAACCTGACCTTCTACCACCGTCAATCCCGCTTCGCCGAGGGCTTTAGGGGATTCATCTAGACGGAAGGCCTTCGCGGCGGCCGTGATCGGACGGGCGGGAATAACCCCCGCCCGTCTGATATTTTCGGAGGTGGTGCAACAGTGACTTTGAATTTGCTCTCAGCAAATTCTCGGCAGGGGCTCTCCCGAAAGCATGTCCAGTATGCGGCGTCCGCCCACGCTGGTGTTGATCCAGACCCGGCCGGGGTGCTCCGTGCCTACCTGGCCGATGATGGCGGCGCTCCGCCCCAGGGGGTGGGCCTGGAGGGCGGCCAGCACCGCGCGGGCCTGTCCGCCCTCCACGATGCAGATGAGCTTGCCTTCGTTGGCCAGGTAGAGCGGGTCCAGGCCCAGCAGCTCGCAGACCCCGCGCACGGCCGGGTCCAGGGGGATGGCCATCTCGTCTAGTTCCATGGAGACGCTGCTGGTCTGGGCGATCTCGTTCAGGGTGGTGGCCAGACCGCCCCGGGTGGGGTCGCGCAGGACATGCACGCCGGGGCAGGAGGCCAGAACAGCGGCGGTGAGCCCGTTCAAGGCCGCCGAGTCGCTCCTGAGAGGGGCGTCGAGGTTCAGGCCCTCGCGGGCGGCCATGATGGTCGTGCCGTGGTCGCCCATGGTGCCGGAAACCAGCACCGCGTCGCCGGGGGCGGCCAGGTGTGCGCCGATGGTGAGCCCCTCGGGCAGCACGCCCACCCCGGTGGTGTTGATGAAAAGCTTGTCGGCCTGGCCCCGGCCCACGACCTTGGTGTCGCCGGCCACGATGAGCACCCCGGCTTCGCTGGCGGCCTTGGCCATGGACTCGACGACCTGGGTCAAGAGCGCCACGGGCAGGCCCTCTTCCAGGACGAAGCCCGCGGTTAGCCAGAGGGGCTTGGCCCCGCGCATGGCCACGTCGTTGACCGTGCCGTGCACGGCCAGGGAGCCGATGTCGCCGCCCGGGAAGATGATAGGGTCCACCACGAAGGAGTCGGTGCTTATGGCCAGCCGCCCCGGCGGGGGCAGAAGCACCGCCGCGTCGTCCATGGGGTCGAGCAGGGGGTTGGCGAAGCGGCCGGCGAAGACGCTCTTGACCAGCTCGTGGCTGGCCCGGCCCCCGGCCCCGTGGTCGAGCAGGATGGTTTCGATGGCCATGGGCTAGTCCCTTCTGTACTTGTACCAGGCGGCGCAGGTGCCCTCCATGGAGACCATGCAGGGCCCCAGGGGGCTTTCCGGGGTGCAGACCTGACCAAAGAGCTTGCACTGGGGCGGGCGCACCAGGCCCCGGAGCACGTCGCCGCACCTGCAGCCGGGGTGGTCGGCGGCCGGCGGCACCTCCAGGTCGAAGCGGGCGCGGGCGTCGAATTCGGCGAAGGCCGGGTTGAAGCCCAGACCGCTCATGGGTATCCAGCCCAGGCCGCGCCAGGGGGCGTCCACCGGCGTGAACACCTGCTCCATGAGCGCCCGGGCCTGGGGGTTGCCTTGGGGGCTCACGCCCCGGGCGTACTGAATCTCCACCGCAGCCCGGCCCTCCTCCACCTGCTTGACCAGCATCAGAACGGCCCCCAGCACATCGGCGGGCTCGAAGCCGCTGACCACGCAGGCCAGGCCGTGCACCTTGGCCACGTCCTCATAGGGCGCGGTGCCGATGACCGTGGTCACGTGGCCGGGACAGAGAAAGCCGTTCAGGCCCAGGTCGGGACCGGAAAGCAGCGCGGCCAGGGCCGGGGGCAGCAGCTTGTGCGCGGCCAGCACGCTGAAGTTGGCCACGCCCTTCTGTTTGGCCATGAGCACCGCTGCGGCCACCGTGGGGGCGGTGGTCTCGAAGCCGATGCCCAGGAAGACCACCTGGGCCTTGGGGTCGGCCAGGGCCAGCTCAAGGGCGTCCAGGGCCGAGTAGATCACCTTGACCCGGGACCCGGCGGCGCGCTCCTTGGCCAGGGAGCTGTGGCTCCCCGGCACCCGCACCAGGTCGCCGAAGGTGGCCACGGTGACGCCGGGGGTCCGGGCCAGCTTCACCGCGCGGTCTATCTCCTCGGTGGCGGTGACGCAGACCGGGCAGCCCGGGCCGGAGACCATCTCCACCGTGGGGGGCAGCATGCGCGAGAGCCCGTGGCGGGCGATGGCCATGGTGTGGGTGCCGCACAGCTCCATGAAGCGCGCCGGCTTGGTGCTGGCCTGGGCGATGGCGCGGGCAAGGCCCTTGGTCAGCTCGGGGTCGCGGAACTCGTCGACGTGCTTCACCTGGCGTTCTCCTGTTCAGGGGGACCGAGCACGGTCTCGCCGGATTCGTTCAGCAGGCCATGGCCCCAGGCGGAGGCGGCGGCCAAGGCCTGGCCAAGGGCCAGCCCGCCGTCGCCGGCCGGCGCTTGGGCCGGGGTGTGAGCCGTAAGGCCGGCCCGCCCCAGCAGCTCGGGCAGGCCGCGCATAAGCTCGGCGTTCATGAGACAGCCCCCGCCCAGACAGACCTGCGTCAGGCCGGCGGCCTGCGCCCCGCGCACGGCCCAGGCGGCCAGGGCATCGGTGAGTCCCCGGTGGAAGCGGGCTGAAACCCGTCCCGCCCCCGCACCCCGGCGCAGGTCCTCCGCCAGGGCGGCGACGGCCGGACGCCAGTCCAACACCAACAGACCCCCCTCGTCAAGCTGGGAAAAGGGGTAGACGCCGTTTTCGCCGGGGTCGAGCGCCTGCTCCAGCTCGATGGCCGCCTGGCCCTCGTAGGCCACCTCCCAGCGCAGGCCGGCGATTGCCGCCACGCCGTCGAAGAGCCGGCCCAGGCTGGAGGTGAGCGGGGAGTTCAGGCCCCGGGCGGACATTTGGGAGATTAGGGGCAGGTGCCGGCCCTTGGCGCGCGTGAGGGGCAGGTCCATATCGGCCGCGTCCACGCCCCAGACCTCCAGCAAGAGAGCCAGGCCGACGCGCCAGGGCTCCTTGACCGCGGCCCCGCCGCCGGGCAGGCGGAAGGGTCGCAGGCGTCCCAGGCGTTCATAGGCGTGCAGGTCGGCCCTGAGCAGCTCGCCGCCCCATATCGTGCGGTCGGGGCCAAAGCCGGTGCCGTCCAAACTGAGCGCCAGGGCCGGGCCGGCGAGCCCGGCCTCGGCCATGACCGTGACGGCGTGGGCGTGGTGGTGCTGTACAGATC
>JAJZPI010000036.1 GCA_021811275.1 Deltaproteobacteria bacterium
GAAAGCAACGAACGTCTGCTGTCCTTGGCTTCCTCCCCAGCGGGGACGAGTGCTCGGCGGCAGTGTTGACCGGCTCGGTCGCTTTATGGGAACATTGTCGAATTGTGGCCCTTTTACATGGGGCCTTACCAATGCCCCTTCGCGGACAGACGACTTGAGCAAACGCATTAAAATACAAGGGAGGCGGCTATGAAAAAGTACTGCTGGTTTACCATCTGCCTAACGGTCCTGGCCGTCATGCTGAGCGGCGGGGCCGCGCTGGCCGCCAAACCCATCAAGGTGGGCATCGTCGACAGCTACTCCGGCCCGCCCAGCACCTATACCAACGACGTGCGCGACGGCTTCAAGCTGGAAATTGACGCGGTCAACGCCAAGGGCGGCGTGCTTGGACGCAAAATCGAGTTCGTCACCCGCGACGACAAGTTCAAGGTCGACCTGGGTCTGGCCGCGGCCAAGGAGCTAATCATGCGCGAGGACGTAGACATCCTCATGGGCACGATCAACAGCGCCACGGCCCTGGCCGTTTCCGACCTGGCCCGCGCCGAAAAGATTCCTTTCTTCGCCACGTTCGCCAAGACCGACAAGCTGACGGCCGAGAAGGGCCACCGCTACGTCTTCCAGATCACCGAAAACACCGCCAGCGCTGGCAAGGCGGCCGCGGCCGGCCTGGCCAAGCAAAAATTCGTGAAGTACTGGATCGCCGGCGACGACTACGAGTACGGCCACTCCATCGCCAACGCGGTATGGAATGATCTCAAAAAGCTCAAGCCCGAGGTGCAGCTCCTGGGCGAGTCCTGGTGGAAGGTGGGCGAGCCCGACTTCACCCCCTACATCACCTCCATCCTGGCCGCCCAGCCCGACGCGGTGATCGTGGCCACCGGCGGAGCCAGCTGCGTGCCCTTCCTCAAGGCGGCCCAAGCCACCGGCTTCAACAAGAAGGTGCCCTTCTTCATGCACACCGCCACGGAGCTTTCAACCTTGAAGCCCCTGGGTCTGGATGCTCCCGAGGGCGTGATCGGCTCATCCAACTACTTCTTCTATTACCCCGACACGCCGGCCAACAAGAAGTTCGTGGAGGACTTCAAGAAGGCCTACGGCCGCGAGCCCAAGGTCGGCGCCCTCTACGGCTTCCTGACCGCCAAATTCATAATAAACGGCTTCATGAAGGCCGGCGCGGTGGACAAGGAAAAGCTGATCGACGCCATAGAAGGCATGAGCATCGATTCTCCGGTGGGCAAGGTGACCATGCGCGCCTATGACCACCTGGCCATGTTGCCCATGTACATGGGCGTGACCAAGAAGGCCCCTGGTTACGACTTCCTCATCGCCGACCAGATAGTCACCATCCCCCCCGAGGAGGCCGTGCCCTCGGTGGAGGAAATCAAGAAGCTGCGCGGCAAATAGCCGCTCGCACCTTTCCCGCCGCCGGAGGGCCGATCGCAGAGGGCCCTTCGGCGGCCGCCACTTGCAAGACCCGCGGGGCCGGAATACTCCGCCGCGCAAGAAGGTTGATTTCGCATGGAGTTGGCCTCCCACGTCACCCTGGCGGCCTTGGGGCAACAGACCCTGGTGGGTTTGAGCCGCACCACCATTCTGTTTATCGTCTCCTCGGGCTTGAGCCTCATCCTGGGCGTGCTCAGGATTCCCAACGTGTCCCACGGCTCCTTGTATATGATCGGGGCCTTCATAACTTGGACCATAGCCAGCGCCATAGGCGGCAGCGCCGGCTTCTGGGCCGCCATGGCCCTGGGACCGCTGGCGGTCGGCCTCCTGAGCCTGGCCGTGGAGCGCGGCCTTTTCTGCCGCCTGTATGAACGCGAGCACCTGATGCTGCTCTTGTTCACCTTCGCCCTGACCCTGGTTTTCGGCGACATGGTCAAGTTCGTCTGGGGCTCCGACTTCCGATCCCTGTCGGTCCCCCACGCCATGCAGGGCTCGCTCACGGTGCTGGGTCTCCCCTTCCCCCGCTACAACCTGTTCCTGCTGGCCGTGGGACCCCTGGTGGCCTGGGGCATGTGGTATCTGACCAACCGCACCAGGATCGGCAAGATCGCCCGCGCCGCGGCCGTGGACCGCGAGATCGTGGCGGCCATGGGCATCAACGTGAGCTGGGTCTTCGCCTTCGTTTTCTGCATCGGCTGCTTCCTGGCCGGCCTGGGCGGGGCCCTGGTGGCGCCGACCCAAAACATAACCCAGGGCATGGACCACTCCCTGATCATGGAGGCCTTCCTCATTGTCATCATGGGAGGCCTGGGCAACATCTGGGGAGCGCTCCTGGGCGCGCTCATCTTCGGGCTCACCGACGCCATAGGCATCCTGGTTTGGCCCCAGTTCGCCATCGTCTTCCCCTACGTGGCGGTGGTGATAGTCTTGTTCTTCAGGCCCAGGGGCCTGCTCAAATCAGTCTGGTAGGAGACACAGCTTGGAATTCACCGATCCGGCCAAGCGCAAGGCCCAAGTTGCAGGCCTGGCCCTGATGGCGGCAATGTTTTTCCTGCCGGCCTTCGCGCCTCGCTTCTACGTCTACCTGGCGGCCCTGATACTGGTGCGGGGGCTTTTGGCCACCAGCCTGAACCTGGTGCTGGGCTACGGCGGCATGTACCAGTTCCACCACACGGTCTTCTATGGCGTCGGCGCCTACGCCGCCGCGCTCATGATCACCAAGACCGTGCTCTCGCCCTGGCTGGGCTTCCTGGCCGGGCCCCTGGTCGCCGCCGCCTTGAGCCTCGTCATGGGGCTCATCTGCGTGCGCCTGTCGAAACTCTACTTCGGCATGCTGCAAATCTCCCTGGGCTCCCTGGTGTGGGCCATCGTTTTCCGCTGGTATTCCTTCACCGGCGGGGACGACGGCATCCACAACATCCCCCTGCCCGCGGCCATCTCCTCAATAAACGGCTCCTACTACTTCACCCTGGTGGTGAGCCTGCTCAGCCTGGCGGCCATGTACCTGATCGTCAACTCGGCCTTCGGACGCGTGTTCCAGGCAGTGCGCGACAACCAGGAACGCTGCGAGACCATCGGAGTGCCGGTCAAGCGCCAGCAGCTCATGGGCCTGGTCCTGGCCGGCTTCTTCGGCGGGGTGTCGGGCGTTCTCTTCGTGGCCGTGGAAGGCACGGTCTTCCCGGACCTGATGTTCTGGACGCTCTCCCTTGAGGTCATCATCATGTGCCTCCTGGGGGGATGGTTCACCTTCCTGGGCCCCATGCTCGGCGCCGCCATTATCGTGATCCTGCGCACCGTAGTGGGCATCTACACCGAATACTGGACCTTTTTCCTGGGCGTGATACTCATGCTTATCATCTTTTTCCTGCCCGAAGGCGTGCTGGGCTACTTCTTGGAGCGCCTGGGACGAACCCGCCCGACTTCGGCGGTCAGCGAGTCCTAGATGCTCAAGGTAGAGGGACTGCAAAAAGCCTTCGGCAGCTTCATGGCGGTTAGCGACGCCAATCTTGAAGTGCGCCAGGGCGAAATCGTGGCGGTGATCGGACCCAACGGGGCGGGCAAGACGACTCTTTTCCGCCTGATCACCGGCCAGCACAAGCCCAGCCGGGGACGCATAGTTTTCGAGGGCCGGGACATCGCCGGGCTGCCGGCCCACCGCATCGCCCAAGCCGGCATCAGCCTCTCCTATCAGGTGGTCAGCGTCTTCAGCCGGCTGACGGTCTTCGACAACGTGCAGGTCGCCGTGCTGGCCCATCAGCGCCGATTACTTGACATCCTGACCCCCGCCCGCCGCCTGGCGGTCAAGGAGACCTGGGAAGTTTTGGAGAGCGTGGGATTGGCCGACAAGGCCCGGCGCACCAGCGGAACTCTCTCGCACGGCGACGGCAAGGTGCTGGAAATGGCCATAGCCCTGGGCAACCGCCCCCGGCTCCTTATCATGGACGAGCCCACCGCCGGCATGTCCCCCGAGGAGACGGCGGGGACCATCGAGTTGATAAAACGCCTGCGCTCCGAGCGCGACCTGACGATCCTTTTTTGCGAGCACGACATGGAGATGGTCTTTTCCATCGCGGGCCGCATCATGGTCATGCAGTACGGCAGGACCATCGCCCAAGGAACTTGCGACGAGGTAAAGTGCGACCTGCACGTGCAGGAAGCCTACCTGGGGATAAGCGTCTGATGCTGGACATCCAGGGCATCCACACCTTCTACGGACTCAGCCACATCCTTTTCGACGTGTCCGTCACGGTCGGAAAAGGCGAGGTGGTCTGCATCCTGGGGCGCAACGGCGCGGGCAAGAGCACCCTCATGCGCAGCATCATGGGGCTGACCCCGCCGCGGCAGGGGCGCATCCTCTACCAGGGCCGCGAAGTCGCCGGGCTGAAGCCGCATCTGCTTTGCCGCCTGGGCCTTGGCTATGTGCCCGACGACCGGCGGGTCTTCGCCGACCTCACGGTTGGCGAAAACCTGGAGATCGTGGCCATGTCCCCCCGAGGGGGCGACGGACCCGGCTGGACCAAGGAGGCCGTCTACGAGTTTTTCCCCGGCCTGGCAGGCATAGACTCCCGCCAGGCGGGGCTCCTGAGCGGAGGTGAGCAGCAGATGCTCACCATCGGCCGCGCGCTCATGACCAACCCCGAGTGCCTGCTCCTGGACGAGCCCACCGAAGGCCTGGCCCCTCTGGTGGTCAAACTGCTGGCCGAGCGCATGGCCATGCTCAAGGAGAGGGGCCTTACCGTTCTCTTGGCCGAGCAAAACCAGGAGGTGGCCCTTGGGCTCAGCGACCGCGGCTACATCATCGACAACGGCGTGATACGCTACCAGGGCAGCATCGAGGATCTGCGCGCCAACGAGGAAGTGAGACGCAAATACCTGCTGGTCTAAGGCCGCATGGGTTGCGGCTTTGCGGGACGCTCCCATGCGTCCGCCCCGGCGAGGGCGCGCGCCCAGCCACCAGTCCAGATCCCACCGGAGGGCATCGATGAAAAGGCTTTCCTTCATCCTGGCGGCGCTTTGCCTTGCCGCCGCGGCCCTGCCCGGGCCGGCCGGCGCGGCCATAACCCTCAAGTACGGCCATGTCTCCCCGCCCAGCCATGGTCAAAACCTTGGCGTGGAGGCATTCGCCAGGTTCGTGACCGAGCAGACCAAGGGTGAGATCGTGGTCAAGAACTTCCCCATGGGCCAGCTGGGAGGCGAGCGCTCCCTGGCCGAGCAGGTTCAGGCCGGCACCCTGGAGATGGCTACCATCTCCACCGCGGTTCTGGAGAACTTCGTGCCCCAGGTGGCGGTCATGGACCTGCCTTTCGTCTTTCCCAGCCGCGAAGCGGCCCACGCCGTGATCGACGACCCGGCCTGGCAGGAAAAGCTTTTCAGCTACCTGCCGGCCAAGGGCTTCGTGGGCATCGGTTGGACCGAGAACGAGTTCCGCGACATCACCAACAATAAACGCCCGGTGCGCACCCCCGCCGACGTCAAGGGGCTCAAGATCAGGGTCATGGAGAGCCCGGTCTACATCGACACTTTCAAGGCCCTGGGGGCTTCGCCAGTGGGCATCCCCTTTCCCGAGATCTACAACGCCTTGCAGCAGGGAGTGATCGACGCCCAGGAGAACCCCCTCTACACCTCCATCCTTATCAAGGCCACCGAGGTCAACAAGTACGTCACCAAGACCGGCCATATTCTCACCGAGTGCATACAGATCGTCAGCCCGGAGGTATGGGATAGCCTGACTCCTGAACAGAAGCGCATCTTCAAGGAAGGCGCCAAGCTGGCCCTCAAGGTCAACCGCGAGGAGACAGCCAAGCAGACGGCCAAGCTGCCCAAGCTGAACGTGTCCGTGGATGAGTACGCCAAGGCCAACGGGGTGGAAGTCATCACCCTGACGCCGGCGGAGCGCCAGGCCTTCGTTGATGCCGTGAAGCCGGTCTGGGCCAAGTACCGCCAAATGGTCGGTCCGGAACTCTACGACTACTTCATGGCCGCCATCGCCAAGCACTCCAAGCAGTAGGTCGTTTCGGTTCATGCCAGAGGGCGCGGTTCCCGGCCGGAACACGCCCTCATTAACCCTGCCCGGCCGGCACGCCTCCGTCGGTCAAAGGTCCTGAAGGATCATGCGCCGCTGGCTCAAAATCCTCAACCACCTCGAAGAGGGGGCCCTGGCCCTGACCCTGCTGGGCCTGGCCGTCATGGCCTTCGTACAGGTGATCTTCCGCTACTTCTTCGACATCAGCTTCACCTGGTTCGAGGAGCTTTCACGCTACCTCGGCGTGTTTCTGACCTTCTTGGGGGCCAGCCTGGGGGTTAGGTACGGCACGCACTTTTCCATGGATTTCCTGCTCATAAGGGCGGGAGCCCGCGCGGTGCGGGCCATGCGCCTGATCTCGACCCTGTTGGGGGCGGCCATGTTCCTGACCCTGGCCTGGCTGTCATGGAAGCACACCGGCAAAATGCTGCGCTTCGGCACCTTGAGCGGGGCCATGAAGGCCCCCATGTGGCTTTTCTATATGCCCATGCCCTTTTTCAGCCTGATGATCGCGCTGCGCTTCCTGCTGCTGGGCTGGCGGCAAACGCGGCCCGAGCCAGCCGTCGCGCGTGAGGGCCAGAGCCGATGATCCTCACCCTCTGCCTGTGTTTTGGGGGCTTGCTGCTGCTGGGCATGCCCATCTCGGTCATGCTGGTGGTGACCACCGCCCTCGTGTTGATGCTTTTCACCCATACGCCGCTCACCATCCTGGTCCAACAGCTGTTCAATGCCCTGGACAACTTCCTGCTCATTTCCATCCCGTTCTTCATGCTGGCCGGCGGCATCATGACCGAGGGCGCCATGGCCCGGCGGCTCCTCGCGGTCATGGAGCTTTTGGTAGGCCGCTTCCGGGGCGGCTCGGCCATGGCCACGGTGGTGGCCTGCCTTTTCTTCGCCGCCATCAGCGGCTCCTCGCCAGCCACGGTGGCGGCCATCGGCTCCATCATGTTCCCCGCCCTGCTCAAGGCCGGCTACCCCAAAAACTTCACCCTCGGTCTCATCACCAGCGCCGGTTCCCTGGGAATCGTCATTCCCCCTTCCATCCCCATGATCCTCTACTGCATGGTCATGAACGTCAGCGTTGCCAAGCTCTTCATGGCCGGCTTCGTGCCGGGGCTCCTTATCGGCGGCGTCTTTTTGGCCTACACCTACGCCATGGCCCGCAAGAACGGCTGGCGCGCCAGCCGGCGCTACACCTCCGCCGAGGCCAGGGCCATCATCAAGAAGGGGGCGTGGGGCCTGATCCTGCCGGTGATCGTCCTGGGCGGCATTTACGCCGGCGTCTTCACCCCCACCGAGGCGGCGGCGGTGAGCGTGGTCTACGCCCTCTTCGTGGAGACGGTGATCTACCGCGAGATCACCTGGATCAAGCTCTACAAGGTTTGCCGCGACTCGGCCATCCTCAGCTCCTGTCTGCTCTTCATCCTGGCCTGCGCCATGACCTTCGTCTGGTTGCTGACCGCCGAGCAGATACCGGTGATGGTAGCCGACTGGATAATCGGCCTGGTGGACTCCTGGTGGATGTTCCTGCTGTTGGTCACCCTGCTGTTCCTACTGATGGGCGCGGTGATGGATGACGTCTCGGCCATGCTGATCCTGGCTCCTATTTTCGCCGAGGCCCTCGGCCGCTACAACATCGACCTCATCCACTTCGGCATCGTGATGGTCCTCATGATCGAGTACGGCTTCCTCACCCCGCCCTTCGGGCTCAATCTGTTCGTGACCATGGGCATCACCGGCGAGTCACTCACCCGCGTGGGCCGGGCGGTGGGCCCCTTTTTGTTCTGGCTTTTGTTGTGCGTCCTGGCGATAGCTTTCATCCCTCAGATTTCCCTGTTTTTGCCAAACTTGTCGCTGCCTGGGCCACGTTAGCTGGTTGGGAGGGGCGCCGGCTCGGCAAATGTCTCGTTAACGCCCGTGAATAATGAATCATTGTTCATCTTGACAGGCCGCCTCCCCAAGTGAAATAGTGCTAGGGCATGAAACAGCAATTACATATCTCAGCCGGAACCAAGCCAGCCAGCGTCACCGGCCGCACCGGCGGCGGCCACCCCACGCTAGCCTTCCACGCCCAGTTCAAGCGAGGACACTAATGCGCGGCTTCTTCTACCCCGAGTCCGTTGCTGTCATCGGCGTCTCACCCCGCCCGGGCAACCTGGGCCGCAACATCGTCACCAATCTCAAGATCTACGGCTTCGGCGGGCCTGTCTTCTGCGTCTCCCCCAGGGGGGGCCAATTCGAAGGCCAGCCTATCTACACCAGCATGGATCAGCTTCCCCAAACTCCCGACTTGGCCGTGATCCTTACCCCGGCCCCCACGGTGCCCGGCCTGCTCGAAGCCTGCGGCCAGCTCGGGGTCAAGCGAGTCATCATCGAGAGCGGCGGCTTCTCCGAGTTGGGCGGCGAGCGGGCGGGACTGGAGGCCCAAATCAAGCGCCTTGCCAAGCAGTACGGCATCCGCTTCATAGGACCCAACTGCATCGGGGTGATCTGCACCCAGAGCGGGGTGGCGGTGCCCTTCCCTATCCTGGGCAGAAAGGCCCCCACGGGTGGACTCTCCATCGTGGCCCAGAGCGGGGGCATAGGCCTGACCTATCTGCACCGGTTCTCACAAGAAGCCATAGGCATCTCTAAGTTCGCCAGCGTGGGCAACAAGGTGAACGTGGGTGAGCGCGACCTGCTCGCCTACCTCCTCGATGATCCGGACACCACCGCCATCCTCCTCTATTTGGAGTCCATCGTAGACGGCCGCGCCATGTGCGATTTGATCCGCCAAAGCGACAAGCCGGTGGTAGTGCACAAATCCAACATCGCCGAACTGAGCCATGGCATCGCCCACAGCCACACCGCCGCCCTGGCCAATGATGACTTGGTGGTGGAGGAGGCCCTCAAGCAGGCCGGGGCCATTCGCGCCCACACCGTCAACGACTGTATAAACATCGTCAAGGGCCTGACCATGCCCCGGCCCAAGGGCCGCCGAGTGGTGGTTGTCTCTCGCTCGGGCGGCCACGCCGTGGTGGCCGCCGACGCCGCCCACCGCTTGGGCCTGGACCTCCCCCGCCTCCCCGATTCCTACCTAGAGCCCATTCAGAAACATTTCAGGGCCTCGGTCATCAAGCTGCAAAACCCTCTGGACCTGGGCGACCTCTTCCATTTCGAGCTATACGTGGAAATCCTGCGCGGAGCGCTGTCTCAGGACAACGTGGACGCGGTGATGATCGTCCTGGGCTATCGCGGCCCCGAGGCCAAGCCCAGCCGCGAGTTCCTCAAGCAGGCCGGCGAGCTTTGCCGCAAGTATGGCAAACCCGTGGCCCTGGTGATCCTGGCCGAGCCCGAGGAACTGGCCCTGGTGTCCGGCCTCTCCGGCTTGCCCTTGTTCCAGGCCCCGGAGGAGGCGCTGCTGGCCCTGACCCGCTCGGCTTCTCTCGCCGACCGCCGCCCTCGCGAGGATCGCCTGGGCTGCGCGGACTACATCCCTGTCGATGTGGCCGAGCGCTTGGAAAGAATACTGAACGCAACCGGAGACGACGGCGTCCTGGAGCTGCCCGAGGCCCTGCACCTGATTTCCGCCGCCGGCATGCCCGTGGCCCCCTTCGTTGTGGCCGGGGACCCCCGCGAGGCCGCCGGCGCAGCCGCCGCCATGGGCTTCCCCGTGGCCCTCAAGGCCGTGGGGGTCAGCCTGAGCCACAAGACTGACCAGGGAGGGGTCATCCTCAACCTGGCCAGTGAAGACGCCGTGGAAAAAGCCGCTGCCCGCATGTTCAAAATGCTGCCGATCAAGCGCCTGGTGGTCATGAGCATGATCAGCGGCGGCCAGGAGGTTATCGTAGGCGCCAAACAGGACCCCGCCTTCGGGCCCCTGGTCCTCTTCGGACTGGGCGGCGTCACCGCCGAAGTGCTCAAGGACGTAAGCCTGCGCCTGGCCCCGGTGGATGACGTGGAGGCCGGGGCCATGCTCGACGGCCTCAGGGGTGCGGACCTGCTCAAGGGCTACCGCGGCCTGCCCGCCGCCAATCGCGCTGCGGTGCTCCAGGTCATCATGCAGGTGGCGAGCCTGGCCGCCCGCCAGCCTCGCATCCTGGAGCTTGATCTCAACCCGGTGCTGGTGGGCCCGGGAGGCGCCGTGGCCGTGGACGCCCGCGTTCGCGTCCGTCCCCAAACCTCCCACTAGGCCCCGGACGCGTGCCGCGCCGGGCGGAGCGGGTCGGGAGCGTGCGCCCCAGCTTGCGGGCCTTGCGCGCTTCCATTTCTTGGTTGGACTTATACGTGGTCGGGTACTACTTGATGCGCTCCAGGACCTCCGGGCCCTTGCCCTTGCCCTCCTCCATGGAGTCCAGGGTGAGACGCTTGCCTCCGGCGGAGATCAGGTAGCCGGTGGTCATGGTCTGGTCCTCTTCCTGCACCATGACCAGGGTGGAGCCTTCCTCGGTCCAGTAGCGGATCTTGGCGTTTACGGTTCCGTTGGCATTCTTGACGGTCATGACTCCGTCGGCGCTGAACTCCACGATGGAGCCGTTGGGATAGCGCCATTGGCCCACCAGGGGATCGGGTCCGGCCAGGGCCGAGAGCGCGATGGACAGCATCGCCGTCAAGGCGAGTAAAACCACCAAGTGACGGGAAAGACGATTAACGGGCATCGTGCGGACTCCCCATTTGTCCTTGGCGGCTTTCCCACCGCAGAGCGACTTTCTTATATAATAACCCCATTCATATGCCAAGACCGAATCATATGCGCGCCCAGGAAACCAAGATAGGCATCACCAGTACCGTTCCCGTGGAGTTGGTGCTGGCTGCCGGGCTCACCCCCGTGGACCTGAACAACCGCTTCATCAACGACCCCGACCCGGCCGGGCTGGTGGAGCGTGCCGAGGGCCTGGGGCTGCCGCGCACCCTCTGCGCCTGGATCAAGGGCATCTACGCCTGGGCCCTGGGCCACCCGGAGGTGGCCACCATCCTGGCCGTCACCCAGGGCGACTGCTCCAACACCCAAGCCCTCATGGAGCTTCTAACCCTGGCCGGTCGCCGGGTGATCGGTTTCGGCTATCCCCACGATCGCGACGAAGCCTCCCTGCGCGCCAGTCTGGCCGGCCTGGCCCGGCAACTGGGCACGGACCTGGCCCAAGGCGAGCAGGTGCGGCGCTCTCTCCTGCCACTGCGACGCGATCTGGACCGGCTTGACGAACTGACCTGGACCACCGGCCAGGTCAGCGGGGCAGAGAACCATCTTTGGCTGGTCAGCGCCAGCGACTTCGACGGTGATCCGGCGGCCTTCCACACTCGCCTGAGCGGATTCCTGGCCGAAGTCCAGGCCAGAGCGAAACGCGCCCCAGTCCCGCGCCTGGGTCTGCTGGGGGTCCCCCCCATAATGAGCGACCTGCACCGCACCGTGGTTGAGCTGGGCGCGGAAATCGTGTTCAACGAAGTGCCACGCCAGTTCGCCATGCTCCCGCCGGAAAGCCAGGGCCAGGACGAGGATTTGGCCACTCAGTACCTGCGCTACACCTATCCATATGACGTTTTCCACCGCATCGCGGACATCGCCCGCCAATCCGAGCGCCGGGCGCTGGCCGGGCTGATCCACTACACCCAAACATTCTGCTTCCGCCAGGCGCAGGACCTGATCCTGCGCGCCCGCCTGCCCCTGCCCATCCTCACCTTGGAGGGCGACTCCTCCGGCCCCCTGGACGCGCGCACCCGCCTGCGCCTGGAGGCCTTCCTGGAGCGCCTGGCCTAGCGGCGCCCGCAGCGTCGCCGGTGCGCCAATTTGGTGGTAAGTTTAGGGGCATTGTTTTTTCACCAAACACTTGAAGCTTGAGCCTGCGAGGATCGCCCATGAGCAGCAACCATCCGGAAGCGGTACTCGACGACCGTTTTCTGCCCGCCCTCAAAAAAGTGCCCTACCCCGGTTTTGACAGCGACATCGTTACCATGGGCTTGGTGGAAGATGCCAGGCTCGTGGGCCAGAAGGCCGTGATCAAGCTCAGGCCCCTGGCCGCGCCGCCGGAGGTGCTTGAGCAGCTGGAGAACTCGATCGCCGCCGCCTTCACCGGTATGCCCGGGGTGGAGGAGTTGGAGATTATCCAACCCGAGCCGCCCAAGCCCCAGAAAGCCCCTGTCCCCCACGCCATCGAAGGCGTGGCCGCGGTGGTGCCCGTGGCCTCGGGCAAGGGCGGGGTGGGCAAATCCACGGTGGCGGTCAATCTGGCCCTGGGCCTGGCCGGCCTGGGCCTCAAGGTCGGTCTCCTTGACCTGGACCTCTATGGCCCCTCCATACCCCTCATGCTCGGACTCGTCGATGCCCAACCCGAGGCCACCGCCGAAAAGCTCATGCCCATCACCGCCCACGGGCTCAAAACCATGTCCATCGGCTTCATGGTCGACCCAGGCAAGGCCCTGATCTGGCGCGGACCCATCATCATGAAGGCGGTCAAGCAGCTCCTGCACGACGTGGCCTGGGCTCCCCTGGACGTGCTTATCCTGGACCTGCCTCCGGGCACCGGCGACGTGCAGATCACCATGACCCAGGAGGTGCCGATCACCGGCGCGGTGGTGGTCACCACGCCCCAGGACGTGGCGCTGGTCGACGCGATCAAGGCTGTGGACATGTTCCGGGCCACCAACGCCCCGGTGCTGGGCATTGTCGAGAACATGAGTTACTTCATCTGCGACGGCTGTGAGAAGCGCCATGAGATTTTCGGCCACGGCTCGGTGGAGCCTCTGGCCCGCAGGCTGGGCGTGGACTATTTGGGCGAGCTGCCCTTGGACGCCAAGGTGCGCGCTTCCATGGACGCCGGCCAGCCCATTGTGGAGCAGACCGCGCCCTCGGCCCAGGCCTACCGCGAACTGGCGGCCCGGGTCTGGGAGCGGGTAAATAAGCTTTTGCCCGGAGCGGAGGTCAAGTAGTGTCTGCGCCAACCCGCGAGATGGTTGAGGAGGCCCTGGAGGCCGCCCGCCCTGAACTGGTCAAGCACGGCGGCAACGTGGAGCTCTTGGGCGTCAACGCCGCCGGGGTGGTGCTGGTGCGCCTGGTTGGGGCCTGTTCGGGCTGCAAAAGCGCCAGCGGCACCCTGCACAACGTCATCGAGAAGGCGCTCAAGGAACGGCTCGACGGCGTCACCAGCGTGCAGGCGGTACTCTAGCGGGACCTTGCCGCACTCGGCCCGCCCGGGTCGCCGCAAGGCCCGCCAGCCATCGTTTTTGGACCCGCGTGGAACCGCCCTCAAAAAGGTCGCGCTCCACGCAAGCCCATGCAGGACGTTACCTCTAGGCGTACAGAATCAGCTCCCAGCTTACGGCCCTGCCCTGGTACGGAGGCATGGTATTGCCTTCCGCCATGGGAGCGGTTTGTGGAAGGGTTCCCCACAACCTTCCACGCCCAGCTTTCGGGGCGCCTCTCGCCCATCCTGGCCCGGGCTCCTTTCGGCTTCCTCGACAGCGCGACATCCCGTTGAAAAAATGCCCTTCAGAGCCTTACGCGAAGGATCCAGAGGGCTTGCCCGACCCAATCGACAAGTTTCATGGCATGAGGAACAGAAAGGCGCAAGCCCATGGGCGAGTTGCCAAGCCGAACCGGCCAAAGCGCCCCTTCCATGAAGGGCCATATCCGCTAAAGCCAAACTGTTTCAAGGCACGAGAATAGGCCCCCTGCCTGCTTGAATTTTATAGGCGGCTGGTATTAACCTGAATCGAAGGGCGGCAGGTTCCCAGCCATCCTTCCCAGATCCCTCAGCTTGATTGCCCTGGTTGGCGAAGCCTCCCTGAGGAACGCGGGGCAGCCGCGCGGGCTGCCCAGGCAAGGCAAGCCAAGCGAGGAGGCGTTTAACCATGTCCACGGGGGATCAAGCTCAGGGGTATCCTGGCGCGACCGCCGACGGTTTTCCAACCCAACCATCCAGCATGCCCAGGAGATCGCGGTTGCGGGAGGCAGCCAGGGAGCGCCTGGCCAAGGCGGACGTGCAGATCAACGGCAAACGCCCCTGGGACATCCAGGTGCATGAACCCGGCTGGTACGCACGAGTGCTTTCCGGCGGTTCCCTGGCCCTGGGGGAATCCTATATGGACGGCTGGTGGGATTGCCCGGCCCTGGATGAGTTCTTTTACCGGATCATGCGGGCGGGCCTGGATAAAAGCGTCCAGGGCGGTCTGCGGGAATGGACGGCGCTGGCCCTGGCCAATCTCCTGAACCGCCAGAGCGTGCGCCGCTCAGGCCAGGTGGCCCGCGCCCACTACGACCTGGGCAACGACCTGTTCGCGGCCATGCTGGACCAGGGGCTCAACTACTCCTGCGCCTACTGGGAGGGGTGCCGGGAGCTGGACCGGGCCCAGGAGGCCAAGCTGGAGATGATCTGCCGCAAGCTTCGGCTCGAGCCCGGCATGCGCCTGCTGGACATCGGATGCGGCTGGGGCGGACTGGCCCGTTACGCCGCCGAGCGACACGGGGCCCGGGTGGTGGGAATCACGGTATCCCGGCCCCAGGCCGAGCTGGCCGCCGAACGCTGCCAGGGCCTGCCGGTGGAGATTCGCCTGCAGGACTACCGCGCGCTGAAGGGGGGATTCGACCGGGTGGTGTCGGTGGGCATGTTCGAGCACGTGGGGGTGAAGAACTACCGGACCTACATGCAGAAGGCCGCCGAGTGCCTGGCCGGCGATGGGCTGTTCCTTTTGCACACCATAGGCCGCAACTCCTCGGCCGTGGCCTGCGACCTCTGGATTTCCACCTACATCTTCCCCAACGGCATGCTGCCCTCGCCCCGCCAGATCAGCGAGGCCAGCGAGGGCGTCTTTGTGCTGGAGGACTGGCACAGCTTCGGCGAAAACTACGACCGCACCCTCATGGCCTGGCACCGTAATTTCCTGGCCAATTGGACCAGCCTGCGCGAACGCTACGACCAGCGCTTCTTCCGCATGTGGACCTACTACTTGCTAAGCTGCGCTGGGGCCTTCCGCGCCCGCCGCATCCAGCTTTGGCAGATCGTGCTCTCCAAGCGGGGGGTCGAGGGAGGGTATATTAGGCAGGGCTAGCGCCGCACCATCAGCTTCTTCACCGCGTTCTCCAGACCGTCGACGGTGAGCGGGAACATGGGAAAGACCGAGCCCACGGTCCTGATGGTGGGGTGTATCCAGGCCCGCTCGGGCAGGGGGTTCAGCCACACGCAGTAGCGGAAGTGGTCGGCGATGCGCTTGAGCCACTCCATGCCCGGCGCGTCGTTGTGGTAGTAGTAGTCGATGGCCCCGCCCACGGAAAAAAGCTCACTGGGGGCCATGTAGGCGTCACCTACCAGGATGACCTTGTAGTCTCCGCTCAGGGACTTGAGCAGCGAGGCGGTAGGCTCGGCCTCGTTGTTGTAGATGTCCTTGTAAAGGTCCTGGTAGACGCAGTTGTGGAAGTAGAGCCCCTTGAAGTCGCGGAAGTGGCTCATCTGGTGCGCCGCGCTGAAGAGCCGGCTGACCAGGCGCGAATAGGGGCTCATGGACCCGCCCGAGTCCATGAGAAGCAGCACCTTGACCGTGTTCTTGCGCTCGCGGGTGAAGACCAGTTCGATCTCGCCGGCCTCGCGGCAGGTCTTGTCGATGGTGCGCTCGATGTCCAGTTCGTCCTCCGGGCCTTCGCGGACGAACTGCCGGAGCTTCTTCAGGGCCACCTTGATCTGGCGCACGTCCAGGGTCACGTCGGTGCGGTAGTTCTGGAAGCGGCGGGCCGCGGCTATCTGCATGGCATGTCCGCCGCCGCCGGTGCCTCCGATGCGTATGCCTCCGGGGTGGGAGCCGGAATGGCCGAAGGGGCTGGTGCCGCCGGTGCCCACCCAGCGGCGGCCGCCGTCGTGGCGCTCGGTCTGCTCGGCCAGGCGCTTCTCCAACTCTTCCCTTAGCTCGTCCAGGTCAAGGCGCTTGATCTTTTCCAGGTCTTCTTCGGATAGCGCCATGCGGTTCAGGGGGTCGGCCAGCCAGTCCAGGATTTCCTGACGGATGTCCGGCGGCAGCGCGGCCTCGCGGAACACGTGGGCGAAGGCCTGGTCGTACTGGTCGTAGAAGGTCTCGCTCTTGATGAGGATGGCCCGGGCCATGAAATAGAAATTCGTAAGGCTGCTCTTGGCGTGGCCCTTGGCGAGCGCCTCCATCAAGGTCATCCACTCGGTCACCGAGACCGGGACCTTGAGGCTACGCAGGGTGTAGAAGAAGTCCAGGAACAAGACGGCCTCCCCGCCCCGCGGTCTAGAAACGGTTCCTTAGCACGCCCCGGCCGCTGGAACGCTCCATGGCCGCTTGCAAGACCTCTATGTCCTGCTCCTTCTTGATCAGCGCCCCGGCAAACGGCAGCTCCTTGGCCACCCGCTCGGGCTCGATGCCGCCGGCGATGAGCGCGGCGATCCAGTCCAAGAGCTCGCTGGTGGAGGGCTTCTTGCGGAAGCCGTCGATCTCCCTGAGCCAGTAGAAGCGGGCCAGGACCTCCTTCAGAAGCTTCTTCTCCAGGTTGGGGAAGTGCACGTGGACTATGTCCTTCATCAGCTCCACTTCGGGAAACTCGATGTAATGGAACACGCAGCGGCGCAGGAAAGCGTCGGGCAGCTCCTTTTCCGAATTGGAGGTGATGACCACGATGGGCCGGTGGGTGGCCTCAATGGTCTCGTCCGTCTCAGGGATGTAGAAGCTCATCTCGTCGAGTTCGTTCAACAGGTCGTTGGGGAACTCCAGGTCGGCCTTGTCGATCTCGTCGATCAAAAGCACCACCCGCTCCGGGGCGGTGAAGGAGCGGCCCAGCTGGCCCAGGTGGATGTAGCGCTTGATGTCGCGCACATCGCCGGTGCCGAAGCGGGAGTCGTTCAAGCGCTGCACCGTGTCGTAGACGTAGAGCCCGTCCTTGGCCTTGGTGGTGGACTTGACGTTCCAGATCAAAAACTCCTTGCCCAGACCCCTGGCGATGTTGTGGGCCAGGAGGGTCTTGCCGGTTCCTGGCTCGCCCTTGACCAAAAGCGGCCTGCCCAGGCTGATGGAGACGTTGACCACATCTCGCAGGGCGGGGGAGACGATATATTTGTCCGTGCCGGTAAAGCGGTCGAATTTGGGTGACATGGGCTCTCCTAGTCTGGTGCGTGCATTCCTCTCGCGCGGGTATAAATTTATGCCCTGAGAGGCCTTACATCAAGTCAACTCTTGTTTGGCGCTTATCACGCACAATGGCTTGCGGTGGCGGCCCCGGCCTCGGTAGAATTGCCCAGGTTAAGCCGCAGCCACCCACGGGAGGATGCCTTGGACGAGCCCAGCCAATCGCCGCAGACCCAAGGGTCCCAGCCGGCGCAGACCCCAGAGCCTTTGCAGGAAATCCGTCAGGCGGTAGCCGCCGCGCCCAAAACCCAGCCCTCCCGCCTGCCCTGGCTGGCGGCCTTGGCGGTGGTGGCCGGGGCCCTGGCCCTGTTCTTCATTTACGGCCGTGACGAGATCATCCCCCCGGGATCCAAGCAGGCCCCCGCCCCGGCGGCCCCGGCCGGCCAGGCCGCTTCCCAGCCCCCGGCCTCACCCTCCCCGCCCGCCCCCAGCGCCGGCGGACAGGTGGTGGAGGTGCCCCAGCCCGGCCAAGGCCTGCCCAGCGCCGGCCAGCTCCAGGAACAGGCCGAACGCAAGGAGCCCTACGGCGTGGACAAGTCGCTCGACGCGGTGCTGAGGAGCGACGAGACCCTGCGCGTGGGTGAGCACAGGGTCCCGGTGGCGGAACTGGAGCGCAAGCTGATGGTGGAGCAGCGCGGCCAGCTCCTGGACAAGCCCCTGGGCGAGGGCCAGAAGGTATCGGCCTGGGGCGTGCACCTCATCCGCCCCGGCGACAACCTCTGGCAGATCCACTACGCCCTGCTGCGCGAATACTTGGCCAAGCGAGGCGTGAACCTGCCCCCGCGCGCCGACCAGCCCACCCCCCAGGGCACATCCTCCGGGGTGGGCAAGGTCCTCAAGTTCGCCGAGCACATGGTGGGGGTATACAACTTCAAGACCGGCCACATGGACCGCAACCTCAATCTGTTGGAGCCTGGCGAAAAGGTGGTGGTCTTCAACCTGAGCGAGATATTCGAGCAGCTGGCCCAGATCCAGCCGGCCGACCTGGAAGGGGTGATGTACGACGGCAGGGTGCTACTGTTCCCCAAGCGCGGCCTTACCGCCCCGCCCCCTGTGGCCGCGCCGGACCAACCTCCCAAAGCCTCCCCGGCCCCATCTTCCCAACAGTGAGGCAACGCATGTCCATTGGCCTTGTCCAAGACCCCATCTTCCAGGAGCATGATCCCGGCGCCTATCACTGCGAGTCCCCGCGCCGGCTGGAGGTCATGGCCGAGGCCCTGGCGATCTGGCCGGGGCGGGAAAACTCACTGACCCTGCCTTTGCGGAGCGCCAAGGAGGACGAGCTTCTGCGGGTGCACACCCCGGCCCACCTGGCCCGCATCGCCGCTACCGCCGGGCGGGCCACCTCCCTGGACCCTGACACCGGCACCTCCCCCCGCTCCCATGAGGTGGCGCTCCTGGCCGCCGGATCGCTCATCGACCTTTGCGACGCCGCCCTCAGACACGAAGTCAGCGGCGGAATGGCCCTGGTGCGGCCGCCCGGCCACCACGCCACCCCAGAGCGGGCCATGGGCTTCTGCCTGTTCAACAACATCGCCGTGGCGGCGGCCCATCTGCTGGAGCGCCGCGGCCTGAAACGGGTGCTGATCGTGGACTGGGACGTGCACCACGGCAACGGCACCGAGGACATTTTTTTCCGCAACAAGAACGTGTTCTACTTCTCCACTCATCAGTCTCCGCTCTACCCTGGCACAGGTCCCTTGGCCGCGGTGGGCAGCGGCGAGGGCGAGGGCTTCAACCTCAACGTGCCCCTCATGGCCGGCCAAGGCGACAGGGTCTACCTGCGGGTCTTCGAGGACCTCATGCTCCCCGTGGCCCGGCGCTTCCAGCCGGAGTTCATCCTGGTCTCGGCCGGTTTTGACGCCCACCAGGACGATCCTCTGGGTGGCATGCAGCTCACCGATGCCGGTTTCGCGGGCATGGCGGCGGTGCTGAAGGAGCTATCCGATGAATTCTGCCCCGGCAAGCTGGTGATGACTCTGGAGGGCGGCTACAACCCCGCGGCCCAGGCCCGCTCGGTTCTGGCCGTGCTGGATGCCATGAGCAACGGTTTCGCCGAGGCCGACCAGACCCGCCGGGAAAGCCGGGAGACGCCACCCCCCGCGATTATCAAACGCGGCTTGGAGATCATGGGCAAGTATTGGAGGGGCCTGGCCGGCTGAACCGGGCCTGCCTCATACGCTGAAACAGCGGGCGGCGGGTGATGCCCGCCGCCCGTTTCGCCGTCATGCGCCCGGAGTGCTAGGGCCTGGAGTCGTGCGTCACCTTCCAGAAGAAGTCCTCGTTGTCGCCTATGGCCCAGGGCTGGTGGTCGGAGGCGTAGACATATCCCATCACGCCCCGCAAGGTGTCGGCGCCGAAGCCCTGATACAGAGCCCAGGCCTGCCGCCGGTATTTATCGGCGTCCTTGGGGCTGGACTGGTAGCCGTGCTCGGTGATTATCACCGGCCGGTCGCCGGTGAACCCCTTGGTCTGCTCGGCCCAGTAGCGAACCTTGCCGGGATCGTCGTCGTACTGGTGGGCGCTGAAGTAGTCGAAGCCGGCGTGGGTATGCTGCCAGACATAGCGCACGGTGTCTATCTTGGTGTCGTTGAGGGTCATGAAAGGCGAAAACGCCGTTATTCCGCCCGCCTCGCGCACGCCTGCCGAAAAGCCGTCGAGCAGTTCGATCAGGCCCGTCTTGAACTCGGCGCTGCCGGAGGAGGGGCCGATGCCAAGGTAGTAGTTTGTGTTGTCCGGTTCGTTCCAGGCCTCGATAATGGCGTCACCCCAACCCAGCGAATGCACCTTTTCGGTCAGCTCAAAGGCCAGAGCGGAGTAGCGGTCGCCCTTCTCCTCCCAGGAAAGGTCCCGCAGGAGGTAGTCATCTCCGCTGTCGTAGTAGGAGTAGCCGCTGAGATTGATGACCAGGTTGGGTTCTATGCCGGTGCTGTTGGCTGCCGCGCGCAGGTGCGCCAGGGCCGGCTCCAGGCGATACCAATTTTCCTCGGCCACCTCGTCGGTGGACATGTTGATCCGCAGCCAGGGTCCGGCGTAGGTGAGGGTCCGGGCGAAATCCGCAGTGGACATGGTGTCCACCTTCTGGACGTTCATCCCGTAGTAACTCCAGAAAAAGGCATCGTGGGGTATGCCCGCGTCATCGTAGTTGTTGCCGGTAAGCTCGTCCTCCTTTTCGTCGAACCAGTCGAAGAGATCGCCGATCCAGTCGAACCAGCCGTTGGCGACCTGACCGGTTGGGTACTCACCCGTACCCTGGACGCCTTGATAAAGATTGGCGTTATTGTCTTGCGAGGGGGTCCAGGTGACGCCGCTGGCGTAAATGGCGTTCTCCAGGGTTTGGGAACCACCTTCACCGAGGCCGTAATACACGTTTTGGGCCAGTCCTGTCGCACCGGCGGCCCCGGCTGGACCGGCCAGCAGCAGGGCGGCCACCAGCAGCACGCCCATGGGCGGGAACAAACCACGTCGTTTACGCGACGCCACCATCATCCTCCAGGCTGATTGTTTGGGCTGGGGGTTCCCCGCCCCCGGGCCATCATCCCGCCAGCACGCTTGGTTGCACGCTGGTGAAATATTTTACAATATAACCTACAACCGGTGGTTAAGTAAAGGACTTTCAACACAAGGGGTGGGATGGAGGATGTGGCAACAACCCCTCCTTGCGCTGGCGCCGAGCCGGCGACCTTTCTCGCCCCACGCCCTCTCTGAGCGGCGCCACGCCGATCCCTCGCCTGTACCCGCCCTTGCCTGGGGCCTCGGGCCGTGATATTAATTCAGCTCTCACGCCAACCCCTTAGCGGAGTCCGGCCATGAAGATCTCGTATGAGGAAGCGGCCCACGTGGCCAAGCTGGCCCGCCTGCGGCTCGAACCGGCCCAGGCGGATAAGCTGACCGTCGAACTAAACGACATCCTCACCAACATGGACAAGCTGGGCCAGCTGGACACCGAGGGCGTGCCCCCCACCTATCACGCCCTGGCCCTGACCGGGGCCATGCGCGAGGACGCGGTCCGCCCGAGCCTGCCGCGCGAGCAATCCCTGGCCAACGCCCCGGCCAGCGACGGCGAGAGCTTCATCGTGCCCCGGGTCATATAATGAGGAGCCGGCCATGGAAGCCCATGATTTGAGCCTGGCCCAGGCCCGCGAACTGCTGGACAAGCGTAAAATCTCCTCGGTGGAGTTGACCAAGGCCCTTTTGGCGCGGGTGGAGGCCACCGAACCCCGGATCCACGCCTACCTCACCATCACCCCCGAGCTGGCCTTGGCCCAGGCCGAGGCCGCCGACCAGGCCCGCGCCCGAGGCCAGTCCGGTCCCTTGACCGGCATCCCGGCCGGCATCAAGGACGTAATCTGCACCCAGGGGGTGCGCACCACCTGCGCCAGCCGCATCCTGGAGAACTTCGTGCCCCCCCATGACGCCACCCTAGTCGGCCGCTTGAAGGACGCCGGCATGGTCATGCTGGGCAAGCACAACATGGACGAGTTCGCCATGGGCTCCTCCACCGAGAACAGCGCCTTCGGCCCCACCCAAAACCCCTGGGACGTCAAGGCCATCCCCGGCGGCTCCTCGGGCGGCTCGGCGGCCTCGGTGGCGGCGGGGAGCTGCTTCTACAGCGTGGGCACCGACACCGGCGGCTCCATACGCCAGCCGGCCAGCCACTGCGGGGTGGTGGGCATGAAGCCCACCTATGGCCGGGTCAGCCGCTTCGGCCTGGTGGCCTTCGCCTCCTCCCTGGACCAGGCCGGGCCCCTTACCCGCACCGTGGCCGATTTGGCTGAGGTGCTGGCGGTGATCGCCGGCCACGACCCCGCCGACTCCACCAGCGCCCCTCGCCCGGTGCCCGACTACCGCGCGGCCCTGAACCGAGGGATCAAGGGCCTGCGTCTGGGAGTGCCCAAGGAATACTTCATCGCCGGCTTGGACCCCGAGGTCGAGAAGGCGGTCAGGGCCGCCCTGGCCGAGCTGGAATCCCAGGGCGCTGAGCTGGTCGAGATCACCCTGCCCCACACCGAATACGGCTTGGCGGTCTACTACGTCATCGCCCCCGCCGAGGCCAGCTCCAACCTGGCCCGCTACGACGGCGTCAAGTACGGCCTGAGCGTGCGCGAAAAGACCGGCAACCTGATGGACATGTACTATCAGACCCGCAGCCGGGGCTTCGGCCCGGAGGTGATCCGCCGTATCATGCTGGGCACCTACGCCCTGAGCGCCGGCTACTACGACGCCTACTACGGCAAGGCCAGCCAGGTGCGCACCCTGCTCATGCGCGACTTCTTTAACGCCTTCGAGAAGGTCGACGCCATCGTGGGGCCCGTGACGCCAACCCCGGCCTTCGACCTGGGCCAAAAGACCGGCGACCCCGTGCAGATGTACCTGAGCGACGTATTTACGCTCTCCTGCAACCTGGCCGGGCTGCCCGGCATGAGCGTGCCCTGCGGCTTCAGTTCCCAGGGCCGGCCCATCGGCCTGCAGGTGCTGGGCCCCCACTTCGCCGAGGAGACGCTCCTGGCCGTGGGGCAGGCATATCAGCAGGCCACGGACCACCACACCCGGCGCCCCGCGCTATAGACCGTGCACGAGGAACCCAGACTCCCTGCTCCGGAAAAAAACGCGGGGGAGGCCGCGGCTTTTTACGACCGCGTGGCCTGGGCCTATGACCGCCATTTCGCCTACCCCCGCCGGATCACCGAACTCCAGACGGCCTGGCTGCTACGCCTGTGCCGGCGTGGCCCCCTGTTGGACCTGGGCTGCGGCACCGGTCGCATGCTTGAGCCCTTGGCCGAGGCCGGCTTCACTCCCTTCGGCCTGGACTGCTCGAAAAAAATGCTGGCCCGGGCCCGGCAAGCCCACCCCGAGGCCGACCTGGTGCGGGCCGAGGCCGGCCGGGGGATTCCCTTCGCCAGCGCCGCCTTCGAGACCGTGATCTGCCTGCACGCCGTGCTCATCCACATCACCGATCCCGAGGAGCGGCGCGGGCTGGCCCTGGAGGTGCAAAGGGTGCTCAGACCGGGCGGGGTGTTCGTGCTGGAGTTGCCCCACCCCCGCTCCTTCCCCCCGCTGACCACCCCCGATGCTTGGCGGGTCTTCCGACCGGGCATCCTCTGCCGCCAGGTGGGCCCAAACCTGGAGGAGCTACGCCTGACCGAAATGGGGGATCTGACCTCCCGAGTGGCCGTCATAGACGTGCCCGAACTCAAAACCCTGCTGGCGGGATTCGCCAAGGCCCATCTGCACCCCGGCTTCAGCGGTGGACTCTTCGACCCTGAAAAGGGCGTGGCCATGGTGGTCTGCGCCTACAAATGACCAGTCCGAAAAGAGCAAGCGCATGAAACGACTTCCCCCCACCATCCTGGCCTTGGGCCTGGTCAGCTTCCTCACCGATCTTTCCAGCGAGATGATCTACCCCCTGCTGCCGGTATTCGTGGCCGTGGAGTTGGGCGGGGGGGCGGCGGCCCTGGGGTTCATCGAGGGCCTGGCCGAAGCCACCGCCGCCCTGGGCAAGGCCCTGAGCGGCTTTCTGGCCGACAGGGCGCGCACCAGGAAGCCGTTCCTGTTGGTGGGCTACGGGCTGGCCGGAGCGGCACGGCCCCTGATGGGCCTGGTCTTCGCCTGGCCGGCGGCGGCGGCGGTGCGCTTCGCCGACCGGGTGGGCAAGGGCCTGCGGACCTCGCCCCGCGACGCCTTGATCGCCCAGGCGGCAGACCCCCAGGAACTGGGCCGGGCCTTCGGCTTTCACCGCTCCATGGATCACGCCGGCGCGGTGCTGGGCCCCTTGGTGGCGGCGGGCCTGCTGCACCTGGCTGGATTCTCCATGCGCGAGATCTTTCTGCTGGCGGCCATTCCGGCCCTGGCGGTGATGGCCGTGCTTTGGTGGCGGGTGCAGGAACCGTCCCGGCCCGCGCCCCAGGCGGCGGCCCCCAGGGTGGGCTTCCGCGAAGCCTGGTCCAAGCTGGACCGCGACTATCGCACGCTTCTCTTGGCTCTGCTGGTCTTCACCCTGGGCAACAGCGCCGACGCCTTCCTGCTCCTGCGCCTAAGCGAGGCCGGGGCCAGCGCCTGGTGGCTGGCGGTGCTTTGGGCCGTGCACCACATGGTCAAAATGACGGCCAACTTTCACGGCGGGCCTTACGTGGACCGCCTAGGCTCCAAGAAGGCCCTGCTGGTGGGATGGGGGCTATACGCTGCGGCCTACCTGGGCATGGCCCTGGCCCAGACCCAGGCGGCCATGACGCTGGTCTTTCTCTTCTACGGCTTCCACTTCGGCCTGACCGAGCCCGGCGAACGGGCGCTGGTGGCCCGGCTGGCCCCGGAGAACCTGCGCGGCACGGCCTTCGGGCTCTATCACGCCACCGTGGGCCTAGCCGCCCTGCCGGCCAGCCTGATCTTCGGCCTGGTCTGGAAATTCCTGGGCGCGCCGGCGGCCTTCACCTTGGGAGCCTGCCTGGCCGCCGCGGCCGGAGCGATTCTGTACGCCCGCCTGCCGGAGCGACAAGCGCGCTGAGGCGATTAGGCCGCGCGCACCTTCTGGCCGCAGTTGGGGCAGTAGATGAACTGCTTCTGAAGGCCTTGGCCGCAACGGGGGCAGCGTTCGGGGGCCTGGGTGGAGCGCCCCCCGGCCGGCGGTTCGGGCCGGACCTGGTTAAGCACATGGGGGTCGCTGAGCGATCCACAGCGCTCGCACTCCAAGACCTCCTGACCGCGTTTGAGCGGGACCAGGGGAATGAAGAACAGGCTGAGGTAGTTGTCGTGGCGCACCAACCGGGCCGCCCGCGCGCCGCAGGCCGGGCACAGACGCGCCTGGTCGTCAAGCTTAACCCGCTTAGGTTGCATGCCGCCGATGAAAATGAAGATGACGCCTCCCCCTTGCCGGCCGTGATCGACCTGCCAGAAAACCTCCCCTGAAACACCTGTCCAGCCGCCTTTGACAAACAGCCGCATCAAGACGCCCCGGGCGGCGATCATGTCAGGCCTTGACTGTGAAAGCATACACCAACGGCAAGAAATCGGCCGGCCGCTATCGATGTAATTTCAGATGGGAACCGGGCTCGCGGCAACCTTTCGGCCTCGGACCTGGAAACCGGACGAGCACCCTTTCGTCATCATCGACGAGGCTCGCGCCGAGCGCATCGTTTGCGCGGCTTGACGTACCCAATAAGAATGGATTACGGTTGTTCTATCAGCTAATTTCCAGCGCCCTTGGTGATTACTAAAAGACGGCCCGGCCCTGGTTGTGGTGCTCTGGCATGCATAACCCGTCGTTGCTCCGAGGCTAGATCATCGCGCGGCAGCGCGGTGACGAAACCCGTAGCCCAGGGTTGGCCGCTTTATGAAAATGGCAGCAAAAGGGCGCTGCCCTCCAAGTGGAAAAAAGCCAGGTTGTTGACGGGCTGCCTCAAGGCAGCGCCGCGATACCCCAGAGGAGACTCTCCCTGAGCAATATTCTCACGCACTGGCTAGGCCCTTCCATTCGGCGGAATCTCCAGCTCCTGGTGTTGGCCGCCTTCCTGCCTGGCATAAGCATCCTTCTCTACACCTTTTACGCCTTGCAGGAAAACATGGTCAGGGAGGTGAAAAACTACACCCTGCGCCAGGTGCAGGCCATCTCCGCGCACCACGAGCGGGTCTTGGATGAAGCCCGCCAACTTCTCCTGACCTTGTCCAGGACTTGCGAGTTTCGCAGCCTGAATGTCCCGGCCTGTCAAGGCCTCTTGCAGGAGATACTGCCCCAAAACCCGGCCTACGTGGGCCTGGGCCTGGCCAATTCCCAAGGGACGGTGGTTGCCTCCTCCCCTCCGGGCCTGCCCTTCAATCTAAAGGACGAGAGATATTTCCAGGACGCCATGCGCACGGGCGAATTCACCCTCGGCAAGTACATCCTGCGCGACGACAAGCTGGGCGTGATCATCCATCTCGCCCAGCCGATCCTCGACCAGGAAGACAAGCTTATCGGCGCACTGGTGGCGGTATTCGATATGAACTACCTGGTGCGCATATTCCAGGACGCGCACCTGCCGGAATACTCGGTGCTGACCATGACCGACGCCGCGGGCATGCGCCTGACCCGCTTCCCGGAAACCGAGAAATACACCTGGGTGCCCGATCTGCCCAGGATGATCGAGCGCATGTCAGGCTCCCTGGAGGAAGGCACCTTTCTGGAAACTGGCGTGGATGGCGTGCGGAGGCTTTACGGTTTCAAACGGCAGAGCTTAAAGGGCCTCTCCATGCCATTCTTGAGCTTCCGCCTGGGAATCCCGGTGGAGCACGCCCTGGCCGAATCTAGGATGGTCCTTTACCGCAACCTGGCCCTGCTGGGCCTAGCCGCCTTCATGTCCATGGCCCTGGCCTGGCTGCTGGGGGAATTCACTATTTTGCGCCGTCTGCAAAAGTTGGTGGGGACGGCGGAGCTTTTGGGCGGCGGCAACCTGGCGGCCCGCACCGGACTTGCCCGCAGCCGGGACGAGTTGGGCAAGCTGGCCTGGGCCTTTGACGGCATGGCCGAGTCCCTGGAGAGGCGGGACAAGGAAAACCAGAAGGCCCATGCCGAAATCCAGCGACTCCTGCAAGAGAAGTTGGACTGCCTGGACCAGCTGGCCCGCTGCGTGGCGCATGAACTCCGCAACCCCGTCACCACCATCGGCGGGCTCACCAGGCGTCTTCTGAAGGTGGTGGACGAGAACAGCACCATTGGGGACTACCTCAAGAAGATCCTTTTGGACACCCAGCGGTTGGAGAGGATCGTAACGGAGGTGCGCGAATACGCCGACCTGCCCGCCCCCTCGCCCGAGCGCCAGGACTTGGGTGCCCTATTAGGCGAAATAGCCGAATCCTACCGCGACAATGCACGTCAGGGCGGAGTGGAGATGGTTTTCAAGGGGGCCATGGGACGCCAGGGACAAGTGGAGGTCTGGGCCGACAGGATATTATTGGAAAAGACCTTTCGCGTGCTTTTGCAAAACGCCCTGGACGCCATGCCCGGCGGCGGCAGGTTAAGCTTGGAACTGGCCGGTGACGGACAGGCGGCCATGGTGAACGTGGCCGATACGGGCCGGGGAATCTCCAAAGAGGATATGCCTTTTCTGTTCCACCCCTTCTTCACCACCAAGACCAACGCCGTGGGCATCAGTCTGTCCACGGTCAAGCGCATCGCCGCCGAGCACCAGTGGGACCTGAAGGTGACCAGCCAAGAAGGCCGGGGATCAACCTTCACCTTGAATATTCCCTTGGGCCCCGCGCAGGCTCCGATCCAGAAACCGGTGCAAGGCCAGCCCTGAGAGAGCTTTTTTGCTTGAGTCTGCTGAACCGCCCCGGGATTGCCGGAGACTCCTAATCTTGAGAGGATGGGGTCATGGGCAAGTCAAACATGTAGTTGTCAAGCAGGTTGTGCAGAGCTGGCCAGTCTGGAGATTGGTGAGTTATGGCTCAGGGAGGCATGGGGCCTCCGGTGGTTGTATCCCTCGTGAGTCCTACGGGGTCGAACCGATCTGCGCGGTGTTGCCGATCGCCCCGTCCACCTACTATGAGCAGAAGGCGCGCCAGGCCGATCCTGGTCGTCTGCCTCCACGCCTGCGGCGGATGCGCTGCTGCGTTCGGACATTGGCCGGGTTTGGGAGGCCAATTTCCAGGTCTACGGCGCGGACAAGGTCTGGCGGCAACTTAGCCGCGAGGGAGTGGAAGTGGCCCGCTGCACGGTTGAACGCCTGATGCGGGCCATGGGGCTTCAAGGCGCCGTGCGGGGCAAGAAGTTCAAGACCACCGTGGCCGATGACAGCGCCGGCCGGCCGATCTGGTGAGGCGTGACTTCACCGCCAGCCGTCCCAACGAGCTCTGGGTGGCAGACCTGACCTACTTGGCCACCTGGCGCGGATTCGTTTTCGTGGCTTTTGTGATCGATGTGTTCGCCCGCATGATCGTGGGCTGGCGGGTTTCAGGCTCTCTGCGCACCGATCTGGGTCTGGACGCCTTGGAGCAGGCGCTATGGGCTCGCCCGGACATCGACAACCTGGTGCACCACAGCGATCGCGGCGTCCAGTACGTCTCGATCCGCTACACCGAGCGCTTGGCCGAAGCGGGCATTGAGCCCTCCGTCGGCACCGTAGGCGATTCCCACGACAACGCCTTGGCCGAGACCATCAACGGCCTTTACAAGACCGAGGTGATCCGCCGGCGCGGCCCCTGGCGCGGTCTCGAGGACGTGGAATTCGCCACGCTGGAATGGGTCGACTGGTTCAACAACCGCAGGCTGCTCGAGCCCATAGGCAATGTCCCCC
>JAJZPI010000037.1 GCA_021811275.1 Deltaproteobacteria bacterium
GCGACATGGCGCCCCCTCCCCCTTTTAGATGCAATTCTCCCTTGCAACCCAAACGGAACGCTCCTCGGCGCACTTCCGCACTGAACGACGCGTGACGCACCAAGGCCGCCCCTGTCGCGGGGTTGCTCGCAAGATTTAGTTATTCAATTTCTCGGCCAGTTTGAGCGCAAACTTGAAGAAAATGCGGCCCACCCACCCGAAGCTTGGACCCTGGCCGTGTTTTAAGCATACAACTGGTTGTCATATCGAGGAAAGAAGAAAAACACCGAGAGTCGCCGCCACGATAACACTTGAGCTGCTCTGGTGCCGGATCAGGGCGCGCGATCAGGGTTGCCAGGGAAAAACGGCAGGTATCGTCAAATTATTGACGGTTAGCTATGGGCATTGGAAGCACGGTAGCGGGTCCGGCCAGGCAGGGCAGTCCCCGGCCTTGGGGCCAAAGCGAACAGGGCAGACAGCTGAAGGAGGGCCAGCCCCTGCGCACCGCCACCAGTAGGCAGATGTTGTAGAGCCCGCAGCCCAGATGCCGGTTCTCCGCCACCTCCTCGAAAGAGAGGGCGCGGCCCAGGAAGGCGGGCCCATGAGGCCTGTGTGCGCGCTGGCGCATTAACTTCGGCTCCTGCCTGAATGGTTCAGGAAAAAGTATCACAAACCGATGGCTGACGCCAGGCCCGCCCCGCCTCGGCCCGGGCTTGCCTTTAGCGAGGAGAAAAGTGCTATATTTTTCAAGCGGCAATGCCTCAACCTCGGCGGGGAATCCGGTATGAGCCTGGCCCTGTGGTTCTGGACGCTGATCACTGGCTCGCGCCTGAAGGCGCTGCTCTACGAGGGGCGGCGGCTTAAGGGCCTGGAACGCTACACCCAGGCCCTGGAGATTTTTCGGCGGGCCGCCGAGGGCTGGCCCCATCTGCCCGAAGGCTTCCTCGGTCTCAGCCGCACCTATCAGGCCATGGGGCTCAAGGATGAAGCCCAGCGCGAAGCCGCCCTGGGCCAGGCATTGGAGCGCCTGGCCAGCCATCCCGCCGACCCGGCCTGCCGCGAGCAGCTGGCCGAGGGCTTCATGGCCAAGGGACTGCCCCACTTGGCTCTGGAGCACGCCGAGCAGGCGCATAAGCTGGGCCAGAGCAGCCCCGCCTCGTTGCGGTTGATCATCCGGGTATATCGCGCCAACCGCAAGCACCAGCAGGCCCTGGCCGTGCTAAAGCAAGCCCTGCAGCAGGAGCCCCTGGACCCCGGTCTCTACCGGCAGAAGGCCGTCTGCCTCAAGGCCACCGGCGAGATGATGGAGGCCGCCAAAACCGAGGCCCTGTCCGGGGCCCTGCAAAAACAGGCCGAGAACCCCGCCGACCTGGATTTCCTGCAACAGGCGGTCTTCCAGCTCAACGCCAACAATCTCCGGCCCTTGGCCCTGCAACTGGTGGACAGCTCGCTCAAGGCCTCTCCCGACCAGGCATACCTGCATTGCCTGCGCGGCGACCTGCTGCTGGACCGCAACGAAGCGCGCGAAGCCATGAAGTCCCTGGAGCGGGCGGTGGGGCTGGACCCCCTTTCCCAGCGCGCCCAATGGCTGCTCTCCAAGGCCTATGCCCAGCAGGGCGAGTCGGACAAGGCCGACCTGCACCGGGACCTGGCCTCGCGGCTGGACGCGGCCCGGGGTTCCCTGGACCCAATCCAGGGCGAGTCCATGCTGGTGCATGTGCTGCTGGAGAGCGGCCAGGCGGACCAGGCCCAGAAACGGGCCGCCGCCCTAGCCGAGGCCAATCCAAAGGATTGGCGGGGGGCCTACACCCTCGGCATGGTGGACCAGCGCTTGGGCAAGCTGCCCGAGGCCCTGCGCTGCTTCAACAGGTCCGCCCAGCTGGGGCCCAGGGTCGCCCGCATATACCTGACCAGGGCCGAAGTATACTCCCAGATGGGAGATCCGGTGGAGGCCATCTCCCAAGCCCGCCAGGCCGTGGGCCTGGCCCCCCGCGACCCCCAGGTGCGCCTGGGCCTGGCGCGCATCCTGCGCGCCCACGGCCAGTTCAAGCCCGCCCAGGAGGAGGCCGACCTGGCCGAGGCCATGGCCAAGCGCGCCGAAGGGTCCTAGATAGAATCTGGAGGAAGGCCCAAGGGCCTCTCCACTGGTTTCCCTTTCCCGCGTAAATCCTTGACAGCTACGCCCTAGGAGCCTGTCGGAGTAATCCTTGGACAGACTCCTAGCCGGGCCATGGAAAGCCCGCCCGAAATTGTGCCAAACGACAATTTGGCGCAATTTCGAAAGCTTGCCAAAAATTACTTTTGGCAAGCGGCGAAAAGAGAAAGCCATTGCCGGCTTTCTCCGATACGCTCCTAGGGGGTCTTCAAGCCCAGCCCGGCGTAAAGGGCCCTGAAATCCACCCCCCGCTCCACCAGCTCACGGCCGCGGGCGATCTTGAGCGGGTGCCGGATGGGCACGCTGGGCACGATGCGCTCCAGGTGCTGGGCCACCACGTAGGTATCGTCGCGCGCCACCATGACCGGCACCTCGTGCTCCTCGGCCCGGGAGAGGATTATCTCGCCGGGGTAGAGGTTGCCGGTTAGGATCAGGCAGGCCGCCCCGCCCTCGATGGCCGCCAGCTGTAGGTCCGGCCGGTCGCCGCCCACGATGCAGCCGAAGTCGCGCACCCCGCTGAAGAAGCGGTGGGCGTGGCCCACCTGCATGGCCCCTATGAAAAAGCGCATCACCAACCGGTCGCTGAACTTGCCCCCGGTGAGCAGCTTGGCCCCCAGCATCTCGGCCAGCACCCCCACCTCCACCGCCTCCAGAAGCTCATCCTTGGGCAGCCAGCCCAGCACGGGGATGCCCTCCCGGGCCAGGAAAGGCTGCACCCGGGCCTCCAGGGCGTCATTCATCTCCGGGTCCACGGCGTTGATGACCACCCCCAGCAGACTCCCGCCCAGTTGGTCGCGGGCGGCCACCAGGTTGTCCAGATAAAGGTCGTTGTCGTAGCGGTCGACCAGAAGCACCCGCGCCCCCAACTCGCGGGTCAGGGTGTAGCCGCCGATGCCGCAGGAGGCCCCGGAGGCCATGTTGGCCCCGCCGGCCATGAGCAGCAGGTCCCTGCCCGCGGTGAGCTCGGCCGCGGCGGCCCGGATCACGCCCAGCAGGTCGCCGGCCTGGTGGCGCAGGGAAAGCGCGGCCAGGTCCTGGGTGCGGACCACCGGGCAGGTCTGCTCGGGGCTCTGCCCCAGGCCAAGCTCTTGGTTAATCATCCAGGCCAGGGCGTCGGTGTAGTGGTCGTCCACCTTGAGGGGCTGGCCGCCGTAGGGCTTCATGAAGGCCAGCTTGAGGCCGTCGGCGGCCATATGCCATCCCAGGCCCAAACAGAGCAGGTTCTTGCCGGCATTGGAGCCCAGGGAACCCACGTACAACAGCGTCATTGCACTCCCCTCCCTTTCGGTCATGCGAGGGTTATCCTGGCGTCCACGGCCACCGCCCCCTGTCCCCGGGGCAGGACCAGGAGGGGGTTTATGTCGGCCTCGGCCAGTCCGGGGAAATCGTGGGCCAGGGAGCCCAGGGCCAGGAGCGCCTGGCCCAGGGCGGCCAGGTCGGCCGGGGGCTGGCCCCGCACGCCGCGCAGCAGGGGGAAGGAGCGTATGGAGCGCACCATCTCCTCGGCCTCGGCCCGGCTGATGGGGGCCACCCGGAAGGACACGTCCTTGAGCACCTCCACGTAGATGCCGCCCAGGCCGAACATGAGCAGATGGCCGAACTGAGGGTCGCGGGCCAGGCCCACGATGGTCTCTCTTCCACCGGCCACCATCTCCTGCACCAGCACCCCCCGTATCCAGGCCTCGGGCATGAGCCTCCTGATGCGGGCGGTCATTTCCAGGAAGGTTTCGGCCACCTGGGCCTCGCCCGCCAGGCCCACCGCCACCCCGCCCACATCGGACTTGTGGCTCACCGCCGGGGAGTCGATCTTCATCACCACCGGGAAGCCGATAGCGCGCGCGGCGGCCACGGCCTGCTCGCTGGTCTCGGCGGCCTGCGAGCGGGCCACGCCGATACCATAGGCGGCGAAGCAGGCCCGGGCCTCGGTTTCGGACATGCGCCGGCGGCCCTGGCGGCGCATCTCGGCCATTATGGCGGCCACGGCGGCCTTGTCGCCGGCCACCAGCTCCGGCCCTTGGGACTTGGAAGCCAGCCAGCGTGCGTAGGCCTCCATGCCCGCGAAGGCCTGTACCGCGTCCTCGGGGAACTCGTAGGAGGGCAGCCCCTTCCCCACGCAGAACCGGCGGGCCTCGCTCACCGAGCGCTGGCCCATGAAGACGCTGAAGACCGGCTTGCCCCGGGCCTGGGGGCAAATCTGGGCGGCCACGTCCTCGGCCTTCAAGGTGGCGGTGGGGGTGGAGATGACCACCGCCCCCTGCACGCTGGGGTCGCCCAGCATGGAGGCCAGGGCCCGGCCGTACATGGCGGCCGTGGCCCCGCCGGTTATGTCTACCGGATTGTAGGCGCTGGCGATGGGCGGAAGGAAGGAGCGCAGATCATCCACGGTCTGGGGGCGCAGGCTGACCATGTGCAGGCCGTGGGTCTCGGCGGCGTCGGCGGCCAAGATGCCCGGCCCCCCGGAGTTGGTCAGGATGCCCAGGCCCGGCCCCTTGGGGAGGGGCTGTTGGGCCAGCGCCAAAGCTAGGTTGAACAACTCGCGCATGGTGCGGGCGCGTAAGACTCCGCACTGCCTGAAGGCGGCGTCGTAGGCCGCGTCGGAGCCGGCCAGGGCCCCGGTGTGGCTGGAGGCCGCCCGCGCCCCGGCCCCGGTCACCCCGCTTTTCACCAGCACCACCGGCTTGACCCGAGTGACCTCCCGCGCCGTGGCCAAAAAGCGCCTGCCGTCCTCCACCGCCTCAAGGTATCCCAGGATGACCTTGGTCTCCGAATCGGCGGCCATCAGCTCGAGCATCTCCGTCTCGCTCAGGTCGAGCTTGTTGCCCAGGCTGACGAATTTGGAGAAGCCGACCTGATTGTCTAGGGACCAGTCCAGGATGGCCAGGCACATGGCCCCGCTCTGGGAGAAGAAACCCAGCTGACCCCGGGCGGGGTATGTGCCGGCGAAGGTGGCGTTCAGGCCCACCGTGGTGTCGATGATGCCCACGCAGTTGGGGCCGATCAAGCGCATGCCCGGGCTCTCGGCCAGGGCCCGCCCCAGCTCCTTTTCCAACTCGCGGCCCCGGCCTCCCACCTCCTTGAAACCGGCGGAGATGACCAGGCAGGCCTTGACCCTCTTGGCCCCCAGCTCGCGCACGGCCTGGGGCGTGGCGGCGGCGGGCAGGGTGATCACGGCCAGGTCCAGGCCCTCGGGCAGCTCCGCCACGGAACGCACGCCCTGCGCGCCCAGGATGCGCTCCGCCTTGGGATTGACCGGAATGATCTGGCCGGGGAAGCCCTGCGCGAGCAGATTGGCCAGCACGTCGTGCCCGACCTTGCCTGGCTGGGCCGAGGCGCCCACCACGGCCACCTGACGGGGACGAAAAAAGGCCTCGTACAAAAGACGCCCTCCATGATGAACGCGCGAGACGCGACTGTTTCAGGGTAGCATCGGCTCGGGAGGAAGGAAAGACGCTTGGCCGGGCGGGCAAAGGGGCATGGGAAGCCTTACTCAGGGGAAGAGCACCACCTCCACCCGGCCGGGCCCGTGCACGCCCCGGATCATGACCGCCTCGATGTCGCCGGTTTTGCTGGGCCCGGCGATGATGCTCATCACCGAGGGCGGGCCCAGGGTGAAGCGGGCCGGATCGGCCAGGGCGGCGGGCAGCTCCTCCAGGCCGGGGAGCAGATCGGCCTCCCGCACCAGGGCCAGGTGCAGCGGCGGCAGCAGGGAGAGCAGGTAGCCCCCGCCGGGCCGTGAGCCCTGCACCAGGGCCCCCATGCCGGCCAGGGCCGCCTCGGGCCGGGTGAGGCCGGCGCTCAAGGGCTCTATGAGCCGGGCCGCGCCGGGCTGGCCGTCGTCGACGGGCAGGATGTTGAGGCCGGCGCGGGCTGCGGCCGCGGCCAGCAGGGGGTTCAGTTCCAAGCCCAGGTCGTGCACGCCCACGCTCACCGCCCCGGCCCCGGCGGCCAGGCCCAGGGCCATCTCCAGGGCCTCCTCCGGCCCGGCGGCCCGGCGCGCTCCGCAGCCCACGGCCAAGGCCTGGGCCAGAAATTCCGCACCCAGGTCCGCCCCCGGGCCCTCCCCCAAGGCGGAGCCGCCGAAGCCCTGGGCGGCCTCGGGCGGAGGCGTGCCGCCCTTGGCCCGGCCCAGACGCGCCAGGAAATCCCGCCTATCCACGCCGGCCCTCCCTCCCCGCTCCGGAGGCCGAGGGAAGGCGGCGGCCAGCCCTGCGCCAGGCTCGCCAGGGTCCGGGGGGCAAGGGCCGGGGCTCCCAGGCATCCAGAACCCGGAGCAGCCCCCGTCCTCCCGCCTTGGCCGCCTCGAACAAGGGCCGGCGCGAGAGAACCTCGGCGGCCAAGCCGGCGGCCAGGTTGGACAGCTGGCCTAGAACGCCCTTTTCCGCCATCTCGCCGCGCAAGGCCAAAAGCATGCCCGGCAGATCGATGCCCATGGGGCACATCTGGCGGCAGCGGCCGCAGAGGGTGGAGGCGTGAACCAGGTCCTCCCCCCCCTCCTGGCCGCACAGCAGCTGGCTGAGCACGCTGCCCATGGGACCGGGGTAGGCCCCGGGGTAGTTGTGCCCGCCGGCCAAGCCGTAGACCGGGCAGAAATTCAGGCAGGAGGCGCAGCGCAGGCAGAGCAGCATCTCCCAGTAGCGGCTGGACAGGATGGCGCTGCGGCCGTTGTCCAGCACCACCAGGTGCCGCTGGCGCGGACCGGCCCCGCCCGCCCGGCCCAGGGAGCCGCCGGCCAGGGTGACGTAGGAGGGCAGCCGGGCCCCCAGGGCGGCGCGGGGGATAAGGGTGACGAACATGGCCAGGTCCGCCAGGGTGGGCACGGCCTTCTCCAGGCCCATGACCGCGATGTGCACCGGAGGCAGGCCGGCGCAGTAGCGGCCGTTGCCCTCGTTGGTGATCAGCGCCAGGGTCCCGGTCGCGCAGGCCGCCACGTTGACTCCGGTGATACCGGCCTGGGCGGCCAGAAAGCGCTCACGCAGCACGCGGCGGGCGGCCTGGGTCAGCTCGGCGGGGTCGTCGCCCACCGTGATGCCCAGTCGGTCGGAGAACAGCTCTGCGATCTGGCCCCGATCCTTGTGCATGGCCGGGCCCAGGATGTGGAAGGGCCGCTCCCCGGCGAGTTGGATGATGAACTCGCCCAGGTCGGTCTCCGTGACCTCGACGCCCCTGGCCTCCAGGGCGGGGTTGAGGCCGATCTCCTCACCTAGCATGGACTTGCTCTTGACCACCTTTGAGACCCCGGCGGCCTCGCAGATGCCTTCGATCAGCCCCCGGGCCTCGGCGGCGTCGCCGGCCAGGTGCACCCGGCCGCCGGCGTCCTCGAAACGCTGGCAGAGCATCTCCAGCCAGTATTCGGGCCGGGAGAGGTAGGTGAGCTTGGCCGCCCGGGCGCGGCGGCGGAAATCCTCCACCTGCGCCGGGTCGCCGAAGCCGTCCTCGCGCATCTGGCGCAGGCGGGCGGTGAAGACCGCCAGGGCCCGGGCGGTGCGCGGTTTGGATTCGGGCAACAGGCGTCCGTTCATCGCCCGGCCTCGGGGCCGGCAACCCCGGCCAGGATTTGGGCCAGGTGCAGCACTTGGAGCTCCGGGGCCTGCTCCCTGGCCCCGCAGGACAGGTGCAGCAGGCAGCCCACGTCGCCCACCACCAGCACCCGCGCGCGGGCCTGCCGCGCCGATTTGAGTTTCTGGGCCAGCATGCCGCCGGAAATCTCGGGGTGGCTGACGCTGAAGGGACCGCCGAAGCCGCAGCAGCGCTGGGCCTCGGCCAAGGGCAGGGGCTTTTCCCCGGCCAGGGCGTTGAGCAGCAGGTAGGGGGCCTCGTCCTCGCCCAGGGCCCGGTGCAGTCCGCAGGAGGGATGATAGGCCCAGGGAGCCCCGGGAGCGTGGGCCCCCAGGTCGGTCCGGCCCAGCACCCGCACCAAAAATTCGCTCAGCTCGAAGGTGCGCGCCGCCAACGCGCGCGCCTGGGCGGCCAAGTCCGGCCGGCCGGTCAACAGGCCGGGCAGGTGCTTGCGCACATGGGCCACGCAGGAGCCCGAGGGTGAAACGATCACCTCCGCCCCCCGGAAGGCGCGCACCCAGGCCGCCCCCGCCCGCGCGGCCTGACGGGGATGGCCGGCCTTGAACAGGGATTGTCCGCAGCAGACCTGTCGGGGCGGAAAATGGGGATTGAGCCCCAGGCGCTCGAGCAGGGTTTCCACCGCCCGCCCCACCTCGGGCAGGAGGGTCTCGGCCAGACAGGTGGCGAAAATGGCCGCCCCGCGGGGAGGCCGCTCTGTGGAGGCGTTGCCCGGCATGGAAGGCAGTTTAGACCCACGGGGCCGCGCCGGCAACCGCACCCCGCAAGTTTCATCCCTCGGGACCGCGCGAAAAATGCGGCCCCCGCCGGCGGTCCCCGCGAGGGGGCCGAAGGCGGGGGCCTTTTTCGGCTACGCCGCTGGCGCCTGGAGCTTGGCCGGTTCCCGTCCCTCCGGCAGGTCCCCTCCTATTGGCGAACGCAGGCGGCCGCGTCGCTCCCGGAGGACTGCTGGACCAAGGTTCAGGCAACCAAGGCGATCAGCAATGGTCAAGTCAGTCGGGCCCGGCTGCCTTTCCGGGGGGGCGTTGAAGGTAGGACACCCAATAGGCGAAGTCAGTCTGACGCCGCCGCTCCTCCTTGAGCGCCGTAGTCACCGCCAGCCCCAGTCCCGCCAGGGTCAGGGTGATGATTGCGACTTCCATGTCGTCCTCCTGGGCTTGTTGGGATTACCTTCGTTGCCTTACTGATCGGCCTGCCGGGCGCGGGGCTTGAGGGAAAAATCGCCTGGCCGCGCGGAAGGGCCGGGATCGGCGGAGGGGGGCAACTTCCCGCGGATGATTATCACGCTATATCGAATGGTTGAGTGGAAACAACGGCTCTGGCGGGCAGAAAAACCCAACGAGGAGGCCAGCCAGCCCGGCGGGGACCAGTGGCCATGGGATCCGGAGGAATCGCGTATCTTGAAGCGGTTATCCAACGCCCCGGCCCTGGGCGCGAGCCAGGGCCGGGCGGGCCGGGACAATCCGGATCAGGAAAAGGGTCTGCGCTAAGACGGGCGTTGGAGGCGGGCCTTAACCCTGGGCCAGCCTGCGCGCGTGTTCCAGCCTCTTGAGCACCCGCTCGCGGCCCAAGAAGCCCATGACCTCGAAGATGCCCGGGCTGGCGGTGCGGCCGGTCAGGGCCACCCGCGTAGGCTGGGCCACCGCCCCCAGCTTGGCCCCCAGTTCGGCGGCCAGCTCACGAAATCCTTCCTCCAGAGCGGGGGAGTCCTCCACGCCCTTGGCCGTCACCATGTCAGCCACCCGCTTAAGCACCGCCGCCCCGGCCGGGTTCAGGAATTTGGTTTGGGCCGCCTGGTCCATGACCGGCTCGTCCAGCAGATAGGGCTCGGCCCAGTCGGCCAGCTCCCTAAGGGTGGGGGTGCGGGCCACCAAGTGGGGAATGGCCTTCAAGAGGACCTCGTTGTCCCAGGCTGTTATTCCGCGCGCGGCCAGGAAAGGCGGCAGCAGGGCGGCCAGGCGCTCGGGCGCGGCGTGTTGCAGGTGGTGGTGGTTCAGGTGGGCCAGACGGTCGGCGTCGAAGACCGCCGCGCCCTTGCCCACCGCCTCCAGGCCGAAGTGCTCGACGAGTTCGGCGACGCTGAAAACCTCCTGGTCGCCGTGGCTCCAGCCCAGGCGGGCCAGGGCGTTGATGAGCGCCTCGGGCAGGTAGCCCATCTCGCGGTAGGCCACCACCGCCGTCGCCCCGTGACGCTTGCTCAGCTTGGCCTTGTCCCCGCCCAGGATCATGGGCACGTGGGCGAACAAGGGCGGCATTGCCCCCAGGGCCTGGTAGAGCAGGATCTGGCGCGGGGTGTTGTTCACGTGGTCGTCGCCCCGGATGACGTGGCTGATGGCCATGTCCACGTCGTCGACCACCACCGCCAGGTGATAGGTGGGCGAGCCGTCCGAGCGCAGGATGACCAGGTCGTCCAACTCTGCATGGTCGAAGCTGATGGGCCCCTTGACCAGATCGTTGAATACCGTGGCCCCCACTCGGGGCCCCCGAAAGCGGATCACCGCCCCCGGCGCGGGCCCCAGGCCCAGGTCGCGGCAGGTCCCATCGTACTGGGGCTTGTCGCCCCTGGCCAGGGCCGCCTCGCGCTTTTGCTGCACCAGCTCGGCCGGGCAGTGGCACCAATAGGCTTTGCCCTCGGCCACCAGGCGCAGGGCCTCGGCCCGGTAGCGGTCGAAGCGCTTGCTCTGGTAGAAGGGCCCCTCGTCCCAGTTCAGGCCCAGCCACTCCATGGCCTCCAGGATGGAGGTGACGTGCTCGTCCTTGGATCGCTCCCGGTCGGTGTCCTCCAAGCGCAGGACGAACTCGCCGCCGTGGTGGCGGGCGAAAAGCCAGTTGAACAGGGCCGTGCGGGCCCCGCCCAGGTGCAGGGCCCCGGTGGGCGAGGGGGGAAAGCGGGTGCGGACCTTGGGGCTGTTGTCGGCGGCTGGGTTCATGCCGGTTGATATTCCCTGTCAGAGGTGGGAGGTTCCAGGCTACATGTCGGCCCGAAGCCGAACGCTGGTCTTTTATACCTAATCTGGGCGAATGGGCAAGACCATAGGCCCTTATCGCCCATTACCGCCGTTCTTGGCCGCCTTGGTCCTGCCCATCAGCCAGAGCAGCGCCGCTCCGCCGGTGGAGTAGTCCAGGGTTTGGGTAAGCAGGTGCAGGGTCACCGGCAGCAGGGCGGCCTGTGTGGAGTCCAGCCCGGCCTGGCGCAGGATGAAGATCATCACGCCTTCGTAGGCCCCGAATCCGGCCAGGCCGCTTATGGGCAGGCTGGCCGTGGCCTCGGCCGCCACCAGGGAAAAGAGCACCAGGCCCAGAGTGAGCCGGCCGGTGGCCTCGGGCCCCCATTGGCCGGCCATGCCCAGGATGACCAGGTAAAGGGAGAGGTATTTGCACGCCCGGATGGTCATGGAGATCAGGAGCAGGGGCCAGAACACCCCCTTGGCCTTGACCTGGGCCATGTCCCGGGCGATGCGCTCCGTCTCCTCGCCCAGGCGGGCCAGGGCGCGCACCAGACGCGAGGACGGATCGGCCTGGCGGGCCGTCCAGATCATCGCCAGGCGGGCGGCCGCGCCCAGCAGGCGGTCGATGAGGGCCAGGGCCGCCAGCCCGCCCGCGGCAAGGACGCCCAGGGCCGCCCACAGCCAGGGACCGCCCCCGCCGGGAACCGTCCGCATGCCCAGGATGGCCGCCAGCAACAGTGGCAACATGCCTATAACGTCGAAGATGAAGGAAAAGGCGAAGGAGGAGAAGCAGGCGGCCAGGCGCACGTCGAGCTTCTGGTTGAGAAAGACCACATAGGCCAGGGAACCGCTGCGCGCCGGCAGCAGGTCCACGAAAAGGTTGCTCACGAAGGTCAGCAGGGTCAGGTCGCCCAGGCCGGGGGCGGCCTCGCCCTCCGAGGCCCTGAGCAAAATGCAGTAACGCACCGCCCTGAGCAGCATGACCGTGGCGAACAGGAAAAGGTAGGCCAACAGGTGGCGGTGGTCGGCGCCCGCCCACATGGCGGTCCAGTCGGACCAATGCGTGGCGCGCAGCAGATACCAGAAAAGGGCCCCGGTGAAGCCGGCGGCCAGGACCAGGGACAGGGCCTTGGCCCCTTTGCTCCTCCGGCGGGGCGCCTGGGTGGCGGGCATGCTCAGCTTACCAGGAGCCCCGCGTAAGCCACCACCTGACGGTCGTCGCCGGTGACCATGCCGCTATGGGCGTAGGCCACCAGCTCGGCCTTGGCCGCGCCCAGCTCCAGGGCGGCCACCAGGCAGACCGTGGTGGGCAGCACCCCGCACATGCTGATGTCCAGGCCGCGCACGGTATCATAGAGCCCCCGGGGGTCCAGGGCCAGAATGCGCTCGATGGCCCGCGAGTCCTTGGCCTTGGCCGCCTTGGCCGACTCGTAGTGGGTCATGTCGGTGCTGGCCACCATCAGCGCCGGCCCGCCCAGGGACTTGATGGCCCGGCCCAGGGCCTCGCCTATCTCCTGGCATTGGGGCCAGGAGAGCCTGCCCAGGCACAGGGGCGTAAGCCTTAAATCCGGCCGAAGGATTTGCAGGAAGGGCACCTGGACCTCCAGGGAGTGCTCCAGGCGGTGAGCCGCGGGGTCCTCCACCACCAGCCGGGTTTGGCCCTTGAGTTCCTCGCCCAACTCCTGGTCCAGTTCAACCTGTCCCAGGGGGGTCTGCCAACGGCCCTGGCTCATTACCGCGGCCTGCGCGCCCAGGCCGTGGTGGTTGGGGCCGGCCACCACCACCCGGGCCGGCACGCTCACCCGGCCCAACACCTGGCCGGCCACCGCGCCGGAATAGATGTAGCCGGCGTGAGGGCTGACCGCCAGTAGCGCCGGCGCGGGGGGAGCGGCGGCCTTCAGGTAGCCGCGCACCTGGGCGGCCAGCTCGGCGGGGTCGCCGGGATAGAATTGGCCAGCCACGGCAGGGACGCGCACCATGGCAATCCTCCTTGCAGGGATGAATCCGGGCGCTCTCGCAGACATGGGCCAAGGCGCAGGGCCCATGTTTTTATCGATAGCACAGGGGCGGGCCACCCGCAAGGCCGGCCCCCCAGGCAGCCGTGAGAGCATGCCGCTTGTAACCTGGAAGAGCCGAGGCTAAAATAATTTGATAAGGTTACGCCGTATCAACCGTCGGCCCCGAGCGCCAGATGCTGTTCTTCGGCAAAAAAAACCCGGCCGCCCTACCGGAGCGGCAACCCCAAGGAGATGCCCGCATGACCGACAAGCCCGTCAAGGTCTACGCCCTGAGCACCTGCAGCCACTGCCGCAACGCCCGCAAGCTCCTGGACACCTTCCAGGTGAAATACGATCTGGTCGAAGTTGACCTCTGCACGGGCGACGAGCGCGAACGGGCCATCAACGACGTCAAGAAGGTCAATCCCCAATGCTCCTTCCCGACGCTCATCATCGGCGACAAGGTGATCGTGGGCTACAAGGAAGATGAGATCAAGGAGGCTCTGGGATTATGACCCCCGCCGAACTCCACGATATGCTGAGGAAGACTCAGGAAACCAAGGGTTATTTCTTCAACACCGACCGGGAGCGGGTGGACCAACTGATGGCCGCGCTGCTGCTCAACAAGGAGCGCTACGGCTACATGTGCTGCCCCTGCCGGCTTTCCTCGGGCGACCGCGCCAAGGACCAGGACATCATCTGCCCCTGCGTCTACCGCGAGCCGGACGTGAAGGAGTACGGCAGCTGCTACTGCAACCTCTACGTATCCCAGGCCTGGAACGAGGGCAGGATTCCTCGGGAATACGTGCCCGAGCGGCGGCCGGTGGAGAAGATGTTCTAGTCAGGCCAGCGCAAAAATTGCGCCGCGCCGGCCCCTCCGGGCCGACGCGGCGGTTTTGTTCCTGGACCAGGCCGAAGACCAGCCTAGGCTTCCATGCTGCACTTGGTGAAGTCGATGGGCTTTCCGCAGCCGGCGCAGGTGTGCTCGCGGTCGAACTCGTCGGAGAAGATCTCCTTCTCCTTGCCGCAGTTGGGGCATTTGCAGACGAAGGCCTTGAGTCCCTTGTTGGCCTCGAAACCGGGACAATGACGCGGCGTGCTCACAGGCGGCTCCTTATTTAGGGAAGGGGTTGCTCTCCGGGGGCGCAGGCCCGGTCCTTGGCGGCCAGGACCTCATTTAAATTTTTGCTCAGCTTGGGCCGCGGCGTCAAGGACCACCCTACCCCGCTCTGGCAATTTGGAACTCTTCGGACAGCCGCCAACGTAAGGCGCGGCACCCGCCCAGCTTTCCCGTCAGCCGCCAACGGGAGCGCGCACGGCCCGGATGCGGGGAGCCCTTGACGACGCGCTACGGGGCGCGGCGCGCGCCCAGGCTGAACCCCGCGCATGCCGGCCCGCCTTGATCGCCAGGGCGCCCGGCGGCCTTGCATCTTCACCGGCTTTGGTGTAGGTAAAACGGGTTCTCCCCTTGGGGGGAGCCGCATGCCCAAAGCTGAAGAGAGGACGGCAACATGGCGGAAGTCGCGCCCTTTAGGGCGGTGCGCTATAACCAGGACAAGATTAAATCCCTGACCAAGGTGGTCATTCCCCCCTACGACGTGATCAAGCCCGAGGAGCAGGAGGCCTTCTACCGGGCCGAGCCCCACAACTTCATCCGTCTGGAGCTGAACAAAGTCCAGGAGACCGACACCGGCCAGGACAACATATACACCCGCGCCGCCAAACACTTCGAGGATTGGCTGGCCGAGGGCGCGCTCATCCGCGACGAGCGCCCGGCCTTCTATATCAACGAATCCACCTACCTCGACGCCGACGGCCAGACCAAGACTCGCAAAGGCTTCCTTACCCTCCTGAAGGTCGAGGACTTCGCCAACGGGGTGGTCCTGCCCCACGAAAAGACCTTCACCGGACACAAGGAAGACCGCCTCAAGTTGACCAAGGCCGCCCGCGCCAACCTCTCGCCGGTCTTCGCGCTCTATCCCGACGAGGAGAACCAGGTTCAGAGGGCTTTGGAAAGCGCGCGTGTCCCCACGCCCCTGGCCGACTTCACCGACAGCGCCGGCCTCACCCAGCGGCTCTACGCCGTAAACGACACCCAGGCCTGCCAGGCCGTCCAGCGCCTCATGCTGGACAAGGTGATCTTCATCGCCGACGGCCACCACCGCTACGAGACGGCCATAAACTACCGCAACTACATGTGCGAGCAGCACCCGGAAGCGGGCGAGGCGGCGGCCTTCAACTACGTCATGGTCTACCTCTGCTCCATGAGCGACCCCGGCCTGACCGTATTCCCCTGCCACCGCATGCTGCCCTATTTGGGCGGCTTCGATGCCCGCGACTTCCTGGCCCTGGCCAAGAACTGGTTCAACTACCAGGAGATACCCATCAAGGGCGATCCCGCCCAGGCCCGCCTCCAACTGGCCCAAGCCCTGGCCGCAGCCGGCGCCAAGCGTCCCAGCATCGGCCTGGCCTCCACGGACAGCGACTCCTACTACGTGCTTTCGCTCAAGGTGGGCATGCGCCGCACCGGGCCCTTGCAGAACGTGGAGCCGGCCCTGCGCGATCTGGACGTGGTTGTGCTCTCCGACCTGGTGCTGGAGCATATCCTGGGCCTGGACAACTTGGCCACCGACCAGCTCCACACCATCAAGTACGTCTCCAACTTGGCCGAGGTACTCGACGAGGTGGCCTCGGGGCGGGCCCGGGTGGTGTTCTTAATGAACCCCACCAAGGTATCCCAGGTGGAGGCCATCGCCAAGCAGGGGCTCATCATGCCGCGCAAGTCGACCTACTTCTATCCCAAGGTGTCGGCCGGGCTTACCGTCAACCTCATCCTGCCCGAGGAAGACGTCCCCACCTGCCAGGGCTAAGGCCGGGACCGTGGCCGCGCCCCCGGAGACCAGCGCCCCGGGGATCGGCCACGGCCGCCTGGGCGAGTTAAGCCTGGCCCAGCCGGACCGGGGCTACCGCTTCTCCATAGACAGCGTGCTGTTGGCCGCCTTCGCCAGCCCCCGCCGGGGCCAGGTGGCCGACCTGGGCGCGGGCTGCGGGGTGCTCGATGTGCTCCTGGCCCGACGCGGGGTGGGAGGGCCCTTTCTGGCCGTGGAGATCGACCCCCTGGCCGGCCGGTGCTGCCAACTGAACTTCGAGGCCTTTGCCCTGCCGGGCCAAGTCCTGATCCACGACCTGCGCGAGCCGCATCCCCTGCTGTCCCCCGGCGCGCATGCCCTGGTGGTCAGCAACCCGCCCTTTGGCCGGCCCGGGGCCGGGCGCATACCTCCCGAGCCCGCCCGCGCCCGCGCCCGCCACGAGCTGGAGATAAACGCGCCCGAGATGCTGACCGTGGCCGCCCGGCTGTTGAAAAACCACGGACGCCTGGCCCTCTGCGCCCCTCCCCGCCGCCTGCCCGAGCTTTTCGCGGCCCTGGCCGCCCAGCGGCTCGCCCCCCAGCGCCTGCGTCTGGTCCACGGTCGCGCGGGCCTGCCGGCCAAGCTGGCCCTGATCGAAGCGGTCAAGGATGGGGGAGACGAGCTGCGGGTGGAGCCCCCGCTGACGATCTACGGCGAGGGACAGGCCTACGCCGAAGAGGTGGCGGCCATCTACCGGGAGCTTACCGGAGGGCCTTCCGGGCCCGCATCTCGGCCCGCCTGAGGCTGGCCAGGCTGGTCCGCAGGCCGGGGTCGCGCACGGCCTCCAGGCCTTGGTCGACCTCGGCCTCCTCGTCGGCGGTGAGCGGCGGCAGGGGTGGCGGCTCCGGCGGGGGCGGGGCCGGGGTGCGGGCCTGCACCAGCTTGATCTCCGAAACCGCCTGGCCGCGTTCGCGCAGGCCAGCCAACAAGGCCGGCAGAAGCAAGGTCAGCTCCTGCCGCCAGACATTGCCCCTGACCGCCACCACCAGCCGGCCGTTCTCCTCCAGGCAGACCGGCCAGGCCCGGGCCGCGGCCGCCGGCCCGGCGGTTTCGCGCCAGGCCGCCAAGAGCCCCGGGCCCGGCAGGCGGCTGGCCACCCGCCAGGGCAAGCCGCCGCCGATGATGTCGCCCATGCTCTGGGGCGCGCGCGCGCGCTTCATGCTCCCTCCATTCTCCCGGGAGTATGTCTCAACGCGGCCGGCCAGGCAAGATGCCGGCGAGCGCCGGGGCGTATGCCGAGCGGCCCTGGTATAGTTACCCCCCATGAGCACCCCAGCCGCCAAACCCGATCCGCGTCCCGACCTGCGCGACCTCACCCCGCAGCAGGTGCAGGACCTGGTCGTGAGCCTGGGCGAGAAACCCTTCCGCGCCCGCCAGGTCCTGCGCTGGCTATATAAGGGCGCGGCCGGCGACTTCGAGGCCATGAGCGACCTGGCCAAGGGCCTGCGTCAGCGCCTGCACGAGGTCAGCCGCCTGACCTGGCTCACCCCCCAGGCCGTGGGCGAGTCCGGCGACGGCACCAGGAAGCTGCTCTACGCCTTGGACGACGGCGCGCGTATCGAGAGCGTGCTCATCCCCGAGGAGGACCACCACACCCTTTGCGTCTCCTCCCAGGTGGGCTGCGCCCAGGGCTGCAAGTTCTGCAAAACCGCCACCCTGGGCTTCAGGCGCAACCTGCGCCCGGCCGAGATCGTGGGCCAGGTTCTCACCGCCCGGACCATGGTGGACGAGGCCCGGCCGCTCACCAACCTGGTCTTCATGGGCATGGGCGAGCCGCTGGACAACCTGGACAACCTGCTCATCGCCCTCGGCCACATCCTGGGTGAGCACGGCCTGCAAATGAGCCAGCGCAAGGTCACCATCAGCACCGTGGGCCTGGCCGACAAGCTGGCCGCCCTGGGCCGGGGCACCCCGGCGGCCCTGGCCGTGAGCCTCAACGTCCCCAACGACGCCTTGCGCAGCCGCATCATGCCGGTCAATCGGCGCTTCTCCCTGAGCACCCTTAAGGCCAGCCTGCTGGCCTATCCCCTGAAGCCCACCCGTCGCGTCACCCTGGAATACGTGCTTCTGGGCGGGGTCAACGACCGGCCCGAGCACGCCCGCGAGCTGATCGCCTGGACGCGCGGCTTGAAATGCAAGGTCAACCTCATCCCCTTCAACCCCCACGACGGAGCGGCCTTTACGGCCCCGCGCGAAGAGGACGTGCTGGCCTTCCAGGAAATTCTCATCGCCGGCAACCTCACCGCCCTCTTGCGGCGTTCGCGCGGCCGGGAGATCGGCGCGGCCTGCGGGCAGCTGGCCGCCCGGGCCATGGCCGCGGAGGAGGAAGAGGGAGAATAGGGGCTGACCCAAGCTGGGTATTGACCGGGCGGCCCTTGGTGAATTTGAGTGCCCTTGAGGCCACGATATGCCTCGGACCCCGCGTGGGGGCCGGGGCGTTTTCTTTTCCGGGCATGCATGAATGGTCGGGCAGACTCTTAATCCGAAAGGGTAACCCAGTCAACACGTCGGGGTTACCCATTCAACTCAACCACCTATAAATTAATATGAAAATGGGAATCGACGTCTCGTTTCCAAGTGGTTTATCTTGGGAAAAATATATCCCTAAAGACCAGCTAGAAAACCCAAAGAACGCGTCAGCTCAACCAATAACGATAGTTACCAAGATATCGTTAGAACAATGATTGCGAGAAAAGATGTTTAGTTCTCGTGCTTGACCCACCCCGGTATGTTGATGGAATGCCCGGCCGAGTCGGTCTTGGGCAGGCCCTGGGCGTTGAGCAGGCCGTAGTGGTTCTCCGAGCAGTTGGCGCAGTTGGGGTCCTTCTTGGGCTCGTCGAAGGCCCCGAAGACGAAGGTGGTGATGGTGTGATGGTCGTTGCTGTTGTAGAGGTTGCCCAGCCAGGTGAAAAGGTCGTTGGCGTAGGCGGTTTCGCCGGTGCCGCCGGAAACGTTGGGGAAGTGGTTGATTTGATCGAACCAGCAGGAGGTATCTGACCGGGTGGGGTAGCCGGTCTCGCCGATGAAAAGCGACCAGGAGGAATATTGCGTCTCGGCCTCCGCGTACCACCTTTGCAGCTCGGCAACCCCCTTGCCCTGCATCCAGGGGAAGTTGTTCACGAACAGGAACCGGTCGCCCCAGGAGCTTTGCCATTTGCTTGCCAAGGCGTCTACGTACTGCCTTGCCACGGAGTTGCTGGTGATGTTGGCGATGGTGGTGGTGATGGGGATGCCGCCCAGGCCGACCTCGTTCAAGGCCGTGTACAGGTTGTTGACCGCCTTTTCGAAGTCATTGACGCTGAATACACTTTGGGCGTCGATCTCGTTGCCGATGCCGATAGCCTTGACCGTGCCGAGAATCAGGCTCTTGTTGTTGCCCATTGGGTCCAGGAGGATGGTCTGGACCCATTGCCTGGCGTAGGTCAGGCTGCCCAGCTTGGCGGAGGTGGCCTCGTCCTGGTTGGTCCCCAGCAATACCTGCAACCCCTTTTCGGGGTGGTCCTTGGCGTAGGTGAGCACGCCCAGCAGGCCGGGGTCTATGGTGAGCTGTGAGGTGCCCACGGCGGCGGCGTGATAGGTGTGGATCATGGAGAAGTACTGGGTGATCTTGTCGAGGTCCTGGCTGACGTACCTTATGGTGTCGGCCGTGGAGTAGGCGGTCCAGCTTTGGTTCCAGGAATCGTAGGTGCAGCCCGCGCCGTAAGAAAAGGGAGAGTCGGCGGGGACGGTGACCGCCGCCGGGGCTGGGCCGGGCAGGACGAGCAGGAAAGCCAAAACAGCCGGCAAGGTGAACCCGCGCATGACGCCTCCTGGAACAGGGGTTGCGCTCCACTCGTCAGGGGTAGACCCGCCGCGGCTGGTCCCGAAATCCGTGATCCGGCGCTGGCGGGGATTTTCTCCCAAAACGATATTCGTGGTTTAATGGCTTGGGGCAGACGCGGGCAATGTTAGCATCGCCCGCCAATCCCAAGCCATTGCAAAAGATGAGAATCGCTGGCATGTGCGCAAATACCCAGTCTCGGGTGAACCTCACCGACCGAGACTAAACCCCATATCTCGAACTTGACCCTAACCATAACCCAATATATAGTGCCCACATGGTCCCTCTACCCCCCACCCGGCCCTGGCAGTTCCGGCCCGCCACGCCGCGCAGAGCACAAGCCCTGGCGCGGGAGCTCAAGCTGCCCCTGTGGGCGGCCCAGGTGCTCTGTCACCGGGGCCTGGCCGCGCCCGATGAGGCCCTGGCCTTCCTGACGCCCCGAATCTCGGCCCTGCCCGCGCCGGTGGGGCTGGCCGGCCTGCCCGAGGCCCTCAAGGTGCTGGTGCCGGCCATCATGGCGGGCAAGACCATTGGCGTGGCCGGCGACTACGACGCCGATGGGATCACCGCCACCGCCCTCATGGTGGATTTCCTGCGCCAGTGCGGGGCCCCGGCGGTCTGGGACCTGCCCCAGCGCCTGCGCGACGGCTATGGCTTCTCGGCCGAGGCCGCACGCCGCCTGGCCGCGGCCGGGGCCCAGGTCATCGTCACCGTGGACTGCGGCATCTCCGACCACGCCGGGGTGGCCGAGGCCCGCTCCCTGGGCCTGGCCGTGGTGGTCACCGACCATCACCAGGTGCCGCCCGGGGCCCTGCCCGCCGCCGAGGCGGTAATCAATCCCCAGCTGGGGGCCTGCGCGCTCTCAAGCCACCTGGCGGGGGTGGGCGTGGCCTTCTACCTGGCCGCCGGCCTGCGCGCGGGCCTGCGCGAAAGCGGCCATTTCGGGGGGCGTTCCCTGCCCAACCTGCGCCAATCCTTGGATCTGGTGGCCATCGGCACCCTGGCCGACGTCTCGCCCCTGGTGCAAGAGAACCGCATCCTGGTGGCCGAGGGCATCAAGGTCGTGGCCGAGGGCCGGCGTCCGGGGATCAAGGCCCTCTGCCAGGTGGCGCGGCTCTCCGGCTGCCTGGACGCTCGCGATCTGTCCTTCGGCCTGGCCCCGCGCCTGAACGCCGCCGGCCGCCTGGACAGCCCGGACCAGGCCCTGGAACTTCTGCTCTGCGAGGACCCCGGCCGCGCCGGGGAGCTGGCTCGCGGCCTGGACAAGCTGAACCAGGCCCGCCGCCAGGTGGAGATCGAGATATTCGAGGAGGCCATGCTCATGATCTCCTCCGACCAGGCCCTGCAACAGGCGCGCTGCCTGGTGCTGGCCGCGCCGGGCTGGCACCGCGGCGTGCTGGGCATCGTGGCCAGCCGGGTCATGGAGCGCCTGGGCCGGCCGGCGGTGCTCCTTAGCCTGGAGGAAGGCCCCGAAGGCGCACGGGCCGTGGGCTCGGGCCGCAGCTTGCCCGGCTTCCATCTGCACCAGGCCCTCTGCGGGCTCTCCCACCTGCTCACCCATTTTGGAGGCCACGCCCTGGCCGCCGGGCTCACCCTGCCCGCCTCGGCCGTGGCCCGCCTGGCCCAGGGCTTGGACCGGGCCGCCGCCGAACAGCTTCCCCCGCCCGGCCAGGGCCGGCCCCTGACCCTGGAGGCCGAGGCCGGGCTGGGCGAGGTCATGGCCACCGACCACGAGGTCTTCGCCCGCCTGGCCCCCTTCGGCCCCGGCCACCCCGAGCCTTTGCTGGCGCTGACCGACCTGGAGGTGCAAACCTCGCGCCTAGTGGCTGAAAGCCATCTCAAGCTCGACATTCGGCAGAACGGCTCCCGCGCCCAGGCCATCGGCTTCCGCCTGGCCCATCTGCTGCCCCAAGCCACCGGCCGGGTGGACCTGGCCTGCATCCCCCGCCTTTCCACCTATGGCGGCCGTCATCTGGAACTGGTGCTGGAGGACCTGCGCCCGGCGTTCGGGGCCCAGCCAGGGCCCCAACCCCTATCCAGCCAATTTCATTATTAGTATTGCTAACATTAATCTTGTGTTATTTTTAGTTTGTTCATCCGCCATGAATTGAGGCTCGCGCCGCGCACCCATCATCGATCTGACCGAGGCTAAAGCTTGTCAGCGGAGTGAGCCACGGGAACAGGGGGGCCACGCATGCCTGACGACAGAAGCCCAGGCGGGCCTGACCAAAACGACCCCGACTTCAACCCTCCCCTTCCGCAGGCGTATCAAGGCGGAAACCCGGCGACTTCCGAGGAGACCTGCCTGGCCGCCTTGGCCGAGCGCCTGATCCAACGCGCCTCCTCCGACGAAATGGCCAGGCTGGTATTGGAACAAGCCCGCCATCTCACCGCCAGCCCCCATGGCTTCGCCGGCTATCTGGACCCCGGCACCGAGCGCCTCGTCTGCCCGGCCATGACTTGCGGCATGGGGCCCGACTGCGGGCTAGCAGCCAATCAGCCCCCGGCCTTCACCGGCAGACGGGGACTCCTGGGCTGGGTGCGCGCCCAGGGCCAACCCCTGCTCAGCAACTCCCCCGCCTCCGACCCCAGGGCCGCCGGCTCCCCGGAGGGACACCTGGCCATAAGACGGGTGCTTTCCGTGCCGGCGCTCAGCCGGGGCCGGCTGCTGGGCCAGGTGACCGTGGCCAACGCCGAGCGCGACTACTCCGAAGGCGACCAACGGGCGCTGGAACGCCTGGCCGGAATCTTCGCCCTGGCCCTCGAGAGGGCCCTGGCCGAACAGGAGGCCGCCCGCGCCCAGCAAAGCCTGGAAGAGGAGGTACGGGCCCGCACCGCACACCTTGAGGAGGCCAACCGGCGCTTGCAGGAGGAGATGGCCGAGCGCCGGCGCGCCGAGCAGGAGATCGAGCGCTTCTTCCTGGCCGCGCCGGACCTCATGGCGGTGATGGGCCTGGACGGTTACGTCAAGCGCCCCAACCCGGCTTATGAAAACCTGCTGGGATACAACAACGAGGAACTGCTGGGAACCCCTTTCATCCAGTGGGTCCACCCCGATGACCAAGCCAAACTCGCCGAAAATTTGACACTCTTGACCGAGGTCAAGCGGGTAAGCGAAGTGGAACTGCGCGTCCGGCGCAAGGACGGAACCTATCTTTGGACCTCCTGGTCGGCCATGCTTGCCCCGGAACCGACCCTGTTCTTCGCCGTGGGCCGCGACATCAGCCGTCGCAGGGAGTATGAGCGAGCCCTAAAGGAGAGCGAGGCCCTCTTCCGGCAGATGTTCGAGAACAACAGGTCCATCAGCTTGGTGGTGGACCCCGAGAGCGGGGCCATCGTGCAGGCCAACCGGGCCGCCCGCGATTTCTACGGCTACGGCCTGGACGAACTGAACCGTCTGAACATCGCCGACCTCAATCTGTTGTCACCCGAGCAGCTGCGCCTGGAGTTGATCCAGGCGGCGGGGGGCGAGAAGGGCTACTCCGTCTTTTCCCACCGCCTGGCCGACGGCCGGATACGCCAGGTGGAGATCTATTCCGGTCCCATCATGCTCCACGGACGCAAGCTGCTCTACTCCATCATCCATGACGCGACCGACCGCCTGCTGGCCGAGCAGGCCCTGCGCGACAGCGAGGAGCGCTACCGCGATCTGGTGGAGGGCACCGACGACCTGGTAGCCCAGGTGGACAACGAAGGCCGCTTCATATTCGTCAACCACATGGCCCGGGAGGTGTTGGGCCTGGAGCCCGAGCAATGCCTGGGGCGGTCGGCCCTGGACTTCGTGCACCCCGGCGACCGGCAGAAGACCCAGGAGGCCTTTGCCGATTGGCTGGCGCAAAAGTCTTCCAACATCGCCGTCGAAAACCGTCTGGTCGGCCTGGATGGCCGGGTCCACCATATGCTCTGGACCACCAGCCCCCACTACAACCAGGCCGGCGACATGGTCCTGGTAAACGGCATCGCCCGCGACATCACCGAGCGCAAGGCTCTGGAGGAGCAGGCCCGGCTGCTCGAAAAGCGCGAGAGCCTGGCCATCATGGCCGGAGGCGTGGCCCACGACTTCAACAACCTGCTGCAATCAGTGCTGGGCAACGCCGACCTGGCCCTCTTGGACACCCCGCCCGGCTCCCCGGTGGCCGAAAGCCTGCGCGAGGTTCAAAGCGCGGCCCAGCGCGCGGCCGAACTCTCACACAAGATGCTGGCCTATTCCGGCCACACCCCCTATATCCCCCGCTCCCTGGACCTCTCGCAGATGGTCCGCGACATGCTGCCCTTGTTGCGCTCCTCGCCGCCGCCCAAGGTGAACCTGGAATATGACCTGCCCGCCGGCCTGCCCGCCGTGGAAGGCGACCAGGCCCAGCTACGGCAGGCCCTGCGCAACTTGGTGATCAACTCCTCCGAGGCCCTGGGCGAGCAGCCAGGCATCATCTCCATAACCACCGGGGTCATGTTCTGCGACAGCGAGCTTTTGGCCGGCACCTACCTTCCCCAGGATCTGACCCCGGGCGACTACGTCTATTTGCGCGTGGACGACAGCGGGCCGGGCATGGACCCGCAGAACTTCGGCAAGGCCTTCGACCCCTTCTACAGCACCAAGTTCGCCGGACGCGGCCTGGGTCTGGCCGTGGTGCTGGGGGTGGTCAAATCCCACCGGGGGGCGGTAAAACTCGAAACCGGGCCGGCCGGCGGGACCCGGATAACGCTCTACCTGCCGGCGGGCCAGGCGCGGCCCGGCCCCACGCCGGTCTAGGCCGAGCCGGGTCCAGCGGCCAAGAAACCCCTCATCCTGCTGGTCGACGACGAGGAGGCGGTGCGTCTTTTGGCCCGCCGCATCCTGGAAAAGCAGGGATTCAGGGTGATGGAAGCCGCCGATGGCAAGCAAGCCCTTGAAGTGTTGGGCGGACATCCCGGAGAAGTGCAGACCGTGCTCCTGGACCTGAACATGCCCGGCCTGAGCGGAGAGCCCCTGGTGACGCAGATTCACGCCCTGGAACCCCGGGCCCGAATCGTGGTCTCCAGCAGTCTGGAACAGACCTTGGCCCAGGCCCGGTTGGGCCCCTGTTTCATCGCCGGATTCATCCAGAAGCCCTGCCGCCTGGCGGGGCTGCTGGATCTGCTGCGCCGGCTGGGAAGCCCGCCCTACGATTCCGATAAGGCGCCCTGAAAGCGGAGCCGGCCCATGGAAAATGCCCACCCATCCAATGGAAAATTTTCGTATTTTGGCATGGCTCCCTCGATTACTCCAACTTTGTCACCAAGTTAAGCACGGTGTCCCGACAGATAGGTCTTGACTGGAGACCGATTCAGCCGTTACCATTGGCCCGGTTAGGGGCGTCAACTTCAACATTCGGAATTATTCACCGGCTTACGGGCCGGGGAGCGCCCTTGTGGCTAAACGCTAGCCAGGAGGAATCTTAATAATTATGTACGCGTTATATGAATTTCTGACAGGGCCGGGGGCCTGGATCGCCTTTGCCGTGTTCATCGGCGGTTTGGTGGTCAGGGCCGCATTCCTCTATGGCCTCAGCCGCGAGAGGGACAAACTCATTTACCAACATTTCAACCCTTCCTGGGGATTGCGCTCCATCTTCCATTGGCTGATACCCCTAGGCAGCGTCTCCCTGCGCCAGCAGCCCCTGTTCGGCCTGGTCTTCTTCGTCTTCCACGTCTGCCTGTTGGCGACGCCCCTGTTTCTCCTGGCCCACAACACCCTTTGGGACCAGGCCTTCGAGGTGAGCCTGCCCTCATTGCCGGAGGCGCTGGCCGACTACGGCACCCTGGTGGTGATGGCCTGCGTGGTATTCCTTTTCGCGCGCCGGCTGGTCCGGCCCGAGGTGCGCGCCATCAGCGGTCCCTGGGACTACATCCTGCTCCTGTTGGTGCTGGCGCCATTCCTCACCGGTTACCTGGCCTACCACCAGTGGGGCGACTATGCGCTGATGATGGTGCTGCACGTGCTCACCGGCGAGCTGATGCTGGTGGTCATCCCCTTCAGCAAGCTGGGCCACCTCATCCTCTTTTTCTTCACCAGGGGCTTCATCGGCCAGGAGATGGGGGCCAGGCGCGAAATCGACGGCCGCCTCGGCGCCCGCACCTGGTAGGAAACCCGATCAAGGCCCATTGCTGGCAAAGAGAGGCAGCCAATAATGTCTGACGAAGAATTGCAAGAGCAAACCCAAGAAGAGGAAGGGCAGGCTCAGGCCACCGCTCCCAAAAAGGAGCCGGAGGCCCCCGCGCCGCCCAAGCCCATAGACCACGTAAAAATCAAGGCCATCCTTGACTCCAACCTGGGCGCCCGCATGCGCACCTGGCTTTCCATCTGCGCCCGTTGCGGACTCTGCGCCGACAGCTGCTTCTTCTACCTGGCCCACGACAAGGACCCGCAGTACAGCCCTGCCTACAAGATCAAGCAGACCCTGGTGGAGTTGTACAAGCGCAAGGGCCAAGTGGACCGGGCTTGGCTGGAAAACGCCAAGGAGATCGTTTGGGGCAAGTGCAGCGTCTGCCGACGCTGCTCCATGTTCTGTCCCTTCGGCATAGACATGGCCATCATGTTCGGCGTGGTGCGCGCGGTCTGCAACTCCCAGGGCATCATCCCCACCGGCCTGGCCCGCACCAAGCAGAACATCATCGAGACCGGCAACCAGATGGCCATGGCCAATGAGGACTGGGTCGAAACCTGCGAGTGGATGGCCGAGGAGTGGGGCGAGGACTACCGCGACTTGGTGGTGCCCGTGGACGTCAAGGGCGCCAAATACATGTACACGGTCAACCCCCGCGAGCCCATGTACTATCCCCAGGATGTGGGCATGATGGCGGCCATCCTGCACGTGGCCGAGGAGAGCTGGTGCGTGCCCACCGTGGGCTGGGACTGCACCAATCTGGCCATGTTCGCGGGCGACAAGGCCGCCGCGGCCATCCCCGTGCGCAACATGTACAACTCCGCCGTGGAGTTGGGCGTCGAGCAGATCCTGACCACCGAGTGCGGCCACGCCTACCGCTCGGCGGCCTTCGAGGGCCCCTACTTCCTGGACCTGCCTTCGGGCAAGCCGCCGGTGCCTGTCAAGCACGCGGTGCAGCTTTTCTGGGAATACCTCAAAAGCGGGCGCATCAAGATCGACCCAGCCAAGAAGCTCAAGGAGCCGGTGACCCTGCAAGACCCCTGCAACGTCAGCCGCAGCGGCGGGCTATGGGAGATGCTCAGGGAGCTGACACTCATGCTCGTCGAGGACTTCCGCGACATGAGCCCCAACCGCGAGTACAACCACTGTTGCGGCGGCGGCGGCGGCTTCATCCCCATGGGGCCGGAGTACAAACGCCGGCGCATGGAGTCGGGCCGCGTCAAGGCCGAGCAGATCAAGGCCACCGGGGCCAAATACATCATCTCCCCCTGCCACAACTGCTTCGACCAGCTCAACGACCTAAACAAGGAGTACAAGCTGGGGGTGAAGGTCGTCTCCTTCAAGGAACTCATAATCGAGTCCATGATCGTCCCCGACAAGTTCAAACCCGTCGAGGAGGACGAGGACGAAACCGCCGAAGGCGCTGGCGAGGAGTAAAGGAGGCGGTCATGAGAAACTTGAAGATAATGCTGGCGATGGCGGTCTTTTTGGCCATGGGCGCGGCCCTGGCCTGGGCCCAGGACGACGTGATGTTCTTGAACAGCAAGCCCCTGGGGCCCCACGAGCGGCCCTTGGTCAAGTTCACCCACGCCAAGCACTCCGCGAACATAAAGTGTGTCACCTGCCACCACAACTACGACCAGTACTTCAACCTGGTCGATGACAGCGAGGGCATGAGCTGCCACGAGTGCCACAAGGTGGCTCCCACGCCCAAGAACAAGATCAGCCTTACCACGGCCTTCCACAAGCAGTGCAAGAGCTGCCACGAACAGGCCGCCAGCAAGGGCAAGCCCGGCGGACCCGTGATGTGCGGCGAATGCCACGAGCGCAAATCCTCGGATGAGTTTCTGGCGGCCCAGGCCAAAAAGGCCAAGAAGTAGCCGCCTCTCCCTCTGCCGACGCGCCGCCGGCCCCAAGGGGCCGGCGGCTTTTTCTATCAGGGAAGATTGGAAGCCGCCGCTTGGGCGGGGGGCAGAAACTCGGCCAGAAAGATGGCGTTGGAGTTGCTCAGTTCCAATCCCAGCTCGGCGGGGGTGAGCCCCAGGGTGAGCCCCAAGAGCTGGGGATAGAGCGCCGTGCCGGCCACCATCCCCTCCATGTCCACCGGCGCCGCCTCACGGAAGGCCCATTCGGCCTGCATCTGGGAGTAGGGGCAGTTGACCAGGAGCACGTCCGCGCCCCCTTCGCGGGCCTCCCGCATGCGGGAGTTGATCGATCCCAGGGAAAGCTCGGGGTTGCCCTCGCGCAGGGGGGCCCCGCAGCAGCCCAGGCGTCCGGCCCAGGTCACGGGCTGGCCGCCGGAGACCTGCACCAGCTGGTCGATGAGACTGGGGGCGTAAGGGTGGTCGAAGCCGGTGACCTTGCTGGGGCGGAGGGCGTGGCAGCCGTACATCACCGCCACCTTGAGGTTCTGGTAGGGCCGCGAGACCCGCTTCTTGAGGGCCGCCACCCCCAGGTCCTGGTGCAAGGCCTGGAGCAGGTGCTTGACCTGGGCCTTCCCCTGGAAGCGCAGGCCCTCCTGCTTGAGCGCGGCGTTGGCCTTGTCGGCCAGGGCGGGGCTCTCCTCAAACAGGCGCATGGCCCGCTTGAAGGCCCCGAAGCAGCACTTGCAGGGGGTGAGCATGTCCAGGCCCAGGTCCTCGGCGATGGCCAGGTTGCGGGCGGCGGCCAACAGGTAGGACTCGAACTGGAGATGGGCCATGGGATAGCCGCAGCAGTTGAACTCCGGCTCCACCAGCTCCATTTCCAGCTCGCCGCACACCCGGCGCAGGGAGGTCTCGTAGGCGGGCACGAAATAGGGGGTCTTGCAACCCAGGAACAGG
>JAJZPI010000209.1 GCA_021811275.1 Deltaproteobacteria bacterium
AGCGAGTTGGCCGAAATTCTCTACACCGGCGGCACCACCAAGCACCCCAAAGGCGTGCCCATCACCCACGAGCTGCTCATTGGCTGCTGCCGCGAGCAGCTGGCCTACAGCAGCTCGGTCATCGAGCCGAGCGAGAACGTCATCCTGGGCTCGGCACCGATGTTCCACGTCCTGGGCCAGACCTGCGGCCTGGGCACCATCTTCACCTACGGGGGGGCGCTGGTGGTGCAGCCCCGGGTGAACCTGGACGCCATGCTGGAGGCGGCCCAGAGCCAGCGCGCCCGCACCCTGATCGGAGTCCCGGCCCTCTACCGCATGATCCTGGAACACGACCGCCTGGATCAATACGACCTGAGCAGCCTGGATTACTGCTTCTCCGGCGGCGATGTCATGCCCTTGGAGGTGGCCCGGCGCTGGGAGCGGCGGTTCAACAAGCGCATCTACATCGGTTACGGCTCCACCGAGACGGTGGGAGGCGTGGGCCTGAACCCCGCCGGCCAGGAGACCCCGCCGGGCTGCATGGGCATTGTGCTCAAAAGCAAGCTGGTGCGCGCGGTGGACCCGGTCACCATGGCCGAGGTTCCCCCGGGCAAGCCGGGCGAGCTCCTGGTGCACAGTTCGCCCATGGTCGCGGCCTACTGGAACAAGCCCGAGGAGACCGCCCGTTCCTTCGTGGAGATCAACGGCAAGCTCTTCTACCGCACCGGCGACATCGTGGCCATCGACGAGGAGCGCAGGCTCTACTTCGTCGACCGCAGTATGGACACCATCAAGCACAAAGGCTACCGGGTATCGGCAACCGAGATCGAGGCCACCCTGCAGGAGCACCCGGCGGTGATCGAGTCCTGCGTGGTGGGCCTGCCTGACGAGAAGGTGGGAGAGCGGATCAAGGCCTTCGTGGTGCTCAAGAAGGACGTCAAGGGCGTCACCGGCTACGACCTGATCCAGTGGTGCCGTAAAAGCCTGGTCAGCTACAAGATCCCGCAGTACATCGAGTTCCGCGACATGCTGCCCAAGAGCAAGGTGGGCAAGCTCCTCAGGCGCGAGATCCGCGCCGAGGAGGCCGAACGCCGCCAGGGATAGCCGCGCGCGCTGATTACGCTCTTCTCTCGGCTTCGAAACGCGGCGGACGCCTCCACAACACACCATGACACCACCCCCGGGGTATGGGGTGAACCCCGGGTACGCGGTGGAAACCGCCGTGACGTCCGGCCCCAAGGCTGGCTTATCCCAAGACCGTCCGTCATGGCCAAGACTCGCAACCTAGCATGAGGAGAGGAGAGCAATGAAAAAGCTATTCACCGTCCTAGCCGCGGCCTTGATCCTGGCCGTCCTGGCCGGGTCGGCCTGGGCTCAAGCCACGGAGCCCGGCCCCAGCGCTGTGCTGGGCGGACGCATCTGGACGGACATCGGCTACCAGGGCCTGTCCAAGGAACAAACCACCAACAGGCGAGATGATGTCACCACCGCCCTGGTGCAGGTATCAGGCCACTCGTATATCAACGGCCGCTTCACTAGCGCCGACAAGACCACCGGCGGATTGGTGGAGATCAACGTCGTGGCCAAGGCCAACGACACCGAAATTGTTGGATTGCGCTATGCCTACGGCTGGTGGAAGGTGGGCAACTGCCAGCTCGTCGCCGGCCAGACCGACGGCTGGCTGGGCTCCCTGGCCTACGGCCCCCTGACCTTCTTCGGCGTCTCTCAAAGTCAAAAGACCGGGCTCACCAACTGGGGCTTCATCTACAGCAGCCGTTCGCCCCAGGTGCGCTTTGAGTGGCGCTCGGGCAACTTCGGCTTCAGCGTGGCCGCGGTGCAGCCCGCCGCCGAGCAGGCGACCACCATTGCCGGAACCGACATGTACGCCAACCTGCCCCGCTTCGACGTGGCCGCCGAGTTCAAGGCCGGCGGCTTCATGACCACCCCCGCCTTCGGCTGGAGCCAATTGAATTATCAGGGCGTGACCAGCGGCTGGGCCGACGACAGCTACCAGACCTGGATCGCCATGCTGCCCTTCAAGTATACGGTGGGTCCCTTCACCGCCAAGGTGCAGCTCCACACCGGAATCAACACCGAGGCCGAGTACGCCGGCGAGCTGCCCAATGCCATAGGCTCCGCGCCCAGGATCCTGCCGGTCTTCTCCGCCACCGGCAAGCTCTATGATACCAAGGAGACCGGCGGGTCCATAGCCTTGGAGTACAAGGTCGGCGCCCTGATGATAACCGCCGGGTACGGCCAACAGCGCATCGAGAACGACTTCTGGAAGGCCTCAAACGGTTACAGGAACGACAGCTATGACCGTCGGGCTTGGTTCCTGGCCATGCCCTATGCGGTCACCAAGAACTTCACCGTTGATCCCGAGGTAGGCTACTACATGTACGGCGACAGCCCCCAGACCGGTGCGGACATGGGCACGGAATGGCTGGCTGGTGTGCAGTTCAAGTTCCTGTTCTAGCACGTTAGCCGTGCGCGCCATCACCCCCCGCAAAGCCGTGGCTGCGAGGAGCCGGCCTTGAGGGGCGCGCACTTCCATCCTCCCAAAAGGCCGGGGCGTAACGCCCCGGCCTTTTCCTTGCTTATACCAATAAGCGTTCAAACGATAACTTTGAACGCTTATTGGTATGCAAGCCATGGATCCACCCCAGCCAATAAAGTGGCTGGGGACTCCGAGGGATGGCCCGCCGGATGCGCAAGCATCAGGCAGGTCGGGCAAAACCGGGGGTCCCCACAAAGCTTGCTTTGTGTAGTCGAACCACGCTTTGGCCCGACCGACAAGCATTCAAAGCCATGGATGGCTTTCTCCGCCGCACTCCTAGGTTGTGGAGCGCCGGACCAGGGACTTGGTGACCCGGGCCGTGGAGGTGAGCTTGCCCCCGGCCCAGGCCTCGCTCTCACAGAAGGCCAAGCTGCGCCCCTTCTGCACCACCCGCCCCCTGAGCTCCACCTCCTGATCCGGCAGCACCGGGCGCAGCACCGATACGTGGATGTCGTGGGTCACGGCATGCTCCCCGCGGGCCAGCATGGGCAGCAAGGCCAGAAAGCAGACCACGTCCAGCAGGGCGTAGGCGATGCCGCCGTGCATGGCCCCGGCGCAGTTCATGGTGTTGGGGCCGGCGCTGAAGCGGGCCACGGCCCGGCCCCTCTCCTGACTCACCAGCTCCAAACCCAAAAAAATGTGCAGGGGAACGTCCAGGGAGCCCCGGGTGAGTTCGGCGATTTCGGCGGGGTCCAGCCCCGGCTTGGTCTTTTCGGTCATGGTCCTCGCTCTTGATCGATCAACGCGGCGGCGGCCGCGGCTGGTGAAGGGGACGGCTTGCTGGCTGGGGGGTTATCCAGGCACCTGGCGGGTTTGGTAGCGGTACTCCATCATCTCCTGCAGCCGGTTGATCACCGCGAAGCTCTCCTTGAGCATCTTGCGTTGCAGCTTGTTCAAGGCGGCGGGGTCCACGAAATTGTCGGGCACCTCGCCCCGGGCGCGGGCCTCCAGGTGCTGGGCGATGCGCAGCAGGGTGATGAAGCCGAAGGCTTCCTTGAGATCGTCGGCCAGGTCGCGGGGAATGAGCCCGGCCTGGGCGATGTCCTGCAAGCGCTCCAGGGTGTTGGTCTTGAGCACACCCAGGTCCAAGGCCATGACCCGGGCGGCGTCGACTATGGGCGTGAGCCCCGAAAGCTTGAGGTTGAGCTTGTTCTTGTTTTCGCCGGTCTTGTCCAGCACGAACTGGCGCAGAAAGCCCAGGGGCGGACGGTTGTAAAGGGCGTTCTTGGCCATGTAGCGCAGGAAGAGCCGGTTGGCCTCAATCTTTTCCTTCAGCGCCAGACTTAGGCTTTCGATGAAGTCGGCCTCGGCGTAAATGGCGCGGAAATCGAAGAAGATGGTGGCCAGGCGCATGGTCTGGGGGGTGGGGTCGCCCACCCAGCGGGCGAAGGTCTCCTGCCAGGCGCGCTCGGTCTGGCACCATTGAGGATTGGAGGCCATCACTCCGCCCAGGCAGCGGGGGAAGCCGCAGCGCACCAGGCCTTCCACCATGCGCCCGGCGAACATCAGGAACCAGTCTTTGATGGCCTGCTCGCGCTCGGCGGGCACGTTGGCGAAGATCAGGGCGTTGTCCTGGTCGGTGCGCAGGGTCTGCTCCCGCCGGCCCTCGCTGCCCAGGGCCATCCACACGAAGGGCACCGGGGGCCGGCCCAGGCCGGCGTTCTCCACCTCCTCGGCGGTCAGCTCCAGCAGCTTGTGGGTGAGCCGGTCATTGAACTCGGTGACCAGGGCCAGCATGGTTGGGGCTGGCCCGCCCAGGCGCAGGAGCATCTCCAGCACCCGGTCCATTTTGGCATGGAGGGTGACCAGGTCGTCGACGCTGGCGACCTTGTCGATCTCGCGCACCACAGCCACGGGAGAGGAGCCGGCCAGCATCTGGAAATCGTGGTCGCCGATGATGCCCGCCAGGCGGTCGTCGGCGGTCACCGGCAAGTGGTGCACGCCGTGGGCGCTCATGGCCAGGAGGGCCTCGAAAGCGAACTGGTCGGGGGCGACGGTGTAAAGCGGTTGGCTCATGACCTCGACCACGGCGGTTTCCAGGCTCAGACCCCGGGCCACCACCTTGGCGCGCAGGTCGTGATCGGTAAGCATGCCCAAGGGGTGGCCGCCTTCGTCGGCCACCACTATCGAACCGACCCCGCGCAGGCTCATAAGGTGGGCGGCGGCCTTGAGCGGCGTGGCGGGCAGGCAGGTGAGCACGTCCCGGGTCATCACCTCCTCGACGCGTGAGCGCACCAGGGCCGCCTCCAGGTTTACTCCCACCAGGGCCTGCCCCCCGGCCAAGGCTTGGCCCCCGGCCAATGCCGGCGCGCTCCCGTCCAGGTCGGGACCGGCGCCCCGGCGCGCGGATTCCAGGTTGCGGGCCAGGGAAAAGCGGAAGTAGCGCTCGAAGGCGGGGTGGCTGGCAACCAGGGCCTTGAAGTCATCGGCGGGCAGCAGGTAGCAGATCAGGTCCTCGCGGGCGGTGACCTGGAAAAGGGCGCGCGAGCCCTGCAGCAGGCTCAGGGCGCCGAAGGTTTCGCCCTCGGCGCGCACGTCGACCAGGATGTCTTCGCCGCCGTCCTGGGGCAGGCTGACCCGGGCGGA
>JAJZPI010000210.1 GCA_021811275.1 Deltaproteobacteria bacterium
CCAGGTTGCGCACCTCCTCGGCCACCACCGCAAACCCCGCCCCGGCCTCGCCGGCGCGGGCCGCCTCCACGGCGGCGTTTAGGGCCAGCAGGTTGGTCTGGAAGGAAATTTCGTCGATGGTCTTGATGATCTTGGCGGTCTGGTCGCTGGCGGCGGTGATGCGCTCCATGGCCGCGCGCAAATCCTTCATGGAAGAGGTGGCCTGGGTGACCACCTGCTGGGATTGGTCCATGAGGTTCTTGGCCTCGCGGGCGTTATCGGCGTTGGTCTTGGTCATGGAGGAGACCTCCTCCAAAGAGGCGCAGGTCTGCTCCAGGGCCGAGGCCTGCTCGGCCGAGCCCTGGGCCAAGTGCTGGCTGGCCGAGGCCACCTGGGTGGCGGCGGCGGCCACCGAGTCGGCCCCCTCTTTCATCTGCCCGGATAGGGCGTTCAGGAGCCGGCCGATGCCGCGGACCAGGAGCCAGGCCAAGACCAATCCGGCCAGGATGGCCACCAGGCCCACCACAGCCACGTTTACCTTAAGGGCCTCGGCCTTTTGCAGCATGGCCTCGTCGGTGACCTGGTTACGGCGGGCCTCGGCGCGGATCTGCTTGAGTTCGGCCTGTACCTCGGTGAGGGCGGGGATGGTGGAACCGGCGAAGGCCTTGGCCGCGGCGGCGCGGTCGCCGGACTTGAGGTCCTTGGCGATGGCCTCGGCCGAGGAATGCAGCTTGCGGTGGGGTTCTTCGATACTCTTGAGCTGGGAGGCCAGGGAGGGCAGGCGTTTTTGCACCGCCTCGCGCTCGGGACCAAAGAGCCATTTACCGAAGGCGCAGAGGTGGTCGTTGGTTTCCACTTTCAGGTCCTTGGCCTGCGGGTCCAGCAAGGTGGCGCTCAGCTTGTTGGTCCACATGAGGTGGTCCACCTCGCGTTGGGCCAGGAGGCCGTCGAGTTTGTTGCCCTCGATTACGTTCTCGGCGCTTCCCACCACGCCGCTCACCCCCAGGAGGGAGATGGCGGTCAAAACGGTGAGCAAGGCCAGTACCACACTGAATCCCAATGAGATACGTTTGCCAATGGTCATCGTGCGAGTGCCCATTTTTTTCTCCCCCAGGCAGGCATGATAAACACAACCAGTCGTCACTTGGGAGGGCCAAGCGATTACTCACAATGCAAAGACAACGCCAATAAATAACTAGTAACTTGCTATAATATCAACCTGTCTAATGCATTAACCATTTTGCATTCATGCTGCTACGAGGCATTTTGAGATTGGTAAAAGAAATTGAAATTAGTATCTTGCAGAGAGAAATTGTCATGCATGACATGACAATTTTCTAGCCTGGAGAGGGACTTGAATACGGCTTGTAGACGAACTATCCCCAAATGACCGCCTTGAGGCTCGTCTGAAAATTAAATTACAAGGCAAACGGAAGGCAGCAACCGCTTTTACCACGTATCTCCTTATTTCACAATTAGTTAATTTTTTCCCATCGGCAAAGTGGGGAATGATTGAGCGCCCCTAACATGGCCTGAGGCTTGCCAAGGCCCCCTACTGCGGCTATTCTTTAAAGCCGCCTAAAAAGGAGAGATGAACCATGGCCACGGCCCCACTGCCGGCCGATCTTCAAAGGGCCATTGACTTTCACGGCCACCTCTGCCCCGGTCTGGCCATCGGCTATCGCGCCGCCCTGGCCGCCGCCCGGGCCCTGGGGCTCTCCCGCAGCGCCGACGAGGAGCTGGTGGCGGTGGTGGAGAACGACTCCTGCAGCGTCGATGCCTTTCAGGTTCTGCTATCCACCACCTTCGGCAAGGGCAACCTGAAGTGGCTCGACCACGGCAAGCAGGTCTTCACCGTGACCGACCGACGGCAAAACCGCGCCGTGCGCGTGGCCTTCGTGGGCGACCATCTGCGGGCCAAGCGCGCCGACGGCTCCACCGACCGCGACAATTTTCTGGCCGCCCTGCTTCAATCGTCCGAGTCCGCGATTTTAAAGGTAGAGGAGGTGCCGCCCGCGCCCCCGGACCTGGCGCGCATCGAGCCCAGCCTCACCTGCGCCCGCTGCGGCGAGGGCGTGCAGGAGAGCAGGAGCGTCAAGGCCGGCGGCCGGGTCTTTTGCCGCCCCTGCGCCCGTGAGCAAGGTTTATGAAGGGGCTGGTCAATTTCCTCTTCGAGGCCGGCATGCTCAAGAAAATGCGCCGCACCGGCTATCCCTTCCTGGGCAGCGGCGGCGAGTCGGTGGCCGACCACTGCTTCCGGGCCTCGCTCCTGGGCTACATGCTGGCCCTTACCCAGGAGGGCCTGGACGCCCCCCGGGTGGCCTTGATGCTCATGCATCACGACTTGGCCGAAACTCGCACCAACGACTTGAACTACGTGCACAAGCGCTACGCCAAGGCCGACGAGGACAAGGCCCTGGCCGACCAGATGGCCGGCCTCCCCCCGGTGGCCGCCGCCAAGGCCCGCGAGCTGATCGACGAGTTCCAGGCCGGTCAGACCGCCGAGGCCCGGCTTGCCCACGATGCCGACCAGCTGGACCTGTTGTTGGAGCTAAAGGAGCAGCAGGACCTAGGCAACCCCTATGCCAAGCACTGGATACACTACGCGATCAAGCGCCTGCGGACCGCCCCCGGCCAGGAGCTGGCCCAGGCCGTGCTGAGCACCGACTGGACCGATTGGTGGTTCGAGAAGCGCGATGACTGGTGGGTTCCACCCCGCGAGTGATACCAATTGGCGTTCAAAGGATACTTTTGAACGCCAATTCGGTATGCGGGCCAAGGCTCAGCCCAGCCAACAAGCTGACCGGGGACCACGGGGATGGCCCGCCGGATGCGCAAGCATCCGGGAGGTCGGGCAAAACCACGCGTTGGCCCGACCGGCAAGCATTCAATGCCAACTTTGGTATGAGAGGGGACGAGAACGCTAGTGCCGGGTGACTTGGTAGAGTTCGCCCAGGCTCTGGTGATCGAAGAGGGCGCGCAGCTCTATCATGAGCTGGTTGGTGGAGGCCTCGATCCGGCTCAAGTCCTTCTCGCTCACCACCCGGTGGTCGATCATGGCCAGCAGCTCGTCCAGGCGCTGGAGCTGTTCGACGATGCGCGGGTGCGTCTTTTCCTTGGCCAGGCGGGCGTGCACGTCGTGGATGAGCCGCTGGCAGGAGTCGACCCGGTAGCGGACTTCCTGGGGGGCCACGGTCATGCCATTCGCCTCATTCCCAGCCGCCCCGGGAGGAGCGGCGCATATCGATGATCTCCACCCGGCCCTGGTCGCCGATCAGGGAGTTGGCCAGGAAGCTGATAACGCTCATTACCAGCGCTCCGCCCACCGCCGCCCAGAAGCCCTCCACCGAGAACCCGGCCAGGAGCTTGCCGGTCAGCCAGAGCATGAAGCCGTTGACCACGAAGGTGAACAGGCCCAGGGTGAAGATGTTTATGGGCAGGGTGAGGATGAGCACCACCGGCCGGATGAGGGCGTTGAACACGCCCAGGAACAGGGCGGCCACGAAGGCCCAGCCCACCCCGGCCACCCGCACGCCGTCAAAGAGCGCGCTGACCAGGAGCAACCCACCGGCGTTCACCACCCAGCGAAACAGTAATCCACGCATGGTTTAAAATTAACACAGGCCAGGTTGCTCCGCAAGGCGAGGAGGGAAGAAGCCAGCCGAAACAAAGTCTTTATCTCGCCGTTCTGGAAAGCCGATAATGGAGGTAGGGAAGGAGGTGCGACATGCTGATCCTTCTTAGCCGAACCAAGATGAGGCGTTACAGACTGCGCAACTTGTCCCTCCTGGATACCCTGACTTTCCTATGTATTCCCCAGGCGCGCGCCAAGGATATTCTCAGGCTGATCCGCCTGGGTGGCCCCGTCGGCGGCCTAAGCAGGGCCATGACCAGCCGGATCGAGGAGCGTTTGCTCAACTCCACCCCCGGTCTGCTGGAGGCGGGCGTGGGCGTGGGTGGTGGGCGTTTGATCATGCGCCTGATCTGGCCGGACTTTACGGCCACCCTGGCGGTTAGGCTGATCGGCGGCGTGGCTCTGGTCAATCTGGATCTGGCCGGTTATGGCGAGGACGTCATGGAGATGGCCAGGGACGCGGCGGCGCTCAAGAAGACGGCGTGACCGTCTCGATCCGGGCCTGGATCAATAGACGTAGCGGTCGAGGAAGAAGCCCCGGGGAAGGGCGCAGCCCGCGCCGGCCCGCGGGCCGTAGGCGGCGCAAGGCTCGGCCAGCGGCCGGGCTTCGGGCAGGTCGGGCAGGTCGGAACCCAGGGCCGCGACGGCCGCCACCGGGGCCAGCCGGCCGGGCGTGGACTCCGGGTCGATGAGGCCGCAGGAGGTTCCTGTGGTATTGCCCGCGCGAGCGACGCGCCCAGGCTTCCCCTGCGCCGGCCGGGCCGGAGCCGGGGGGCGAAAGGCCGGGCGCTGAGCCAGACGCTGGATGTTGGCGATGGCGGCCATGGTCTAGTTCCTTCCCAGGATCCGCCCGCGCCGCAGCTCGACCTGGATGGAGCCCTGCCCGGGGCTGGCCTGCACCGTCACCCGCCGGCCGGGCAGCCAGCGGGCCGGCAGCTCCACCCGCACCTGGTCGGGCCGGATGGAGCCTCCCCGGCCGCCGCAGGCCGGACAGGGGATGAGCCCTTGGCGGGAGAGTTGGTGGCCGGTGCCCGCGCACTGGTGGCAGGTCTGGTGATGGCGCACGGGCAGGGTCAGGACGCGGGCGTGGCCCGTGATCTCCACTTCGTAGATGACGTCGGCGCCCTCCAGGCGGATGCCCAAAAGCCGCCAGCCTTCCTGGGCGTCCTCCCAAAGCGGGGCGAGGCCGCCTTGGGGATTGAAACCAGCCCAACTCTCGGGGCGCTGGTCTTCAGCCAGGGCGCCCAGGGGGCCCAGGCCGGGGCCGGCCTGGGAGGCGGGCATGGCGGCGCCAGCCGCACTGGCGGTGTGAGCCACACTGGCGGCGCGGGCTGCGCGGGCGTTAGGCGCGGTCCCGGGGGCGGGGGAGGGACCGCCGAAGTCTTCATAGCGGTAGGGCGACCAGCCGGGGCCCGAGGGCCGGGCTGGGGCGGTGCGGGTCTGCTGTACGAGATCG
>JAJZPI010000038.1 GCA_021811275.1 Deltaproteobacteria bacterium
ACCCCGCCGAAGGACTTGGACAGGCCCTCCACCCTGAGGATGGGCTCGTTGGTGGCCGGGCCCTGGCCCGCGGCTATCCCCTCCTGGCTCACTGCTCGACCTCCGCCCAGCGCTCGAATTGGGTGTACTTGCGCTTCAGGTAGTGGAACACGCCCTCGGGCAGGCCCACGGTGAAGACCACCAGCAGGCCGGCGTAGATCACCGTGCGCATACCGCCCAGCCCGCGCAAAAGCTCATTCAGCGGCACCAGGATGAAGCAGCCCAGCAGCGGCCCGGCCAGGGTGCCCATGCCCCCCACCGCCGCGGCGGCGATGGGCATGATGGAGTAGTCCAGGGCGAAGACCGGCATACCCACGAACTGGTAGGCGTGGGTGATGTAGGCCCCGGCGAAGGCGGCCACCCCCGAGGCCAGGAACAGGGCCTGGGCCTTGTACATGTAGATGTTGAGCCCGGCGCTCATCACCGCCCGGTCGTTGTCGCTGATGCCCTTCAAGATCAGGCCGTAGTCGGTGCTCATCATGCGGGTGAAGCTGAACAGGGCCACCCAGACCGCCACCATGGCGGCCACCAGCTCCAGCAGGCCCTGGGGCAGGGAGGCCAGCCCGGAAAGGCCCTCGGTGCCGCCGAAGGCCTTGGTGGCCTCGATGATGCGCTCGATCATCAGCGGCAGGATGAGAGTGACCATGGAGAAGTAGATGCCCCGGAGCCTGAGCACCGGCAAAAGCAGCAGGGTGCACAGCCCCGCCCCCCCCACGGTGGCCAGGGGGATGGTCAGCCAGGGGCTGAGCCCGAAGTAGTGGTTGAGGATGCCTGCGATGTAGGCCCCCACCCCGAAGAAGAGCGCCTGGCCCAGGGAAACCATGCCCACCGCGGCCAAAAGATCCCAGGAGATGGCCAGCAGGCCGAACATGCAGGCCTGCATGATCACGCGCTGCCAATAGGAGCTGGCGGCCAGGCCCAGGATCAGCAGGGCCAGCACGGGCAGCACCCGGGGGGCGAGGATGTAGAGCATCTCGCGCCAGGAGTTGAGGGCGAAGATGTCCTCGGACCTGACCTTGATGCCGCGGTCGAGACGTTCCAGTCTGCGCGCCATGCCTAGATGCGCTCCTCTAGTTCCTTCTGCTTGCCGAAAAGCCCCGAAGGCTTGATGACCAGAATGATGAGCAGCGCCGCCAGGCTGACGATCATCATCCAGTGGGTTCCGCCGTAGGTGGCGGTGAAGGTCTGGGCGAAGCCGATCAGGAAGGCGGCCACGATGACGCCCAGGGTGCTGCCCAGCCCGCCGACGATGCACACCGCCAGGGCGTTGACCAGTACGTCGTAGCCCTCGCCCACGGCTATGGTGCCCAAGGGCAGGATGACCAGGGCGGCCAGGGCGGCGTAGCCCGCGCCGAAGGCCACGGCGAAGGCTGCCACCAGGTCGGTGTTGATGCCCAGGGTCAGCGCGGTGCGCTCGTCCTGGGCGATGCCCCTGAAGGCCCTGCCGGTGCGGGTGAAGCGGGTGAAGGCCCACAGGAAGAGCGTGAGCCCCGCCCCCATGGCCAGGATCATCAGGCGCTGGCCGTCGATTACGATGTCGCCCATCTCCAGGTAGAAGTCCAGCCAGACCGGCAGGGTGTACTCGAAGCCGATGAAGCCCAGGTAGCGGAAGAGCTCCAGGATGGCCAGGCCCACGCCGAAGGTGGCGATGACCTCGCTGATGACCAGCCCCCGCACCCTGAGCAGCACGAAGCGGAAGAGCAGACCGGCCAGGAGCGCCGTGGCCGCCACCGAGAGCGCCGCCGCCAGCAGGTAGGGCAGGCCCAGGCTGCTCAAGAGGCTCCAACAGAGGAAGCCGGCCATGATGTAGAGCGCGCCGTAGGCGAAGTTGGCCACCCCGCTGATGCCGAAGGTGAGGTTGAAGCCCATGGCCACCAGCACCATGATGACGCTGTTGATCAGACCGTATATCAGGACGCCTTGCAGCACGTTGCACCCGCGGGCTTTAGGGTTGGGGAGTCGCGCCGTCCCCGGCGCCGCTTGGCGCTGGGGGCGGCGCGGGCCTTTACTTCTTGGACTTCATCCAGGCGGGCAGCTCGATCTTGCCCTCGGCCAGGGCCGGGGGATAGGCGATCACCCGAGATCCATCCTCCCGCCACTGGAAGACCGCCCCCAGGGCCTCCTGGGCGGGGTCGTTGCCGTAGACGGCCTGGTGTCCGGGGGTGAACTTCACCCGCCCCAGCACGGTCTCGGCGTCGGTGGCGGCCAGGGCGTCGGCGATCTTGTCGGGGTCGGTGCTGCCGGCCTTCTCGATGGCCGCCTTGAGCAGATAGACCGAGGCGTAGGAGGGGGCGGTGCCGTGGCCGGCCTCGATGGGCTTGCCAAACTTCTTCTCATAGGCCTGGTAGAACTTGGCCGCCGGCGGGAACTTCTGCGCGGGGATGCTGCCGATCTCGAAGACGCAGTTGATCATGCCGCCGATCTTCTTGTCGAAGGTGGCCCAGGAGGCCGGGCCCACCGCCGGGGAGATGAAGCCGGCCAAGAGGGCCGGGACCTTCATGGACCTCCACTGCTTGACCAAGGTGCCGCTCTGAGGCATGTCGAAGATGGGCAGGATGATCTGGGCGCCGCCGGTCTTGGCTTTGAGGAGGGCGGGCGAGAAGTCGCTGGAGCCGGTGGGGAAGGACTCCACCGCCAGCACCTGCATCTTCAGCTTGTCCTGGAGGACCTTGGTCACGATGTCGGCGGTGGCGCGGGCCCAGGCCACGTCCTGATGCATGACGTAGACCTTGTCGAAACCGAACTCCTTGTTCAAAAATTCCATGGTGCCCACCAGGTAGCCCACGAAGTACTTGGCGTTCAGGCAGGTGCGGAAGATGTACTTGTACTTGGGGTCCTCGGCGATCTTGGCCTCGATGGCCGGGGTCATGGCGATGGTGGCCAGCAGCGGGACCTTGTGCTTGGCGATCAGGTCCAGGCTGGCTTGCAGGGCCTCGGAACGGAAGGGGCCCACCAGCATGGCCTGGGGCTTCTGCTCCAGGATGAGCTTCTCGATGCCCAGCAGGGCCTCGGGCACCGGCACCCCGGGGGCGGCGTCGCGCACATCGATGGAAACCACCTTGAAGGGCATGGCCTTGCCGCCGACCTTGACGCCTCCGGCGGCGTTGATCTCCTCCACCGCCAGGTTGACGGCGTTGATGCTCTCCTTGCCCTCCAGGAAGCCCAGGGAGGTGGGCACCCCCAGGACGATGTCCTCGGCCAACGCCGCTCCGGTCCAGGCCAGGCCCAGAGCCAAGAGCGCCAGCGCCAATACTGCCAGCCTTTTCATGATATCCCTCCCCTGCTTTAAGTTTCGCGCCCTTCGCGGGCTCCCTTGCCGTCCTCCACGGCACCAGCCATGAGCAAGGGCCGTGCCAGGGCGGGCCCAACCTTCAATGTGTCATTTATATTAAGCAATTTGGCCTTGACGCGAAGAGGGAGGCCGGGGCTGGTGTGTGCATCGGTTACGACCGCAGGGGGCCGGCGAGGGCCCGCCGGAGACATATCGAGTGCTTTTACCTTTAATAGCGCCGCATTATCCCAACGCATCCAAGGCGTAACCAAACGTTACCATGCGTCCGAAGCGTGTAAAAAGGTAACGCCGGGAAAAGTAGTCTAGCGGGCGGGCTTGACGAAGGCGGGCAGGCCGAGGCTTCCCTCCGCGATGGGCTGAGGATAGATGATCTTCCTCCGGCCGCTGTCGGTCCACTGCACAACGCAGGCCAGGGCTTCTTCCCCGGGGTCCTGGCCGAAAATCACCTGATGGCCGCGGTGGAAGCGCGCCCGGCCCATGACCCCCTGGCGGTCGGTTGCCTCCAGGGCGGCCACCAGGCGCTCCGGGTCGGTGGTCCCGGCCCGCTCCAGGGCCCGGGCCAGGATATTTACCGACTCGTAGGCCGGGGCCGGACCGTGACCGGCCTGCACGGTGCGGCCGTACCTGGCCTGAAAAGCCCGGAAAAAGGTCTCGGCCGCGGGGTGCTTTACCGAGGGCAGGTTGCCCAGCTCGAAGATTACGTTGACCAGCCCGGCCAGGCGACCACCCAGGGCCGGCCAGGCGTCGGGGCCGGCGGCCGGGGAGATGAAGCCGCAGAGCAGGGCCGGGGGCTTGCGGTCATGCCACAGCCGGACCAGGTCCGCGCTGGAGGGGGTGTCGAAGATGGCCAGGATAACCTGGGCCCCGCGCTCGGCGGCGCGCTCCAGGGCGGGGCCGTAATCCTCGGCCCCCGCCGGCAGGTTCTCCTGGCCCAGCACCCGCCAGCCGGCGCGGTCGAAGTGAAGCCTGATCATCAGCGAGGCGGTGGAGCGGGCCCAGGCCACGTCCTGGTTGAGGATGTAGACCCGGTCGAAGCCGAAGTCGGCCTTGAGCAGCTTCATGGTCTCTATGAGATAGACCGCCAGGTAGCGGGTGCTCAGGCCCACCCGGAAGATGTAGCGGTACTTGGCGTTGCTAAGGACCTTGGCGTCCACGGCCGGGGACATGGCGATGGAGAAGAGACTGGGCAGCCTCTTCTCCGCCAGAAGGTCCATGGCCTCCAGAAGCGCCTCGGAGCGGAAGGGGCCGATGAGGAGGGCCTGGGGCCTTACCCGCTCGATGAAGCCCCGCAACCTGGCCACGGCCTGGGCCGGCTCGACGCCCGGGGCCACGTCGTTCAAGTCGAAGGGCGCCAGCTTGAGCCGCAACCAGCGCCCGCCCATGCGCACGCCGCCGGCCGCGTTGATCTCCTCCACCGCCAGGGCGGCGGCGTGCAGGCTGTCGGTCCCCTCCCTGCTTTGCAGCGAGGTCGGCGCGCCCAGCACGATCTCCCCTCCCGCCCAGGCCGGCACGAGGCCGAGCCCCAGCAGGGCCGGCAGGCAGAGCAGGAAAACCAGCGCCGCCCGGGCCATCAGGAGTCCTTGCCGCCGGCCGGCTGGTCGCGGATGCCCAGGCGCTCCATCTTCTCGTAGAGCCCCTTGCGCGAAATGCCCAGCATGCGCGCGGCCAGGGTCTTGTTGCCCTGACAGCGCTTAAGGGTGGTGGCGATGAGGTCGGCCTCCATGTCCCTGAGGGTCTGGCCCGCCCCGACCCCAGTCTCAGCGTCCTCGCCCGCCTCCGGACCAGCTCCGGCGGGCGCGCCGGGGCGGATCATCTTCTGGGGCAGGTCGGCCAGGGCCAAACGCGGCCCCTTGGAGAGGATGACCGCCCGGGCCAGAATGTTTTTGAGTTCGCGGACGTTGCCCGGCCAGGGGTATTCCAGGAGCTCCCGCAAGGCCTCGGGCTCCACCTCCAGCACCGCCTTGCGATAGCGCCGGCAGTAGCGCCCCACGAAATGCTCCACCAACAGAGGCAGGTCCTCCAGCCGCTGGCGCAGGGGGGGCACCTGAATGGCGATGACCTCGATGCGGTAGAGCAGGTCGCGCAGGAAGCGTCCGGCGGCGATCTGCTCCTCCAGGTCGGCGTTGGTGGCGGCCACCACCCGCACGTCCACCCGCCTGGCTTGGGCCGAGCCCACCGGCTCGAAGGCGCCGTCCTGCAGAAAGCGCAGGAACTTCGACTGTAGGGCCAGGGACATGTTGCCAATCTCGTCCAGGAACAGGGTGCTGTCGTGGGCCATCTCCAGGCGGCCCTTGCGGTCGCGCAGCGCCCCGGTGAAGGCTCCTTGCACGTGGCCGAAAAGCTCGGCCTCCAAAAGGCTCTCGGTGAGCGCCGCGCAGTTGATGCACACCATGGGCCGCCCCCGGCGCTCCGACTCCTGGTGCAGGGCGTGGGCCAGAAGCTCCTTGCCCGTGCCCGTCTCGCCGGTGATGAGCACCGAGGCGTCGGTGGGCCCCACCGTGCGCACCAGGTCGAAGATATGCAACATGGCCGGGCTGGCCCCCAGGATGCCGTGGAAGTTCTTCTCCTGCTCCACCTGGCGGCGCAACAGGTCCAACTCGCGGCTCATCTCCACCTCACGGCAGGCTTTGGCCAGGGTGATGGGCAGCTCCTCGAAGTTGAGCGGCTTGATGAGGTAGTCGGCGACCCCCTCCTTGAGGGCGGTGATGGCCGTCTGCACCGAGGCGTAGGCGGTCATCAAAATGAAGGGCGGGGCGGGCCGCTCAGCGGACAAGGCCCGGAAAAGCTCCAGCCCGCTCATGCCCGGCATCTTGAGGTCGGCCAGCACCACGTCTATCTCATGGTGCTCGGCATAGACCGCGAGCGCCTCCTCCCCGCTGGAGGCGTTGAGCACCCTGTAGCCGTTGTCGGCCAGAAAGAGCATGAGCACCTTGAGGGTGTTGATCTTGTCGTCCACCACGAGGATGGTCCTCTCGGCCGCCATCGCGCCTACCTTCCCTCGGGCCCGGCCAAGGGCAGGGTTACGATCGCCCTGGTCCCTTGGCCCGGCCGGCTTTCCAGGTTCAAGCTCCCGCCGTGACCTTCCACGATGCCCAGGCTCAAGGGCAGGCCCAGGCCGGTGCCGTCGCTCTTGGTGGTGAAAAAGGGGTCCAGGACGTTGGGCAGGTCCCGGGGGCCGATGCCCGGCCCGTCATCGGAAATCACCAGCTCCAGCCAGCCGGGGCCGCGCCCTCGCGCCAGGCCGGTGCGCACCCGGATCCGTCCCCCCTTGTCCATGGCCTCCAAGGCGTTCAAGGTCAGGTTCAAGAGCACCTGCTCGATCTGCTGGATATCCAGACGGGCCTTGGGCAGGCTGGGGGACAGCTCGTTGACGAAGACCACTCCGGACTCGGCGGCCCGCTCGGCCAGGAGCCTTTGCACGCCCAGCACCGCCTCGTTCAGGTCGGCCTCCTCCAGCTTGGGCGGCGACTGTTTGGCGAAATAGAGAAAGTCGGTGACCACCCGGTTCAGGCGGTCGATCTCCTCGGAGACCAGCTGGGTGTACTGGCGGATCAGGGGCTCGTGGGACCAGCGCTGCTGCAGGTGGACCATGGCCCCCTTCATGGCGTTCAAGGGGTTCCTGATCTCATGGGCCACGCCGGCCGACAGCCGGCCCAGGGAGACCAGCTTCTCCGAACGCACCAGTTCTTGCTGGATGCGGGCCAGGTTCCCCACCATGAGGTTGAATGAGCGGGTCAGGTCGCCCAGCTCGTCGCGGGAACGCACGGGTATCTCCTGCTCAAGGTCGCCGGCGGCCATGCGCTGGGTCGCCCCCACCAGCCGTCGCACCGGACGCAAGAGGCTGTAGGAGAGCGCCGCCACGCCCAGGATGGCGGCCAGCAGGGTCAGGGCCACCACCTGCAGGACCTTGCCCCGGATGGCCCCGGCCTCGCGCCCGAACTCCTCGCTGGGGATGGTCACCGCCAGCGACCAATCCATGAGGGGTATGGGGGCGTAGGCCGCCACCTTGCTCTGGCTTTGAAAAGAATAATTGTCCCATCCGGTTCGGCCCGCGACCATGTCTCCGATCATCCTTCGCAGGGCCGGGTCCTCGAAGGAGTCCGCGGTCAGGGCGTAGGGGGCGTAGGTGGGGTGGGCCAGCACCGTGCCATGGCGATCGACCAGGAAGGAGTAACCTTCCTCCCCCACGTGGATGGCCCGGACGATTTGGCTGATCTTGTCGAAGTCCAGGTCGATGACCACCACTCCGGCCATTTCACGCCAGCCGGTGAAAAAGGGCTTGGAGGAATGGACCAGCCAGTCCCCGCCTGGGGCGTCCTGGACCGGGCCGGAGAGGTGGACGCCCCGGGGGCCCATGACGGTGGCCTCCAGAAAATAGGGCTCCTCGTCGTTGTCGGCCCGGCTCCTGCCGGTCTCCCCCCGGCCCACGTCGATGGTCTCCCTGCCCCGGCGGTCCAGGAAGCGGATGCGGGCATACTGCGGGGTACGCTCCAGGATTTCCCGGAAGAGCTTCTCCAGGTTTTCACGGTTGAACTCGGCCTCGGCCTGGAGCCGAAAAAGGCGGGCCAGGTTGAAATCCTCCAGCACCGGCGAGGCGGAGATGGTTTCCAGGTCCACCCGGCACTGGTTGAAAACGGCGTTGATTTTCTGGGCGGCGGCCTCCACCTGCATCATCTGCTCCTGGCGGACCAGACGGTTGACCCGCTCCTCCGAGGCCTGGATCGACAGATAGCCCACCAGGGCCACGGGCACGCAGACCAGGGGTATGATGAACAACAAGAGCTTGATGAAGATGGAAATGCGTATGCGCAAGCGCCGCCCTCTCCTCGCGGCCGATGCATGCCCCCCGGCCCGGCCGAGGTACAGACTATCCCAAGGCGGCGTCGTTTGGAAACGGCTTGTTTGGCCGGCGGCCGGTTGGGCCGGTCGGCGGGGCTCAGGCGTCCAGGATGGAACGCATCCGGAGCAGGAGGTCGTCGAAGCGGTAGGGCTTGCCGAGGACCCCCGCCGCGCCCAATTCGCTGATGCGCCGAGTGACCTCCTCGTCGGCATAGCCGGTGGCCACCAGCACCTTGGCCTCGGGCCGCAGGGCGCGCAGGACCTCCAGACACCTGAGCCCGCCCATGCCGGGCATGCCCAGGTCCATGATGATCAGGGCCGCGGCCCCGGGGTCGGCCCTCAGGATGTCCAAGGCGTCCTCGCCGCTGCCGGCGGTGAGCACCCGGTAGCCGAAGTCGGTCAGGGCCTCGCGGCAGGATTCCAGAATGGCGGGCTCGTCGTCCACCACCAGGATGGTCTCCTGGCCGGCGACGCCAGCCGCCGGCCCGCCGCGGCCCTTGGCGGCCCGGACTTCATCCTCCCAACCGCCGCGCACCTGGAAATGCATGGTGAAGGTCGCGCCCTCGCCCGGCGAGCTCTGGCAACCAACATGCCCGCCGTGGTTGGCCACGATGCCGTAGACCGTCGACAGGCCCAGGCCGGTGCCCTCGCCCTGAGGCTTGGTGGTGAAAAAGGGCTCGAAGATGTGCGCCATGGTATCTTCGTCCATCCCCTGGCCGGTGTCGCTAACCGTCAGCCGCACGTACCGGCCGGGCGCCAGGCCGGGCAGGGTCCGGCACTCCTCGGCCCCCAGGTTCACGGACGCGGTGGCGAAGGTCAGCCGCCCCCCCTGGGGCATGGCGTGGCCGGCGTTGGTGGCCAGGTTCAGTAGCACCTGCTCAATCTGACTGGGATCGCCGCTTATGGGGGGCAGATCCGGCTCCAGCCGGGCCTTGATGCGGATCATTCTGGGCAGGGTGTGCGCGAGGATGCTGACGGTATGCTCCACCTCGCGGTTCAAGTCCACGGGCTCCAGGCTGGTTTCCACCCGCCGGGCGAGGGTCATCAGCCGCTTGATCATGCCCGCCGCGCGCTCGATGGACTGCTCGATGCGCGCCAGGCGCACGCGGTTGGGCTCGCTGGCCGTCCCCTGGGCTTCTATAAGCTGGGCGTAACCGGAGATGGTCTGGAGCACGTTATTGAAATCGTGGGCGATGCCCCCGGCCAGCACGCCCAGGGCCTCGATCTTCTGGGCCTGAAAGAGCTGCTCCTCCAGAAGGCGCATCTCGCGCTCGGCCAATATGCGTTCGGTGATATCGCGGGCCGACCCGCTCATATAAGGCTCACGGCCCTCCTCTCTGACCAGGCGGCTGCGGTATTCCACATAGCGCACCTGGCCGTCCTTGGTGATGAACTTGTTGACGCCCGCGGCCTCGCCGTCGCGCAGCGCCACAGGCATATATTCCTCCAAGAACCCCTTGCGGCCTTCTGGGACCATGAAGTCGCTCATGGGACGCCCGACTACCTCCTCCGGACTGTAGCCCACGCGCAGGCAGGCCCGCCGGTTGATGGTCAGCACCCGGCCTTCCAGGTCGTGGGTGTAGATCAAGTCGTCGATCCCGTCCAGGAGCTCGCGGTAGCGGCGCTCACTCTCGCGCAGGGCCTCCTCGGCCCGTCGGTGCGCGGTGATGTCCTTGACCACCGAAACCAGGCAGGGGATTCCGCCGATTTCGACGCGCTCGGCCGACCAGATGCCTATGATCTGCTCTCCGGATTTCCGGCGCAGAGCCACAAACATCTCCCCGAGGCGACCCTCCCGCTCCAGCAGGCGCAGACCCTGGTCGCGCTGGGAGCCATCCACCCACAGGCCTATCTCACGCGAGGTGCGACCCAGGACCTCCTCGCGGCTCCAGCCGGTGCCCCGCGCGAAGGCCTCGTTGATATCCAGGTAGCGTCCTTCCTCAAAGGTGCTAAGGCTCATCCACACCGGGCTATTGTGGAAGAGCCGGGAAAACTTCTCCTCGCTCTCCTTGAGCGCGAGTTCTGTCCTCAGGCGGGCGCTGATATCCCGGTCGAAGGCCATTATCAGCCTGCGTCCGTCATATTCAAAGCAGCCGGCGCTGACCTCCAGGGGGAGTTCGGCGCCGTTCTTGGTGCGATGGGTTATCTCGAACTTGAGCCAGTCGCCTTCCAGCATGCGCTGGATTCGTTCGGGCACATGCCTGGCCGATTCGGGAGTGTCCAGTTCGGATACCTTCATGGACAAGAGTTCTCCGCGGGTGAAGCCGTGGCTGTCCACCGCCGCCTGGTTAACCTCCAGGATGCGCCCCCGCTCCGGTCCCTCGGCCTCGACAATTAAGATGCTGTCGCCGGAGCGCTCGAATAGCAGGCGGTAGCGCTCCTCTCTCTCGCGTATTTCCCGGGCCGCTGCCTGGTGCTCGTCGGCTTCCTTCGCCAGGGCCTCGCTCCGGGCCTCCAGCATGGCCGAGCGCCGGAAAAAATACATGATCACCGGCGCCACCGAGGCCGCCACGACCAGCGCGTCGATGGAGCCGATCCACAAAAGATCCCCGGAGACGCGCCCCCACCAGATCAAGCTGAGGACTGAGTTGGAGAGCAGGGTGAAGATTTCGGACAGGAATACGGCCGCCAGGGTGAAGCGCCAGACACCAAGGTGGAGCAGAGCCTGAATCAGTTTAATCATCGAGCGCCTCGGCGGCAGGGACCGAGAAAAAGCGGCCACGATTCCCCATTTGACTACTATGATATAGATACCAGCAGATCACCTCCCCGCCAACTACAATTATAACCTATACCCCTCGGCCAATGCGGGTCTTCACCAGGAAGCCCTTGCCGGGCCTGATCCGTCAAGACACTAATTTTTTTGAAGTTATATGGTTGGCGCCAGGTCAATCCTGGCCTGCGTCCAAAACGAAGCGCACGGCGGCCAGCAGCTCGGCCCGGCGGAAGGGCTTGGCCACAAAGCCCCGGGCTCCGGCGGCCAGGGCATCGTCAACTTGGCCCTCGGCGGCATACCCGCTGGCGATGAGGACCTTGGTCCCCGGCGAAGCGGCCAGCAGCTCGGCCAGGCACCTGAATCCGCCCATGCCGGGCATGCCCAGATCCAGTATGACCAGGTCCACCCCGGGTGCGCCCTTGGCATGAAGCATCAGGGCCTGCTCCCCGCTCTCGGCCTGCAACACCCGATAGCCGGCCTTCTCCAATATGCGCGCGCCCACGGTCCGCAAGGCCTGGTCGTCATCGGCCAGGAGCAGGGTCTCTCCCCGGCCGGCCGGCGCGTAAGGCTCGTCTGGCCCGCCGGCCTTCTCGCCCGGCGCCCAGCCTTGAACCGGGAAATAGAGCTTGAAGCTGGCCCCCTGGCCCGGTTCGCTGTAGCAGAAGACATGCCCGCCATGGGACTTGACGATGCCGTAGAGCATGGACAAGCCCAGGCCGGTGCCCTTTCCCACCTCCTTGGTGGTGAAGAAGGGGTCGAAGACATGCCTGCGGGTTTCCTCGTCCAGGCCCTGGCCGGTGTCGGTGACCTGCAAGAGCACGTAGCGGCCCGGACGCGCATCCAAATCCTGGCGGCAATAGGCCTCGTCCAGGGTGACGTTGGCGGTCTCGATCTCCAGCCGCCCCCCTTCGGGCATGGCGTCCACGGCGTTGGAGGCCAGGTTCAGGATCACCTGCTCCAACTGGACGGCGTTGCCCAGGATGGTTTCCAGTCCGGGGTCCAGGTGGGTTTGTATGCTTATCATCTTGGGTATGGTCCGCCTCAGCAGGGCCACCGCCCTCTCCACCTCGCGGTTCAGGTTGAGAGGCGTCAGTTCCACCTCCACCTTGCGGCTGAAGGTGAGGATGCGCTTGACCAGCTCGCTGGCGCGCTCGGAGGCGGCCAGCACCTGTTCCAGGTCGCGCCTGGCCTGCGAGCCCTCGGGCATCTCGCTCGACACCATCTCGGTGTAGCCGGTGATCGACCCAAGCATGTTGTTGAAGTCGTGAGCGATACCCCCGGCGAGGGTGCCGACGGCCTCCATCTTCTGGGCTTGCAGGAGCTGGGCCTCCAGCCTCGTCTTTTCGGCCTCGGCCCGCCGGCGCTCGGAGATATCCCGATGCAGGGCCACGAAGCCGTAGGCGGACTTGTCGCGCCCCTTGTGGCCGGAGATCACCAGCTCCACCGGAACCGGCGAACCGTCCTTGTCGCGAAACTCCCACTCGCCCTTCCAGAAGCCCGTGGCCGCGACCTCGGGATAGACTATCCTGCCGAACTCGGCGAAGTTTTCGTCGGAATGGTGAAGCAGGCGGCTGGATCGCCCGAGGACATCTTCGGGCCGGTAGCCGTAGAGCTCGCAAAAGGCCCGGTTGCAGGTGGTTATCCGGTGGTCGTTGTCCACGGTCACGATGCCGTCCCTGGAGCTTTCCACCAAGGTGCTCAGGTATTCACGGCTCTCCTGGAGCGAGGCCTCGGCTCTCTGGCGTTCGGCCAGCTCCTTCTCCAGGTCCTCGGTGCGGGCGCGCACCTTCGCGCTCAGGCGGCGGTTGAAGACCAGCAGCGAAATAAGGGCCACCATCCCGGACAGCAAGGCGATGAAGACCAGGTGGATGACTTTGAGATCGCTTTCCAGGGGGGCGCGCACCGATTCTATGGCCCTGATCTGGCCTAGCCGTTCCCCGAAACCTCCCGGGCCAGGGTAGCGGGCCTGGAGCTGCCGGGGGGCCTCCTCGCGCACGCCGTGGCACTTCAGGCAAGCCTGGTTGTTGGGCAGGAAGGGCAGCGCCAAATAGAGGAATTTTTGACCGTTAATTTCCACGACTTGTCTGTAGAAGGTCAATTTTCTGTCGTTGTTGAACAAATCGATGATGTTGCGCTCCCCCTCGTCGGCCAAGTTCACCGGATTGCGGGGATTCAAGGCCGCCAGCCTGTAATGGAGCGGGGGCAAGCCGGCTTCGGCCCTCTCCTCGTTGAAGTAGGTGTTCATCTTCCTGAGCATGAAGGAAGAGGAAAGCAGCTCCGGCGAATAGAAATCCTCCGGGACCTCGCCCTCCTCGATCAATTTATAGAGGGCGGGATGGGTGTCGCGCTGGATGTAGTGGTGGATGCCCCGGTGGGTCAGGAGAACGCCCTGAATTTCCTCCTGGGCCTGGGCCAAAACGTAGGCGTCGAGGGCCGAGTAGAGTACCGACCCCACCACGCAGGTCACCAGCAGGGCCGCCAGGATTATCTTCCAGGACAGGGCGCTGGTGATAGATGGGCTTTGCCGCGCGGAACCCGACGGTTGCACGACTTTCCCCCGCCTGGTCAAGATGAGTAATCGATGTTGGGGGCAGTTGGGGCCGATCACTCCGCCGCGATGAGGCGCGCAAGCTGTTCAACGCACGTTGAAATCGGGGCACCCACGGGAAACACTACCACTTTACTGGCGCGATGACAACCTGCGGGCGGAGGTCCGGCCCCCGGGGGGGGAGGAAGGGATGTCCGGGGCGCCGCCACGGCCGATGGCAAGGCGGCGCCGACCGGAACTGGATGGCCAGCGGCTAGGCGACCTGGGCGGGCCTGCCGGCGCCGGCGCCGTACTGCCTGACCTTGTCGCAGTCGCGGCAGCCGTCCAGGAAACGGTCGCAGCTGTCGAAGCAAAGCACGTGGGAACCGCTGTCGTCTACAAAAATCGGGTCTCTGTCGTCTCTGTCCATTTTCACTTCTCCCCTCTAGGCCCCCGGAGGGCGGTTGAGTTTCGCTCGCTTTGTTTGCCTCAAAATAGCCCAATGGCCTCCATGTGAAAAGAAGTATTTGCGAACTAATGCATATTTAGTGCATATTCGGCACAATTGTGCAAAATACATACTTTTACTGCGCCTTTGCCTCGGCCGCCTGCCCAGCTGAACATGTAAGAAAAGGCCGCGGCGGATGGGAGGAAGGTCATCTGGCTGGCGGGGACGGCTCGGCGTTTCGATGCCGGATGGCATGCGCTGAGGCTCGGGCCGCGGAGAACGTGGCTCGCCGGTTGCGCGATCACCAGCCCCGCGGCGGATTTTGACGCCGGGGGCCGGCAAGTAGGCTTAGGGCCCGCGCGCCGGTGCCGATCTCCTCATAGACCGCGCAGCCCAGGGGTTCGACCATTTCCCGGAAGGCCCTGAAATGCTCCGGCTCCCCGGTGAGCCAGACCGTCACCGGCTTGGCGGAATCGGCCGCCGCCGCGAAGGCCGCCGGGCAAGCGTCCAGGTTCTCCCGTTTCAAGTGGATGTGGGCCTGCACCGCGTCCACCCCGGGGTCGTCCAGCAGGGCGCGCAGGGTGGCGTCGAAGGCCCGCCGCCAACCGCTGCGCTCTATGGCCGGCCAGATGTCGGCCGGGTTGCCGGGCTCCATCCAGGCCGGATAGACCTCGCGCAGGCGGGCCAGGGTCGCCTCGCCCAGCCGGGCCAGTTTCATGCCCCGGGCGTCCAGGTGGTCGCTGTTGACGATGCCCGCGCCGCCGGACCAGGTCATGACCGCCGCCCGGCGCCCGCCCTGGCGGCCCTGCCAGCAGGAAAGCGCCTTGGTCAGGTCCATCAACTCCACAAAGTCGTAGGCCCGATGGATCCCGAGCTGGCGGAAGAAGCCCTCGCCAATGGCGGCGTTGCCGGCCAAGCTGCCGGTGTGGCTCAGGGCCGCCCGCGCGCCGGGGGCGCTCAGGCCGCCCTTGAGCAAGACCACCGGCCGGGCAAAAGCCTCCACCGCCCGCCGGAAGCGGGGCGGGTCGGCCACCGACTCCAGGTACATGGACACCACCTTGGTGTGGGGGTCCAGCGCCAGGTGCTCCAGGATGTCGCACTCGTTGATGTCGCTGCGGTTGCCCAGGGAGCAGGCCTTGCTGACGCCGAAGTAGCCCTCCCCCAGCTTCTGCATGAGGAAGCCGCCGGCCAGGGCCCCGCTCTGCACGATCAGGGAAACCACGCCCGGGCGCAAAACCCCCTGCCAGCGGTCGCGCGCCATGAAGGTCAGGGCCTTGCCGGCGATGCCGTCGAGCAGGCCGATGCAGTTGGGCCCCCAGATGCGCAGGCCGTGGGCGCGGGCGATGGCCAGGCAGCGCTCCTGCAGGGCTCGGCCCGCCTCCCCCACCTCGGCGAAGCCCGCGCTCTGGATCATGACGCTACGCACGCCCTTTTCCGCGCAGGCCGCAAGCGCCCGCTCGGCGGCGGCGGGGGGAAGGAATATGATGACCAGATCCGGGGTCTCGGGCGCCTCGGCCAGGGAAGGATAGCAGGGCAGGCCCAAAAGCTCCCGGTAGCGCGGGTTGACCGGATAGAAGCGGGGTCCCAGGGCCAGGGACAGGTTTTCGGCCAGGTCGTAGCCGCCCTTGGCCGGATCGGCGCTGGCCCCGATCACCGCCGCGCTGCGGGGGTTGAAGAATCCTTGCATCGTTTCACCCAAGCCTTCGGCCTCAGTAGAAGGAATGCCCGGCCGGCTGGCTCGGCGCGGGGGTCAAGTCTCCGCCCTGGCCCCGGCCCCTGTCAAGGCGCGGCCGGGGCAGGCGCAGGATGAGGGCGCAGGCCACGAGGTCCAGGACGATGAAGCAGGCGAAGGCCGCGTCGTAGGAGCCGGTGCGGCTGAAGCTCTGGCCCATGAACAGATAGCCCAGGCCTTGGAAGGCCAGGAAGAGCACCAGCAGGCGGTAGGCCCGCCAGAAGCGTCCCCGTCCGAAAAGGTGGGCGGCCATGATGGGGAAGGTGGACATGACCCCGCCCATGGCGAAGCCGAACAGCGCGATGAACAGCCACAGGGCCGCCAGGCTGCCGGGTATGAGCCCCAGGGCCAGGCCCAGGGCCTTGGCGGCCATGAGAACCGCCACCACCCGGCGCGGCTCGGCCAAGTCGCAGAAGACCCCCCAAAGGAACTTGCCCACCGTGGCCACCGCCGCCACCACGGCGGTCATGGCGATGGCGGCGTCGCCGTCCCAGCCCAGGTCGGTGAAGCGCGGGGCGAGCTGGTAGGTGACGCCCACCGCCCCCATCATGGCCAGGCTATAGGCCGCGCCCAGCTTCCAGAAGGCACCGGCGGAGAGCATCGCCCGCGCCGACCAGTCCCCGCCCTCGTCCTCCGGCTCCGGCCACGGCTCCCCGGGCCGCCGCCGGACGCCGTCGGGGGCGAGCCCGCAGGACTCCGGGGAGATGCGCACCAGCCGCCAGGCCAGGGGCGCGAAGAAAAGCACCAGCAACCCGATTACCAGAAAGGCCGCCTCCAGCCCCAGCCGCCGCAGCACCACCGTGGCCAGCCAGGGCAGCACCACTCCGGAGACGCTCATGCCAGCCGTGGCCAGGCCCAGGGCCCGGCCGCGCTTGGCCACGAACCAGTTGGAGACCACGGTGTTGGCAACGATGCCGTTCATGGCCCCGTTGCCCAGGTAGACCAGAGTGTAAAGGAGATAGAAGGAGGCGAGCCCCTCCACCCGGCCCAGCATGATGAAGGCCAGGCTGGAGACGACGGAGCCCAGGACCATGAGCAGGCGCGGCCCCACCCGCAGAAACAGGGAGCCGTAGCAGAACTGGGCCAGCAGCCCGAAGACGAAGCCCAGCATGGGCGCGGCGTTGACCTCGGCCCGGGTCCAGCTTCGAGCCTCGCAAAGGGGCAGCAGGAAGGCGTTGAAGACATAGAAGGTGGTGCCGGTGGAGAGCAGGTTGGCCAAAAAGGCCACTCCCACCACATACCAGCCGTGAAAGAGCCCGCCCTCCCCCGGCGTCCCCCTCCCCTCCCGCCGCGCGAGGCGCAACCCCGCTCCTCCGCCGGCCTAGGCGGGCCAGCCCACGAAGGCCGTGACCCGGATTTCGTTTACCACCGGAACCTCCCCGGCCAGCGAGCGCGCCATTTCCTCGGCCTTCTTGCGCTCGGCCGCCGAATGCAGATAGCCGCTCAGGACCACCGCGCCCTCGGGGGAAAGATTGGCCTCCAGCACCTTGGAGGGCAGCAACTGCTTGCGCAAGCCCGCCTCCACCCGCTTGGCCAGGGCCATCAGCGCCAACTGGCGGGCCACGTCGGGCATGGGGTTGACCCTCACCACCTCGGCCACGGTCTGCTTGAGGATGGCCACCGCGCCGTCCAAGTCCAGGGACTCGGTGTTCAAGACCAGGTTGTAGAGCCCCCAGTCCTTGAGGTCGTGGTCGAAGATCTGGCGCACCAGGGCGCGGCGCTCGGCGTCGTGGCGTTCCACGTATTCACGGGCGTCCTGCTCGGCCAGGCCCAGAGACTGCGCCACGCGGGCCGCGCGCACCCTGGTGGGGGCCACCACCCGGGCCCGCACCACCTGGGGGACCTGCCGGAGCACCACCTGGGCCCCCCGGCCCACGATCACCGTCTGCCGGCGGCTGGCCAGCTCCAGGATCACCGCGGCGTAGAGGCTCTCATAAACCGGCTGGCCAAAGAACAGGCGCTCCAGGATGCTCATGCCCCGTCCCTGCTCCAGGTCCTTCACCCCGCGGCTGAAGTCGGGGTCGTAGGAGGCGGCCAGCTCGTGGATGTCGGCTGCGGCGACCAGATGATAGCGCAGCTCGGCGGCCAGGGCCCGGGCCGCCTGATCGCCCAGGCTGCCCACCTGGCGGGAAATGGTGACGACGGCCATGGGTGCCCTCCTATTCGCCCTTGTACTGGGGGGGACGCTTGTCGATGAAGGCCCGGGCCCCTTCCTTCATGTCGTGGGTGGCGGTGAGATTGGCCCACCAGTCCGACTCCAGCTCCAGGCCTTCGGCCAGGGAGAGGTCGCGAGCGCGGTTGAGCACCCGCTTGGCCGCGGCCACCCCCAGGGGACCCTTGCCGGCGATGGTCCGGGCCAGCTCCAGGGCGGCGGACAGGGCCTGGCCCTTGGGCACCACCTTTTCCACCAGTCCGTAGCTCAGGGCCTCTTCGGCGCTGATCATGGCCCCGGAGAAGACCAGCTCCTTGAGCCGGCCTATGGGCATATAGTGCAGGGCTCGGCAGCAGCCGCCGTTGCCGGGGAAGACCGAGAGGTTCACCTCCGGGAAGCCCAGCTTGGCGCCCTCCTCGGCGTAGCGGATGTCGCAGGCCAGGGCCAGCTCCAGGCCCGCGCCCAGGCAATAGCCGTGCACGGCGGCGATCACCGGCCATTCGAAGCGCTCCACCTGGCCGAAGATTTCGTGGCTGCGCATGAGCCGGCGCTTGGCCGCCGGCGGGTTCAGCTCCAGAAAGGTCTTGATGTCCGCCCCGGCGGCGAAGGCCTTGGGGCCCTCGCCGGCGACGACCACCGCCCGAATCTCGCCCCGGCGCTGGTCCAGCTCGGCGAAGACCGCGCCCACCGCCTCCTTGGTGGCCACGTCCAGGGCATTCATGGGGGGGTGGTCGATGGTGACCACCGCCACCTGGTCCCTTATCTCATACCGCGCCAACTGCTCGCTCATGATTCGTCCGCCTGTTGGAGAGAGAGGTTCATCGCGATCACTTGACCACCATCTGATCCGGCAGCCACAAGGCTATCTCGGGCCAGATCATGCACAGCACCAGGGCCAGGGCCTGGCAGCCCACGAAGGGCCAGACCGAGTTGTAGATGTCGGTCATGGTGATGGAGGGGGGACATACCCCTTTAAGTATAAACAGGTTGAAGCCGAAAGGCGGCGTGATGTAGGCCATCTCCATGTTGACCGTGAAGAGGATGCCGAACCACAGGGGGTCGAAGCCCAGCTGGGTGATGACCGGCACGAAGACCGGAGTGGTCAGGAGCAGGATGCCGGCCGGGTCCAGGAAGCAGCCCAGGACGAAGTATATGAACTGGATCACCCCCATGACCACCCAGCGGTTGACCTCCATGGATAGAATGGCCTTTTGCAGCATGTCCTGGATGCCCGCGTAGGCCAGGAAGTGGGTGAAGGCGTTGGCCCCGATGATGATCCAGAAGATCATCACCGTCAGATGCATGGTTTCCAAAAGCGACTGCTTGGCCCGCTCCCAGGTCAGCCGGCGGTGGATGGCCGCGGCCAGGAAGGCCCCGCCCGCGCCGATGCCCGCCGCCTCGGTGGGGGTGCAGATGCCGGTGTACATCACCCCCAGCACCAGGGCCACCAGGAGCAGCGGTGAGACCACGCCCTTCAGGGTGGCCATCTTCTGGGCCAGGGTGAAGCGCTCTTCGCCCGGAGGGCCCAGCTCTTTTTGGAAGAAGCAGCGCACGCCGATATAGAGGATGAAGATCACGCTGAGCAGGATGCCGGGCATGACTCCACCGGCGAAGAGCTGGCCCACCGAGACATCGGTCATGTTGCTGTAGAGCACCATGATGATCGAGGGCGGGATGAGGATGCCCAGGGCGCCGCCGGCGTTGATGGAGCCCAGGGCGATGCCCTTGTGGTAGCCTCGGCTGAGCATGGAGGGCAGGGCGATGAGCCCCATGCTGATGGTGGCGGCGCTGCTGATGCCGGCCATGGCCGCGAACACCGCGCAGATGGCCACCGTGCCCATGGCCAGGCCGCCGCGCAGCCGGCCCATCCAGCGGTAGACAATTTCGTAAAGCTCGTCGGCCATGCCCGAGAACTTGAGCACGTTGGCCATGAGCACGAACAGGGGCACGGCCAGAAGGATGTAGCTGGTGCCCTCGCCGTAGGCGGTGTTGAAAAGCATCAACAGGCCCTTGGGCCCCCAGACGTAGAGGGTGCCCGCGGCGCCCAGGGCCAGCAAAGCGAAGGCGATGGGCACGCCGGCCAGCAACAGCGCCGTGAGCGCGCTGAAGACGATCAGGGAAAGCTGCCAGGTTTCCATGGCTCACTTCCCTTCCGGAGCGTGGCCCAAAAGCGTGGCCGCGCCGTTCAGACCGCCGGCCAGGGCCTGCAGGCCCACCAGAGCGGCCCCCACCGGCACCATGACCATGGAGGGCCAGAGGATGATCTCCGCCGCGCTGACTGAAGTCTGCCCGGTCTCGAAGGCCTCCCAGGAAAGATCGGCTCCGAAGTAAACGATGGGGGTCATGGACGCCAGCACGCACAGGGCGGTGAAGACGTCCACCCAGGCCTTGCCCCGCGCGCCGAAATTGCGGTAGAGCACGTCCACCCGCACGTGGCCGCCATGGTGCAGGGCGTAGCCGCCGCCCAGCATGACCATGCCGATCTGAAGATAGTTCTCCACCTCGGCCGTCCAGCTGGTGGGCGCGTTGAAGACATAGCGCACCAGCACCTCGTAGAGCACCAGCAGGGTGATGATTCCCGCCAAGGGCGCGACCATCAGCCCCACCAGTACATTCAACCGACTCACCCAGCCCGTGAATCTCTCCATGCGCCTTGGCCTCGCGGGCGGGGCCCAGGGGAGGCCCCGCCTTTTTGGTGGTTTTGAGCTAGGAGCCTGTCGGAGTAATTCTTCGACAGGCTCCTAGGCGAGCCATGGGCGGCCCGCCCGAAATTGTGCCAAATGACAATTGGCGCAATTTCGAAAGCTTGCCAAAATTTGCTTTTGGCAAGCGCCAAGAGGAGAAAACCATGGATGGCCTTCTCCGACACACCCCTAGTTGTCCAGGCCCTTCTTCTTCAGATGATCCTTGAGAATCTGGACCAGCTTGGCCGAGAACGGGGACTTCTTGGCCTCGGACTCCCACAGGGGCTTGCAGGCCGCGCGGAACTTGACCATCTCGGCGTCGGGAATGACCGATATCTTCACGTTGTGCTTGGCCGCGTCCTCCACCGCGTGCTTGTCCAGGGCGTCGCTGTCGGCGAAGCTCTTTTGCTCGGCCGACATGGCGGCTTGGCGCAGGGCCTTCTGATGCTCGGGGCTCAAACCGTTCAAGGTCTTGCTGTTGATTATGATTTCCACCACGCCCGGGGTGTGCAGGGCGGGCTGGACGATGTGGTCCAGCACCTCGTAGAACTTGTATTGGCCGATGGTGTACCAGGGGAAGTCGGTGCCATCGACGGTGCCGCGTTGCAGGGCCATGTACTGCTCGGCCCCGGAGATGGCCACCGCGCTGGCGCCCAGAGCCTTCATGATGTTCGCCTCCATGCCCACGGCGCGGATCTTTTTGCCCTGTATATCCTCGATCTTGGTCACCGGGAACTTGGTCAGCAGGCCCATGGAGGCCACCGAGAGCGAGCCCAGGTAGGTGACGCCGTGCTTGGCCACCGCCTCGCCGAAGACCTGGCCAAAGCCCTGCTTGTTGATCACCTCCAGGGCCTCGGCCCCGTTGGCCCAGTTGAAGGGCAGCCATTGCACGTTGACCTCCGGCACCTTGCCGGCGAAATAGAGCAGGGAGCCGGAGTAGCCGTCGAGCATGCCCTGGCGCACCGCATCGAAGGCCTCGCCGGTCTTGGTGAGCTGGTCGGGCCAGAAGACCTTGACCTGCACCTGGTTGCCGGTCAGGCGCGCCACCTCGCTGGCGAAGAACAAAGTGGTCTGTCCCACGTTGGCGTTCTCGGGATAGGCGCACTGGAAGCGCAGCACCGTCTCCGCCGAGGCCGGCGCGGCCAATAGCCCTCCCGCCAGCAGAATAACCAAGGCCAAGGCCGCCAAAGATTTCTTGCCCATCGTCTGCCTCCCTCGCGCGCCTGTTTTGGCCGGGCCCGGCCAAAAACGGCGCGTCTTGTATGAATGGGCCCCCGGGGGCCCGGTTGATCCTCCTCGGCTAGCGCGGAATCTGGCGCTTGAGCACCTTGCCGGTACTGGTCTTGGGCAGCTCCCGCGTCAGGCGCACCTGGCGGGGGTACTTGTAGGGGGCCACCCGCTGCTTGACGAACTCCCTTAGTTCCTCGGGGGTGACCGCCACGTCCTCGCGGGGGACCACCACCGCGCAGACCTCCTCGCCCAAGTCGGCGTGGGGCACGCCCACCACCGCGACCTCCAGGACCGCCGGGTGCTGGTAGAGCACCTCCTCGATCTCGCGCGGGTAGACGTTGTAGCCCCCGCGTATGATCATGTCCTTCTTGCGGTCGACGATGTAGAGATAGCCGTCCTCGTCCATGCGGGCCAGGTCGCCGGTGTGCAGCCAGCCGCCGCGCAAGGTCTGGGCGGTGGCATCGGGCTGGTTGAGGTAGCCCTTCATCACCCCCGGCCCCTTGACGATCAGCTCGCCCACCTCGCCCTGGGCCACGTCCTGGTCCGCGGCGTCTACCACCCGCGCGGCAAAGCCGGGGATGGCCCGGCCGATGGAGCCCGGCTTGGTGGGCTTGCCGAAGGGATTCTCCACGCAGACCGGGGAGCACTCGGTCAGCCCGTAGCCTTCGTATATGGTGGCCTGGAAGGCCTTCTGGAAACGGTGGAGTATCTCCACCGGCAATGAGGCCCCTCCGGAGATGCAATACTTGAGCGACTTCTTGCGAGGGGGGTTGGCCGCGCCCAGCTCGGCCAGCCGGTTGTACATGGTGGGCACCCCGATGAATACCGCGGCGTCCTCCTCCTCGATGGCCGCCATGATCTGTTCGGCCTCGAAGTGCGCCCACAGCCGCAAGGTGATGCCCAGGCAGAAGCTGGCGTTCAAGGCGCTGGTCTGGCCGTAGATGTGGAACAGGGGCAATACCCCCAGCACCACGTAATGCTCCTCGTTGTGGCGCATCTCGGCCAGGGTGCGGGCGTTGCTGACCAGGTTCAGGTGGGTCAGCATGGCCCCCTTGGGCAGACCGGTGGTGCCGCTGGTGTAGATGATGGCGAAGGGGTCGTCGTCGGCCGCGGGGTGGGTGGGGAACTCCCCCGGTTCGGCCAGGAAGGACTCCAGGGGCGCGAACCCTGGGGCAGGCTTGCCTTCGGCGATGCGGATGTCAAGCTGCGGCAGCCCGGCCAAGACCCGTGATGCGTGTTCGAGATGATCTGCGTGGCCTATGAAGGCCCGCGCCCCTGAGTCCTTGAAGATGTGTCCCAGTTCGCCCACCCGGTAGAGAAAATTGACCGGCACCACCACCGCGCCGATCTTGGCCAGGGCGTAATAAGACAATACCCAACTCGGGGAGTTGGGCATCATCAGCACGCAGACGTCGCCGGCCTTTAGCCCTTTTCGGGCCAGGCCCCGGGCCAGCCGGTCCACGGCCGCGTTCAACTCGCCATAGGTCAGGGTCTGGTCATTGGCGCGCAAGGCCGGGTGATGGGGACGGCGCTGGGCGCTGCCGGTTAACAATTCGGCGATGTTCACGTATGCCTCCCGCCTGCCGCCGCCGAAGGCGCTGCGGAGTTTGGCGCGGCCGGACGGGCGGCCCCGGGGGGGGTGGGGCCGTCCGTCCGGCGCGCCAGGGTGCTTCTACTTGCCGGCCCTGGGTCCTAGGCTTCGTTCTTGACGATCAGGGCCACGCCCTGGCCGCCGCCCAGGCACATGGTGGCCAGGCCCAGTTCCTTGCCCGAGCGTTTCAGCTCGTAGATGAGCTTGGTCAGGATCACCCCGCCGGTGGCGCTGATGGGATGCCCCAGGGCGATGGCCCCGCCGTTGACGTTGACCTTGGCCTGGTCCAGGCCCAGCAGCCGGATGCAGGCCAGGGACTGGGAGGCGAAGGCCTCGTTGAGCTCGACAACGTCGATGTCGCCCACCGTCAGGCCGGCCTTGGCCAAGGCAAGCTTGGTGGAGTCCACCGGGCCGATGCCCATGTAGGCCGGCTCCACGCCCACCGAGGCGTAGGCCACGATGGAGACCAGGGGCTTGAGCGAGAGCTCGGCGGCCTTCTCGCGGCTGGCCACCACCACCGCCGAGGCCCCGTCGTTCATGCCGCTGGAGTTGCCGGCGGTGACGCTGCCGCCCTTCCTGAAGACCGGCTTCAGGCCGGCGAGCATTTCAGCGGTGGTGTCGGAGCGGGGATGCTCGTCCATGGCGAAGAGCTTGGGCTCGCCCTTTTTGGTGGGGATGGGCACGGGCACGATCTGGTCATTGAAGCGGCCGGCTTTGACGGCCTCGGCGGCCTTGCGCTGGCTTTCGAGCGCGAAGGCGTCCTGGTCGGCGCGGCTGATCTCGTAGCGCTCGGCCACGTTCTCGGCCGTCTCGCCCATGGTGTTGCCGCTGATTGGGTCGAAGAGCACCAGCTGGTCCATGAGCTGGCCGTGGCCCAGGCGATAGCCCCAGCGGGCCTTGGTCAGCAGGTAGGCCGCGGTGCTCATGGACTCCACGCCGCCGGCCACGATCAGGTCGGCGTCGCCGGCCTTGATGGCCTGGGCGGCCAGGAAGGTGGTCTTGAGCGAGCCGCCGCAGGCTTTGGCCACCGTGAAGGAGGGCACCGGGATGGGCAGGCCGGCGTCGATGGAGACGGGCCGGGCCATGTTGGGAGGCAGCTCGCCGGTCCGGTACTGCTGGGAGAAGATCAGCTCCTCAACCGCCTCGGGGCCGATGCCGGCGCGCTTGATGGCCTCCTTGACCACCAGGCCGGCCAGGGCGCGGTCGGTCACCGCGCTCAAGGTTCCGCCGAAACGCCCCACCGCCGTGCGCGCGGCGCTGACGATAACCGCTTGCTTCATCTTTGGTTCTCCTTAAGGCTAGATTCGTTGACGGCCCCCGCCGGCTTCCGGCTCTAGGAGCCTGTCGGAGCAATCCTTCGACAGGCTCCCGGGCGGGATATGGACGGCCCGCCCGAAATTGTGCCAAATGACGATTTGGCGCAATTTCAAAAGCTTGCCAATATTCACTTTTGGCAAGCGGCAAGAGGAGAAAGTCATGGCTGGCTTTCTCCGACACACTCCTAGGTGTTGGGACCGATCTTGTTGCCCTGCTCGTCGTAGAGATACCAGCCCTTGCCCACCTTCTTGCCCACGTGGCCGGCGGCGATCTTGCGCCGCAGGATGGCCGGCGGGAACCAGCGCGGGTCCTTGGTCTCCTCGTAGATGGCCAGCAGCGCCCCAAAAGTCACCTCCAGGCCGACCATGTCGCCGGTCTCGAAGATGCCCATCTTGCGGCCAGAGGCCAGGCGCAGACCCTTGTCCACGTCCTCCACCGTTCCCACGCCCATCTCCACCAGGCGCATGGCCTCGCACGTGGCGGGGAAGTTGATGCGGTTGATCAAAAAGCCCGGCACGTCCTTGTGCACCATGATGGGCTCCTTGCCGATGGCATAGGCGAAGTCCCGGCCGGCCTGAAAAACCTCGTCGGTGGTGAACTGGCCCTTGACCACCTCCACCGCCGCCATCATGGGCACCGGGCTGAAGAAGTGCAGGCCGAAGACTTTCTCCGGACGCTTGGTGGCCGCGGCCAGCATGCTTATGCTGATGGCGCTGGTGTTGCTGGCGATCAGGGCGCCGGCATCGGCGGCGGCGTCGAGCTTGGCGAAGATCTCGCGCTTAAGCTCCAGGTTCTCGAAGACCGCTTCTATGACGAGAGGATGCCCTGCGCAGGCGGTCAGGTCGCCGGTGAAGGCGATGCGGGCCATGATCTCATCCACCGTGCCGGCGACCTTGCCCTTTTCCACGAACTTGCCCACGCTCCAGGCGATGTTCTTTTGGGCCTTGGCCAGGGCCTCCTGGTTCACGTCGCAAAGGGTCACCCGCACGCCGCTCTGCGCGCAGACCTGGGCGATGCCCGCTCCCATCAAGCCCGAGCCGACGATGAATACCTTATCGATTGCCATTTCCTGACTTCTCCAAAGTGATGAAGGGCCTTCCCCGCCCCCCTGCCTTTTTGGGAAGGGTCGCGGGGGAGAACTTTTTGGGAGCCCAACAGGCCTCCCCCGCTCAAATTTCGCTCCCTAGTCCCGCAGCACCTCGCGGGCGATGACGACCTTTTGGATTTCGCTGGTGCCTTCGTAGATGCGGGTCAGCCGGAGGTCGCGATAGTAGCGCTCCACGGGGAAGTCCTTCATGTAGCCCATGCCGCCGAAGATCTGCACTGCCTCGTCGGCCACGCGGGCGGCCATCTCGGTGCAGAAGAGCTTGACCATGGAGGCCTCCTTGATGATGGCCGAGCCCTTGGTGTCGCGCAGGCAGGCGGCGTGGTAGAGCATCTGCCGGGCGGCGTAGATGTTGGTGGCCATCTCGGCCAGCTTGAACTGGATGGCCTGGAACTCGGCGATGGGCTTGCCGAACTGGATACGCTGCTTGGCGTAGTCCACGGAGAGGTCCAGGAGCTTTTGGGCCGAACCCAGGGCGGAGGCGCCCATCGTCAGCCGGCCCTTGTCCAGGGTCTTCATGGCGGTCTTGAAGCCCTGGCCGATCATCTTCTCGCCGCCGATCACCCGGTCGGCGGGGATGCGGCAGTTGTCGAAGATCAGCTCGCAGGTGTGGGAGCCGCGCATGCCCATCTTGCGCTCGATGGTGCCCACGAAGAAGCCGGGGTCGGTCTTTTCCACAATGAAGGCGGTGATGCCGCCCTTGGCGCGCTTGGCCTTGTCGGTCAGGCAGAAGACGCAGGCCATGTCCGACACGCTGCCGTTGGTGATGAAGTGCTTGCGGCCGTTGAGCACCCACTCGCCGCCCTTCAACTCGGCGGTGGTCTGCACGTTGGCGGCGTCGGAGCCGGCCTCGGGCTCGGAAAGGGCGAAGCAGCTGGTCCACTCGCCGCTGGCCAGCTTGGGCAGGTAGCGCTGCTTCTGCTCCTCGGTGCCGTCCAGAAGGATGCCCTGGGAGCCGATGCCGTTGTTGGTGCCGACGCGGGTGCGGAAGCAGGCGTTGGCCTTGGAAAGCTCCTCGTAGACCAGGCACTCGCCCAACACGCCCAGGCCCAGGCCGTCGTACTCCTCGGGGATGGACAGGCCGAACAACCCCAGCTCGCGCATCTTGTCCACGATCTCCTCGGGGATGTGGTCTTCGTCCTCAACCTGGCGGCTGATGGGGTCCAAGTCCTGTTTGACGAAGCGCCGGATGGTGTCGACCATGAGGCGAAGATTTTCGGGTATTTGAAAGTCCATCGTCTTGTTGCTCCCTTGTTTTGGTCCGAAGCGGACTCGGCCGCGCGCATGATTGTTGCCAGGCTTTAGAGCAATCTTCGTGCCCACGTCGGTCCGGCGAGTCAACATAGCGTTTACAAAGAATATTTTTCGGAAGAGCCTCGCGGGGCCAGGCAAGGATGAGGCGGGCGGCCGCGCCCGGAAGATTTGCCGTATAAAATAATCTACAGCAACCGGGCCGGAAATCGCACAAAATTCTTAGGCGTGATTACAAGTTAGCTACAAAAAGGTGGCCTGAGCGGATTATGTATAAATTATTCTACGTTTGTAGATTAATTTATACATAATCCTCGCCGGTCATGACGGCCTCCGGAGGCTCCAGCCCGTGCCGCCGGAGCTTCTGATAGAGGCCCGTGCGGTGAATTCCCAATATCTGCGCGGTCTTGGTGCGGTTGCCCCGGGCTAGGGCCAGGGCCCGCTCGATAACCAGGCGCTCATGCCGGGCCAACTCCTCTTTGAGGCTGCCCAGGGGCTCGGGCGCGGGACGCCGCTCGGGTGGGGTGGGGGAGGAGCTTATCTCCGGCGGCAAGTGCACGGCCTGGATGGTTCCCCCCTCGCCGGCCTCCACCGCCGCCCGCTCCAGGGCGTTTTGCAGCTCGCGCACGTTGCCCGGCCAGGGATAGGCCATGAGCAGGCTCATGGCCTCCGGGGAGATGCGGCGGGGGGCCTCCGCTCCGCGCTCCTTGAGATGGGAGAGCACGTGATAGGCCAGGCGGGGGATGTCCTCGGCGATCTCGCGCAGGGCTGGGGTGCGCAGAGGGAATATGTTCAGGCGGTAGAAGAGATCGCCCCGGAAGCCGCCGGCCTCGATCATGTCCTTCAGGTTGCGGTTGGTGGCCGCGATCACCCTGAAGTTCAGGCGCAGGGTGCGGGTGCCGCCCACCCGCTCCACCTCTCGCTCCTGGATCACCCGCAATAGCTTGACCTGCATGGACACCGGCAACTCGCCCACCTCGTCCAGGAAAATGGTGCCCTGG